>QHUQ01000164.1 GCA_003221985.1 Gemmatimonadota bacterium | reverse complement strand
CGTGTCGGGAAACGAGTCGCCAGCTCGCGCAGCGCGTTCTCGAACTGCGCCTCGCCGGCGCCCAGGAAAATGAATTGCGCATCGAGCAGCCGCAGCGACTGTGACGCGACGATCTGATCGAGCCCCTTCTGCGCGACCAGGCGCGCGCTCATCCCGAACAGCGGCACGTCGGCGCGCCGCGGCAGGCCCCATGCCTCCTGCAGCGTCGCCTTGCAGTGAGCCTTCCCCGACATGTCGTCGGGCGTGAAACGCGCGGGGATTAGGGCGTCGTCCGCCGGATTCCACTTCTTGATGTCGATGCCGTTGCGGATGCCGACCAGGCGGTCGCCGAGCTGGCGGAAGCTGTGTTGCAAGCCGAACCCGCCGACGTCGGTCAGCAGCTCGAACGCATGCGTCGGGCTGACCGTCGTCACCATGTCGGCGTAGTGCAGCCCGCCTTTCAGGTAGTTGAGCCGGCCGTACCACTCCATGTAATCAGGCGACCACATGTCGTCGGGGAGACCGATCTGCTTGAGCACTTCATACGGGTACACGCCCTGAAACCCGCCGTTGTGCACCGTCAAGACGCAGGGCAGGCGCTGCAGGTCAGGCTCATCGCGGTAGACACGACGCAGGAAGACCGGGACGAGTGCGGCGTGCCAATCGTGCGCGTGCATGATCAGCGTGCCTTCGCCGAAGCGCCGCGCGATCTCGATCGCTGCGGACGCGAACAAGGCGAAGCGCTGCGGGTTGTCCGCATAGTCGCCCCTCGGATCGCCATAAAGACCCGGGCGGTCGAACGACGGGTTGTGCTCGAGAAACATCGTCTTCGGATAGTCGTCACCGACCTGGTGCCAGACGCGCACCTCCTCGCGCCGCCCCCCGCTGACGACGGTGAATGGTTCGGTGAGCGGCTCGATTTTCCCCGCGTGGGCGCGGGCCTCGCGATACAGCGGCAGGACGACGTGGCTCTCCGTCCCGCTCGCCGCCTGATGATCGGCGATATCGGCGACCGCCTGGCCTAGTCCGCCCGTGCGGGCGTACGGCCACAGCTCGGCGGTGACATGGAGAACCCGGGTCTTCAACGCACCCTCGTTTGCTACAGTGGTGGAGTGCCGGGACTCGCTTCGCCGGCCGCAGCGGAAACGTAGTACCGTGTGACGTATGCCTGAAGCATCTGGCGCGTGGTGAAGCGTTCCACCGCGACCGCCAGCGCCCCTTTCATCATATGTACCCACTCCACGGAGTGCTGGCCAGGGAGTCGATCGTAGTACATCGGAACCACTTTGTCTTCGAGCAGGCCAAACAGATGCTCCATGTCCTGTTGGTCCTGGTCCCCTTCCCCCGACGCGAGCGGTATCGCCCATCCGTTCTCGGCCGTGTACCCCTCGGCCCACCAGCCATCCAGCGTTCCCAGCTGCGGCACCCCGTTCAACGCCGCCTTCATACCGCTCGTGCCGCAGGCCTCGAGCGGCACCCGTGGCAGATTGAGCCACAGGTCGACGCCGGCGACCAGGCGATGCGCTAGGTGGAGCTCGTAATCCTCGAGGAAGGCGATCCTGCCCTCGAAGCCGGGATCCCGCGCGGCCATGAACACCTGCTGGAGTACGCGCTTGCCCGGGTCATCGGCTGGATGCGCCTTGCCCGCGAAGATGATCTGGACGGGATGGCGCGGGTCGGTCAACAAGCGCCGCAGCCGTTCCCGATCGCGGAGGAGCAGGTCGGCGCGCTTGTAGGTCGCGAACCGCCGGGCGAATCCGATCGTGAGGACGGCGGGTGAAAGGAGCGCGCCGGATGCGGCCAGTTGCGCCGCATCCTTCCATTTATCGCGCCAGCGATGTCGCGCCTCCTCCCGGATGTAGTGAAAGAGCAGTTGGCGGAGGCTGTCGTGGACGGCCCACAGCCGGTCATCATCGACCGCGCGTACTGCGGCGGCGACCGCCGCCGGTTCAGCCTCAAGTTCCCAATCGGACCCGAGGGATTTGGCCAGGAGATCCCGAATCGGCCGCGCCATCCACGTGCTGAGGTGCACGCCATTGGTCACGTGGTCGATCGGAACTTCCGTGGCCGGCTTGTTTCCCCACATCCAGCGCCAGATGCGGCGTGATTCTTCGCGGTGTCGAGCGGACACGGCGTTCACGCGGCCACCCAGTCGCAGTGAGAGCACGGTCATTTCGAAGCGCCCATCGTCCGCGCCTGGTTTTCCGAGCGCCATGAATTGGTCGCGGGTGAGACCCATCGTGTTCCAGAATGGCCCGGTTACTTGCTCGAGCTGCTCGGTGGTAAAAACGTCGTGCCCCGCGGCAACCGGCGTGTGCGTCGTGAACAGGCTCGTCGCGCGGATCTGCGCTTCCGCCTGTGCCGCGTTGAGACCCTTGCCGGTCAGCTCGCGCATGCGCTCGATGAACATGAAGGCCGCGTGCCCCTCGTTCGCATGCCAGACGTCCGGCTGAATGCCGAGGGCACGCAGGAGACGGACGCCGCCTACCCCGAGCACCCACTCCTGCCGCAGGCGCCATTCCGGCGCGCTCGTGTACAGGCGCGCCGTCAACTGGCGGTCGCCTGGATCGTTGGATTCGAGGTCGGTATCGAGCAGGTAAACGGGAATCCGCCCCACCATGACGCGCCACGCGCCGACCCGGACCTCGCGACCGGAGATGGTGACCGCGACCACGCACGGCTTGCCGTCAGAGCCGTTGACCCGAACGACGGGGTTCACCGTGGGATCGACGGGATCATCGGTATCGCGCTGCCATCCATCGAGGCCGATCTGTTGATCGAAATAGCCGCCGTGATAGTAGAGGCCGACCCCAATCAGCGGGACGCCTAGGTCGGACGCTTCCTTGCAATGGTCGCCTGCGAGCACGCCGAGGCCGCCGGAATAGATCGGGAGTGAGCGGTGCAGGGCGAATTCCGCGGAGAAGTACGCAATCGACCGGTTCAGCAGTTCGGGGTATCGGCGTGCAAACCAGGTGCCGTTCTTCTGGGTCAGCAGCTCGAACCGCCGCACCACGCGATCGTAGCGCTCCAGCGAAATCGGATCCCTGGCGTGTTCCTCGAGACGGTCTGGGGAGACCTGCCGCAGAAACTGCACGGCGTTGTGCCGTGTGCCTTCCCACAAGCGGCGGTCGATGCGGTGGAACAGCTCACGCGCGTCGAGCTGCCAGCTCCACCACAGGTTCTGAGAGATGTCCGCCAGCCGCTGGATGCGTGGCGGCAGGTGATTGGGCGGTACGGGGACGGGTGCTGCTGCGGGAGGCGCGGCAGGCGCCTCAGGTCCGGAGGGTGTCATCGGTGAGACATATCTAACGTGGGAGATTGTAAGGCTCCAGTCAGAGCCGCAACCTTTCCCGGCCGCCGACGAGGCGGTCTGGCATTCGGCGCCGCCGGCCACCGATTTCCGCCAGAATCAGCCGCACGAAGGGCAGCCCGCTACCCAACGCACCGAGGTGCGGTTCGCGTTCGACGGCGCGGCGCTGTACGTCGGCGCGCGCATGTTGGAGGACTCCGGTGCGCGCGGCGTCCGCACCGTGCTCGCGCGCCGGGACGCCGATTTCAGCTCCGACTATCTGCAGGTCATCTTCGACACCTATCACGACCATATCGGGCGTCTGTTTTTCCTCGTGAACCCCTCGGGTGTGAAGCAGGACGCCAACGGGCTCGGCGGCGGCGGCGATCCATCCTGGGATCCGGTGTGGGAGGTCAAAACCACCATCGATTCGCTCGGCTGGACGGCCGAGATGCGTATTCCCTTCTCGCAGCTGCGATTTCCGTCGACGACGGCCGAGCAGACCTGGGGCATGCAGATCTGGCGGCAGGACAACCGGCTGAACGAGCTGTCGCAGTGGTCGTTCTGGGGTCTGCAGGAGACCGGCGGCCCTCCCCGCTTTGGGCATCTGCACGGGCTTATCATCACGAGCGCGCCGGGGCGCGCCGAGCTACTGCCGTACGTTGTGGGCCGGTCATCCAATATTCCGGGTGACACGAAAGACCCGTTTTATGATCCGCACGCGCTCGATGGCCGCCTGGGTGCGGACGCGCGGGTGCTGCTGACGTCGAACCTCACGCTCAACGCGACGGTGAATCCCGATTTCGGGCAGGTGGAGGTCGATCCGGCTGTCGTCAATCTCACGGACGTCGAAACCACCTTTGACGAGAAGCGCCCCTTCTTCGTCGAAGGGGTCGGGTATTTCGGCCTGGGCCCCTTCAATTGCTTCTTCTGCTCTAACGTCTCCCCCATGAACCTGCTCAGTACCCGGCGCATCGGGCGGGCGCCGCAACTGGGGCCGATGCGGGACACGCTCAATAAGTTCGCGGACGTTCCGGAGAGCGCGACGATCCTCGGTGCCGCGAAACTGACCGGTCGCACGCCGAGCGGGTGGTCGATCGGCGCGCTCGACGCCGTGACTCGCCGCGAACGCGCCACCGTGCAGCGCAGCGACCTGACGCGCGTCAGCAACATGGTCGAGCCGCCCACGAACTATTTCGTGGGGCGCGTGCAGAAGGATCTGCGCGGCGGCGCCACCCAGCTCCGGGTCATGGGAACGTCGGTGTATCGCGACCTCAGCAACGATCCGTTCGCCATCGGAAGCCTCTCGCACCATAGCGAGGCACTCGGCGTTGGCACCGAGATGTGGTTCTCGAACCGGAACTACCGGTTGCTCGCTCAGGCCGCGGGGACCCAGGTGTCGGGAGACGCCGCGGCGATGCTCGGGATTCAGCGCTCGCCGCTGCACTATTTCCAGCGACCCGATCGCGATCAGCTCGATTCGACGCGCACGGCGCTGCGCGGCTACGGCGGCTACGCGCGGCTTTCGCACGAGCAGGGAAAGCTGCTGTGGGAGGTCCAGACCAACATTCGCTCGCCGGGATTCGACGCCAACGACATCACCTTCTTCCAGCCGAACGATTTCATCTACATGGGCGCGAACCTGTTTCCGCAATGGACCAAGCCCACCTCCTGGTACCGGCAGCTGTTCTTCATTGTCGGCGGCCAGCAGAAGTACAACTTCGCTGGAGACGTGACCAACCGGCAGTTTCAGCTGTTCGGATTCATTCAGCCGCATAACTACTGGAATATCCAGTCGTTTTGGATGCATCGCGCCGAGGTCTTCGATGACCGCGCCACGCGGGGCGGGCCGGTCGTGAAAGCGCCGGGCTCCGACTTCGTTTCCGTGAACGTGAACACCGACTTCCGGAAGAGGGTCGTCGTTGGCGCCGAGCTCGATGGGAGCTGCAACCGTGAGCACTACTGCAGCCAGTTCGCGAATGTGTCACTCCAGCTGAAGCCCGCGTCCAATGTTCAACTCACCCTCGGCCCGAGCTGGAGCCACGACGAGACCGGCGCGCAATTCGTGTCCTCAAGCGCCGACTCCACTGCCACGCAGTTCTTCGGGCGGCGGGTGGTGTTCGCGCAACTGTTTCAGAACTCGATTGGGATGAATACGCGCTTCAACGTCACGTTCTCACCGACCCTGACGCTCGAGCTCTTCATGCAGCCGCTGATCCAAAGCGGCACGTACTCCCGCTGGCGCGAGTTTGCGACCTCCCGCACCACGCGCAAGCTCACGTACGGCGTCGACATCGGGACCGTGATCCCAACGGCCCAGGGCGATACGATCGATCCGGACGGCGCGGCCGGGCCGGCGAAGCCTTTTTTCACTGCGCGACGCGACTTCACGTTCCGATCGTTGCGCGGCAATACGGTGTTGCGGTGGGAATACCGGCCGGGCTCGACCCTATTCGTGGTGTGGACGCGCAGCAGTCGGATACCGGATCGCCCCGATGGGGACATCCGCGGGGCGGACTTGGGTGACCTGTTCCAGGGACCGTCGGAGAACATCTTCCTCGTAAAAGTGAACTACTGGCTCGGGTTCTAAACCGGGCACGGATCGTGGAGCTCGGGGATCGTAACGTAGGGGCGCAGCTTGCTGCGCCCCTACTGTAATTTGGGAACCGGTTAGTGTTCTCATACCAACCAGTTCTCAGAGGTTATCATGTCGATCCGTGCCGTTAAATCGATCTCTCAATCCGTGCCAACGCTCGAGGGCGCCGGTGTCAGGCTGCGTCGCGCATTCGGGTTTGGCAAGACCAGCGACTTCGATCCGTTTCTTCTCCTGGACGACTTCCGCAACGAGCACCCCGAGGATTACCTCCCGGGATTTCCGTGGCATCCGCATCGCGGCATCGAAACGATCACGTACGTGTTGAGCGGCAGCGTCACGCACGGCGACAGCCTCGGCAACAAGGGGACGATGGGCGCCGGCGACGTGCAATGGATGACCGCGGGGAGCGGTATTCTGCATCAGGAAATGCCCAAGGGTGACGAGCGCGGCCGGATGCACGGCTTTCAGCTGTGGGCGAATCTGCCGCGTACGCTGAAGATGACCGATCCCCGCTATCAGGACATTCATGCGAAAGAGATTCCCGAAGTTGTCGACGATGACGGCACTCGCGTGCGCATCGTCGCCGGCGATTTCTGGGGCAAGAAGGGGCCGGTCGAAGGGGTCGCCGCCGATCCGCGCTACCTGGACGTCTGGATTCCGCCGCGCGTCAGCAAGACGATTCCCGTGGAGTCATCGCGGCACGCCTTCGCGTACGTGTTCGAAGGCAGCGGCCACTTCCGTGACGCCTCGGCGCCGCACGGCGTCCGCACCGACCGCGTCTCGCCGGGCGGGCGGGACGCCGGGAGCGAAAGCCCGCAGGAAACGGGCAACCGCTCGCTGGTGCTGTTCGATTCAGGCGACGAGATCACGGTGCAGGCTGGCGAGCAGGGCATGCGCTTCCTGCTGGTTTCCGGCCAGCCGTTGCAGGAACCGGTGGCGTGGCAGGGACCGATCGTGATGAATACCCAGGATGAGCTACAGCGCGCCTACGAGGAGTTGCGGCGCGGCACGTTCATCAAGCGCAGCTAGGCGAGGTTCGGGAGGGCGGTTATCCTTCACGCCGCCCTATGTGGACCTTCCTCCGCCGCCGTACCCTCACGCAGTGGATTGTCGTCGCCATGGTCGCCGGCGTGGCGATCGGGATTCTGTTCCCGGTGTTCGCGGTGTCGCTGCGTCCCATCTCGACGGTGTTCCTGCGCATGATCAAATCGATCATCGTGCCGTTGATCTTCGGCACGCTGGTCGTCGGGATCGCGGGGCACGGCGACGACATGAAGCGGGTCGGCCGCCTGGCGCTCAAATCCATCGTCTATTTCGAAGTCGTTACGACCCTTGCCCTGTTCATCGGACTGCTCGCGGTCAACGTTCTGAAGCCGGGCGTAGGCGTGTCCCTGGCGGCGCCGGCGGATGCCGATGCGGCCGCGGTCGGCAATCACGTCACGGTTGGCAGCGTGCTCGAGCATATCGTGCCGCAGAGCTTCTTCGAAGCGGCGGTCAGCAACGAGATGCTGCAGATCGTCTTCTGGTCCGTGCTGTTCGCCATCGGATTATCTCAGGTGCGCGGGCGCTCGAAGGAGACGATGCTGGGGTTTTGCGAGGCGGTGGCGGACGTGATGTTCAAGTTCACCGGTGTAGTCATGAAGTTCGCCCCGTTCGGCGTCGCGGCCGCGCTCGCGTTCACGGTCGGTCAGGCCGTGCTGCGCTACGGCGGCGCGGGGGGAGCCCTCAGAATCCTGCAGAGTCTCGGCTTGGTGGTCCTCACGCTCTACATCGCGCTGGTCGTGTTCGGCCTCGTGGTTCTGCTGCCGATTGCCCGATTCGTGCGGGTCCCGCTCGGCCTGTTCACCGCGGCGGTGAAAGAGCCCGCGCTCATTGCGTTCTCGACGGCGTCGTCCGAGGCGGCTTTACCGAAGGCGATGGAGCAAATGGAGGCGATCGGCGTGCCGCGCCGTATCGTCGCCTTCGTGATGCCCACCGGATACTCGTTCAACCTGGACGGCAGCACGCTGTATCTATCGGTCGCGTCGATCTTCGCGGCGCAGGCCGCTGGTGTCTCGCTGACGCTGGGGCAGCAGCTGATCATGATGCTGACGCTGATGCTGACGAGCAAAGGGGTCGCCGGCGTGCCACGAGCGGCCCTCGTGATTCTCACCGGCACGCTGGCATCGTTTCATCTCCCGATCGAAGCGGCGGTCGTGCTGCTCGGCGTCGACGTGCTGATGGACATGGCGCGCACCACCGTCAATCTGATCGGAAATTGTCTCGCGACCGTCGTGATGGCCCGCTGGGAGGGCGAGTATGACGAGGCCAAGGCACAGCCGCGGGCCGCGATCGCCTAGAACTCGGCGTGCCATTCCACCCGGGCGCCGCGTGGATCGATCAGGAATCGCGGAGGGCCGAGGCCGAACACCCGCCATCGGCCCTCCATGACTTTCGCGGCAGTGATGCCGACCGCCGCGCCTGCCACGACGTCCGACAGCCAATGGCGGTGGTCGTTGAGGCGGGACCACGCCGTTCCCGTCGCACCGGCATACAGTGCGGCCGTGACCCAGCGGTTGTGGACTTCTTCTCCCAGTGAGGTGGCCAGCGCGAACGCGAGTGTGGAATGGCCCGATGGGAATGCGTCGTGCTGCTGGAATGGCTTGAAGACATACGGATCGGTCGTCTCCGAAGGCCGCAGCCGGCCCATGCCCCGCTTGAAGACGGCGGTCGTGACGCCGGCGACCACCACCGAGCTGAGCACACGCACGCCACTGCGCCGCAGGCCCGGCCGGCCGCTGACGACACCCGCCAGGACGATCCCGCCAGCGACGCCGAAGACGACTTCGGGCTGGCCCCCATTGCGAAAGCCGCGGGCGACCGCATCGGTCCGCGACGAGCGCTGATCCTGGATCCAGCTGTCGACACCGCGGTCCGCCAGGCTGGCCACGCCGATCACACCCATGAGGGCGGCGGCCTCCCACCAGCGAACGTTGTGGCTGGCCGCCGGTTGGGTCTGGGCGGGCAATGGACGCGCGAACAGCAGGTACGCGAGAGCGAGGCAGCTGGTCTTCACCGGCTGCTAAGATAGCGCGGCGAACACTCCGATGACGGCGATCACGATGCCGATCGCGATCTTGGCGGCGGCGGCCGCCGCCCGGCCCACGACGGCACCCCACCCGGCGCGCGTTGCAACGCCGGCATGCCGGGAATAGGTGTACTCGAACAGCGCCGCGCCGATGAACGCGCCGACAAAGGCACCGATGACGCTGCCGACGACGGCAACCGGCACACCGATCACCGCGCCTACCAATCCGCCGATCAGGGCGCCCCAGCCGGAGCGGCTGGATCCGCCATAGCGTTTTGCATAACGAAAGCCGATCCAGCTCTCGATGATTTCGCCAAGGAACGCGAGCGCCAGCACGATCGCGATCAGCGCGACGCTCACCGAACGAAAGCTCGTGAGCCAGCCATAGACGAGGATGCCGCCGACCATCAGCCACAAGCCGGGCAAGCCGAGCGGAATCAGCAACAGCCCAATCAGCACGGTAGTGGCGAGGATCACAATCGCGAGCGCGTCCATGCTCCACCTACCGCAGACCGGTCTTGACGTTCCGTCTTTTGGGGTGCAGTAGTTGCGAGGCCATGCCAGCGAATGGGATCCGGACCCCCCAATCCGGTGAGTCATTGATTCTCGTCGACGGTCGGCGATTTGTGCTCGCGACGGTCGAGAACGGCATTCGTGGCTGGTGGTTTACGGCACGCGCGCACGACGGGCGGAGCACGCTGCAGGGAAACACGCGCCTCGCGTGGGATTCGCAAACCACGGCATGGCGGCCGGATGGCGACCCGCAACACAAACAGCTCGACTAAACCCCGCTAGATTTAGCAGTCTCTATGGCCCCATCGCCGAATAGGGCCGCCGGGCGGGTGCCAAGCACTCCTACCGCGGCCTCCGATTCCCAACCCGAGAGCGCCGGCACGGACGCCCTGTCGCAATCCGCGCTGCCATTCCCGGTTGTCTGCATCGGCGCTTCCGCCGGCGGCCTGGAAGCCTTCACCCAGCTGCTCAGCGCCTTACCGACCGACACGGGAATGGCGTTCGTGCTCGTTTCCCATCTGTCCCCGTCGCATACGAGCCATCTGGCGGAGATCTTGTCCCGCGCGACGCGGATGCCCGTCACGGAAGTGAAGGACGAGCCGACGGTTCAGCCGAATTGCGTGTATGTGATGCCCCCGGACTCGCACATGACCATCGTCCAGGGATCGCTCAAACTGATCCCTCGTCACAAGGTCGAGGGGCGCCATCATCCGATCGACCTGTTTCTCGAATCGTTGGCGCTGGACCAGAAACACAAGTCGATCGCCGTCATTCTGTCGGGTACCGGCAGCGACGGCACGCTGGGGATGGATGAGATCAAGGCGGCGGGCGGCATCACGTTCGCGCAGGACGAATCGGCCGCTTATGAGGGCATGCCCCGCAGCGCCATGATGGCGGGCACCGTGGATTTCCGGCTGTCCCCCGCGGATATCGCCCGCGAGCTCGGCAACATTGCCCGCCACGCCTATGTCGGGACCGATGGACCGCCGGAGCGCATCGTCGACGGCGCGCAAACCGCACAGATCCTGCGGCTGTTGCATCACGACTCGGGTGTCGACTTCACCAATTACAAGGCCGCGACGCTGCGTCGCAGGATCGCGCGACGCATGGCGCTGCACAAGGTCGAGACGCTCGACGAGTATGCCGAATACCTGCGGGACCATCCGGTCGAGATCGAGGCGTTGTTTCAGGACATTCTCATCAATGTCACGTCGTTCTTCCGCGATCCGGAGACGTTCGAGCTACTCAAATCCCGGGTCTTTCCGCGCATTATCAATGAACACGGCTCCTCGGACGCCATCCGGATGTGGGTCGTGGGCTGTTCGACGGGCGAGGAGGCGTATTCGCTCGCCATCGTGTTCTCGGAGTTCATGGAGCGGGAGGGCAGGACCTGGCCGGTGCAGATCTTTGCAACCGATTTGAACGGCCCCGGGATCGAGCGGGCACGGAACGGGCTCTACCCCAAAAGCATCGCGGAGCGGGTCTCTCCCGAACGGCTGCGGCGTTATTTCTACGAAGTGGACGGGAAGTTCCGGGTGGCGAAGGCCATCCGCGACCTGTGCGTGTTCGCCAAACACAACGTCCTTGTAGATCCGCCGTTTTCCCGCATGGACATGATCACGTGCCGCAACATGCTCATTTATCTCGAGCCGGTATTGCAGCAGCACTTGATGCCGACCCTGCACTACGCGCTCAAATCGTCGGGGGTGCTGCTCCTGGGCGGATCCGAATCCACGGGCGCGTTCGACGAGCTGTTCGACCCCATCGACGGCAAGCACCGCTTCTATGGCCGCAAGCCCAACGCCAGCCGGTTGCCTCCGCTGCTGATCGACCGGGCGGCGCTGGACCGGCGGCGCGCATCCCAGGCGGTCGCCGCCGATGGGCGGCGCGGCGAGGGCGCGCAGCGCGAAGCGGATCGTATCCTGCTCGCGCGCTACACGCCGCCGGGTGTCCTGGTGACGGAAGATCTCGAGATTCTGCAATTCCACGGCGAGACCGGCGCCTATCTGACCCCCCTCGCCGGCAAGGCGTCGCTGAACCTCGTCAAGATGCTGCGTGAGGGTCTGCTGGCGCCGATCCGCGGGGCCATCGCGCGGGCGAAGAAAGACGGCGCCCCGGTTCGCAAGAACGATGTCCGCCTCCAGGGCGACGGCCAACCGCGGAGCGTCGATATCGAAGTCGTGCCGGTCAAGGGGGCGGCCGCCGACCGCGGCGGCTTCCTCGTGCTCTTCCACCAGCGCGCGGCGCCCGCGCCGCGTGCCCCGCGCTCGAGCTCCACCCGCGCGTCGGAGAACGAGCTGGAGCAGCTGAAGCAGGAGCTCGGGGCCACGAAAGACTACCTCCAGTCGGTGATCGAGCAGCAGGAGGCGGCGAACGAAGAGCTGCAGTCGTCCAACGAGGAGGTCCAATCGGCGAACGAGGAGCTCCAGAGCATCAACGAAGAGATCGAAACCTCCAAGGAGGAGATGGAGTCGAGCAACGAGGAGCTGGCGACCGTCAACGAGGAGCTGCAGAACCGCAACGCCGAGCTGGGGCGCAGCAATAACGATCTGATGAACCTGCTCGCCAGCGTGCAGATGGCGATCGTCATGCTCGGCCACGACCTCCGGATCCGTCGCTTCACGCCCATGGCGGAGACGATGCTCAACCTGATCCCCACCGACGTCGGACGGCCGCTGACCGACATCAAGCTCAACGTGGACGTCCCCGATCTCGACGGCATTCTGGTCAACGTGCTCGAGAACGCGCAGCCCTTCCAGCGCGATGTGCAGGATCGGGCGGGACGCTGGTACTCGCTGCGCGTGCGCCCCTATCGCACGGCGGAGAACCGCATCGATGGCGCGGTCATCGCGCTCGTCGACATCGACTCGATCAAGACGACGGCCGAATCGCTGCGTCTGGGTGTCGAGCGCCTGCGGATCATGTACGATCGCGCGCCGGTGGGCATTTTCGAGACCGATCTCGAGGGCCGCTTCGAGCGCGTGAACGACAAGTTCTGCGAATTGACGGGCCGGACCCGCGACGCGCTGCTCGCGCTCCGCGCCCAAGACATCACGCATCCCGATGACCTCGCCGCGCACCAGGAGGACTTCGAGCGCGTCCGGAGCGGGACCGCGCCGTCCACGCGTCGCGAGCAGCGTTATGTCCGCGACAGCGGTGACGTCTGGGTCGAGCTGCACCGTTTCGCGGTGCCGGACATGCAGGGACGGCCCGCGTTCGCCGTCGGCATCGCCGAAGACATCGCGGAGCGCAAGGAGACGGAGACGGAGCTGCGCCGCCGTGAGGCACGCTTTCGCACACTGATGAACAGCGCCCCGGCGCTGATCTGGGTGACCGGGACGGAAGGCATCGAATACGTGAACCAGGCCTACCTCGAGTTCCTTGGCGTCGAGTCGCAGGACGTGCTGGGCAGCGCCTGGACGTATTTCATGCATCCCGAAGACCGCGACGGGTGGGCTGCGGCCTACGCGCAGGCCGTCAGCGGGCTCCAGCCGTTCGAGTATCAGTTCCGGTTCCGCCGGGGGGACGGCGAATACCGCTGGATGATGTGCGTGGCGCTGCCACAGTTCGGGCCTGCGGGCAAGTTTGCCGGGTACACGGGTGCCTCCTTCGATATCACCTCGTTGAAATCGGCCGAGGTGAGCCTGCGCACCGCCGACCAGCGCAAGGACGAGTTCATCGCGATGCTGGCGCACGAGCTGCGCAATCCGCTCGCGCCCATCACCAACGTGGTGCAGATGCTGCGGGCGCAGCAGCTCGACGCGAAGACCCTGAGCTGGGCGCACGAGGTGCTCGATCGCCAGCTGCGCAACATCGGACGCATGGTCAACGACCTGCTCGACGTCTCGCGCATCAGCCACGGCAAGATCCAGCTGCACCCCGAGCGCGTCGAGCTCACCGAGCTGGTGGCTCGTACGGTCGACGCGCTGCGCGCGACGATCGAGGCCGGGGAGAAGGAGATCGCGGTCGAGCTGCCGACGGCGCCCGTCGTCATGGTCGCCGACCCGGTCCGGCTGGAGCAGGTGATCGGCAATCTCGTGCATAATGCCGTGAAGTTCACCCCGCAGGGCGGGCACATCTCCGTGCGCACCACGGTGAACGATGGCGGCACCGAGGTCGCGATCAGTATTCGCGACGATGGCGACGGCATCGCCAGCGACGCGTTGCCCCGGGTCTTCGATCGTTTCGTGCAGGGCAATACCTCGCTCGATCGCGCGCAAGGTGGCCTCGGGATCGGCCTCTCGCTGGTCCGCGGCCTCGTGGAGCTGCATGGCGGCACGATCGAAGCGAAGAGCGATGGGCCGGGCCGCGGCAGCGAGTTCATCGTGAGGCTGCCGCTGGACGGCCTCCCGGCGCCCCAGACGCAGCCGCCTGCCGCCGCGAGTGGGAAGGCGGGAGCGGCCAGCGGCCCACAGCGCGTTCTCATCGTGGACGACAACGTGGATGCCGCCACTGCGCTGGCCGCCGTGTTGCGCCACTACGACCACACCGTGACGGTAGCGCACTCGGGGCCGGTGGGGATCGAGACCGCCCGCACGTTCCAGCCCCAGGTGGCGCTCATCGATCTCGGCATGCCGGGGATGAACGGCTTCGAAGTGGCCGAGCGCCTGCGCGCCGCCCACAAGGACCTGCTGTTGATCGCCGTGAGCGGGTACAGCGGCGAGGAGAGCCGGCGGCGCGCGCGCGATGCGCGGTTCGACGAGTACGTCATCAAACCCTTCGATCCGCAGGCCCTCCAAGAGCTGCTCAGCCGCCGCACGCGGTGATCCTTCTCGCGGTCCTCATCCAAATCGCGGTCCCGCCCCCCCGCGGGTTCGTGAATGACTTCGCGGGTGTGCTCGATTCGGCTTCAGCCCGTCACATGGAAGCGGTCATCGCCGAGGTTCGGGAGAAGACGCGCGGCGAGATCGCCGTCGTCACTCTGCCCGATATTGGTGACCGGGCGGCGAGCGAGGTCGGGGTGTCTTACCGACGCGCGCGCCGGCCGCATTCGCGACGCGATGATCCCGTTCCTGGCGCGCGAGGTATACGGGAAAGGCCTGTCCCTCGGCGTGGACCTCATTGCCCAGGCGTTCGCGGGCGAATTCGGCGTGACACTTTCGAACCCCGAATTCGTGAGACCCCCGCCACCCGCGGACCAGCAGGTGAATCCCGGCATCCCGTTCGGTTTTCTGCTCGCGGTCATCATTCTGCTGATCATCCTGAGCCGCGGCCGGCTTTTGCTCATTCCATTTATGATGAGCCGGGGTGGACGCGGCTGGGGGGGGGGTGGGGGTGGATGGGGAAGTGGAGGCTTCGGCGGCGGATGGGGCGGTAGCGATGGAGGAGGAGGGTTCGGCGGATTCGGGGGCGGCGGCGGTTTCTCAGGCGGGGGCGCGGGAGGCAAATTCTGACATGGCTCGCATGACGCTGGAAGGCTTCGGGCAGCAAATGAGCGCCGCACTCGGGGGCCGACTCGTCTCCCTGCTCTTGTACGGATCTGGTGCGAGGGAAGGGGGAAGGGGGACGAGGGACGGGGGGGGGGCGGTTGGTATGAACACCCTGCTGATCGTGGATCGCGTCGATGCCGAGTTGTTCACCCGACTCGCGGCGCCGGTGCGTGAATGGGTGAGCGCCAAGCACCCGCCGCCACTCGTGTGGACGCAGCGGGAATGGCGCGAATCTGCGGACGCCTTCGCGATCGAGTACGAGGATATTCGCGAGGCGCACCGCGTGCTCGCCGGACGAGACCCCTGGCACGGCATCGTCGTGCAGCGCGAGCACGTCCGCCGCCAGCTGGAGCACGAGCTGATGGGGCCCGACGCTCTGGTGCGCGACGCGGCGGGCCTGATAGGATTCGGCGCGGATGGACTGGCCGAGCCGGCCGCGTATCTCGACGCGGTGACGCGCACGGCGGAGTACGTGAACCGTTTGGAAAGGAACCCTTCGTGAACGCCCATACACGCCGGACCGCGGTCGCCCTGCTCGCTCTCGCGCTCGTTGCCGGCTGCGGCTACAACACCATCCAGACGCTGGACGAGCGGGTGAACGCGGCCGAATCGCAGATCAAGGTGCAGCTGCAGCGGCGCGCCGATCTCATTCCGAATCTCGTCGAGACGGTGAAGGCGTACGCCAAGCAGGAGCAGACGATTTTCATCCAGGTCGCCGAGGCGCGTTCCCGGCTGGCCGGCGCGGTGCAAAGCGGCAATCTGGAGCAGATGGCCGCCGCCAACACGGCGCTGAATGCCCCGTTGGGACGACTGCTCGGGATCGCCGAGAATTATCCACAGCTCAAGTCGAACGAGAATTTCCGCACGCTGCAGGATCAGCTCGAGGGCACGGAGAACCGCATCGCCGTCGCTCGGCAGGATTACAACGAAAGCGTCAATGCCTACAACGCGTACATTCGTCGCTTCCCGCAAGTGCTCATCGCCAAGGTACTCGGCAAAAAATCGCGCGCGTATTTTGAATTACAGACGCCGGGTGCCGCCGACGCACCCAAGGTCGATTTCTCGCACTGAGCGGCGCTACTGCTTTTCCGCATCGAGGAGATCGCCGATCAGGCGATTCATGTGTTCGGCCGACCGCCGAATCACTTCGACGTGCCGCCGGTCGCCGCTCTCGGGTGGCAGATCGCGCAGCAACAGCGCGGCGGCTGTGAGCACGGTGTTCAAGTCGTTGCGGAGAGCATGCGAAATGGTCGCCACGCTGTCGGCGCGTTTCACGTCTCCCCCACCTTAGCGGACGAACTTCCGGCGGTCGCCTTTGGGAGGAGTCTTCTTGTGGGCGTGCGCCGCGATCTGGAGCCGGCTGTGCAGCGCGAGCTTCTCGAGAATATTATGCACGTGGCTTTTGACCGTGTAGGTCGCGATGTTGAGCCGCTGCGCGATCTCCTTGTTGGACAGGCCCTCGGCGATCAGATCGGTGATCTGCTGCTCGCGCTTGGTCATGCGCACCGACGCCATCATCGGCGTGTTGCGCAGCACGGAGGCCTGTTTGGCGATGTGCGACAGCAGGGTGCCGGTGAGGGCCGCCGGGACGACGTCGCCGCCGTTGGCGACCTGGCGAATCGTGCTGACGAGATCCTCGAGCGCGGCGTCCTTCGCAATGAAGCCATTGGCGCCGCGCTTGATGAAGTCGATGACGTCCTCTTCCTCGGGCAGCATGTCCATCATGATGATGCGCGAATGGGGCGCCGCTTCCTTGATGCTTTCGACGAGGCGCTGGCTGCGGTTGCGTCCCAGCGCGGCGTCCACCAGCACCACGTGGGGCTTGTGTTCCTGGAGACGCTGCAGCGCCGCCGACGCCCCTTCGGCCGACGCGACGACCTTGAACTCCGTACGTGAATCCAACAGCGCCGCAAGACCATCACGCAGCAGGCGATTGTCTTCGATGATCAGGATCTGAATTCTCTTACTCATTGTACTGACGGCCCTCGTTCCGGGACGAGAGTACGCTGCGGTGACGTGATAGGGTGCCGGGTTCACCAGCTATTAGTCAAGGGGAGCCCGAAGGTTCCGCTTGCCAATTCGCGGTCCGGGGTGAATGGTTGAAGCGCGCCCCCGCGCCCAGGGGAGGGTGGCACCGTGTCTCAGATCCACTGTCACTTTTGTGGCGGTGTTGTCCAGGATCCCGCGACTATCGAGTATCGCCCGCCGCGCGCCAGCGCGCAGTTCGCGCTGCCCCATCAAGCGCCCTGTACCTGCACGCCCCCGGTCGTCTATGAGCACCCGCCAATGCTGGGCGGGCCCGAGGAAGACCAGACCCCCGAGGGGGGAGGCATTTCGGAGGCGGACACTGGGGGGGAAGCCTGAAAACGAACACGGCGCTCCGGTCGGAGCGCCGTTTCGCTTCAGGTGCCGTGGGTGGTTACAGCTTCACGACGTTCTGCGCCGCGGGGCCCTTCTGGGCCTGCACGATCTCGAACTCCACGCGCTGGCCTTCGGTCAGCGACTTGAACCCTTCTCCCTGAATCGCGGTGTGATGCACGAAGCAGTCCTTGCCGCCGTTTTCCGGCGTGATGAAGCCGAAGCCCTTGGCGTCGTTGAACCACTTCACGGTCCCGGTGATGCGTGCCATCTGTCCGTTACTCCCTAGCGTGTACGGTTCCGGCGGCGAGCTGCCTTGCTCTTGCGCCGCCGTTGAACGGCGGGACTCTCGTAGAAGCGTTTCTTCTTCATGTCCTGGAACAGGCCCGCCTTGGTGATCTGGCGGTGGAACTTCTTCAGTACGACCTCCAACCGATCAGTCTCGCTCAGCGTCACGTGCATCTCGGCCTTCCAGGAGTGAGAGCCTTTACCAGAAACGCGACGAGGACCGCAGGCGGAAGCCCAGGTCCTCGATCAAGTCCACTGGTTCCAGCACACGGCACCATGCCATGGCCCCTTCGCTCGCCCGAAGGATCATAAGGGGGTAGCGTTTAGTCAAGTCAATACCACGGGACCGTCCATGACACGTTTCGTTGTGTTAGTCGCCCTCGTCTTGCAGGCCGTGTTCACTCGCCTCGCCGTTGCGCAGACTGCTGCTCCTGACACCGCTGCGGATTCGTTGCGGCGTTCCAGCCGCCTCGATGGCGGATGGCTGCGGCGTCTGCCGGTTGACGATCCGCGTCACGCGCTGGTGCTGGTTCCGGGCGTCCGGCTGTCGAGCAGCGATATCGGAATCACGCCGACCACGAGCCTGCTCATTCGCGGTGACGCGACAGGCCGCGGCAACGTCTATGTGGACGGCGCGCTGATGCGTTTCGAGACGAACGGCGGGGCAGGCGTGGAGCTCGCGCCGAACGCCATCGACACGCTGTCGCTCCTGACCGGCGTCGCTCCCGCGTCGCTGTCGGATGCCGGGGGCGGTGTGCTCTCGTATGAGACGCGGAGCGGCGGACCGCGGCTCGCCGGTGGCGTGCGGTGGGACAGCGACGAGCCGTTCAGCGAGGCGTCGACGGTCGGCTACAATCGCATCGAAGGAAATGTCGGCGGTCCCCTGGCCGCTGGTGGCAAGCTCACGTTCTTCCTCTCCACGACACTGCAGGGACAGCAGTCCAGCTATCGCGGGCTGTACGCGGCGAAGATCCCCGCATTTCTCCCCGCCGGGACCGATACGACGGTAGACCAGGGCGGCAACCCCGTCGCAGTGCCGTTGCTGGAAAATGAAGCGAGCGGTTTGCGGCGACCGCTCGACTGGTCAACGGCACGTCGCGGCCATGTCAAGCTCGCGTATCGATCCGGTGCGTCTCGTGCGTCGCTGACACTGATCGGCGGCGAGATCCAGCAGCGAACGTTTCCGGGCTCGTTTGCGTTAGTGCCCGCCGTGTACATGGGACGACGGATGTCGTCTGCCGCGGCGATCGTGAACTGGCAACAGCGGATCGGCGCGTGGCGCGGCGGTCCGCTGAGGTTTGCCGGCGCCGCCGTGCTGGGCCTCCCCGTGAGCGACCAGCTGGTTCGGGATCTCCGCACGAACAGCGGGACACGGGGCGTGCCGTTCTTCGGCACCTTGCCCGATCTCGCCCAGGCGTATCGCACGAATCCCTACGGCGTCGCATTCGGCTGGCCGACCTCAGGCTACGGCGGGACGCTCTCGGATGTGGCGGAGCGGCGGGTCCAGGGACGCTGGGGGGTTACCTGGAATCGCAGCCGCGAGCAGCGAATCGGTATCGGCGTCGATTGGGAGCACGCACACATTGCATCCTACACGTCGAGTATCGTGCGGCTGATTGGGACGGATGTGTTCGCAGCGAACCCGGGACGACTGGGCGTTTTCACGGAGAACCGGTTTGTCCTCTCCGACGCCGTGATCGACCTCGGTCTACGCTATGACCACATCACTCCCGGTGGCGAGGTCCCCATCGTTCCATCATTCATCTCGTCGAGTGGTCCGGCATTGTGGAATCCCAATGCGGCGACAGACGACACGGCGTACGCGAATTCCGTCGCGCGCGTCTTTCGGAAGGCGCGCAGCCAGTCCGTGTTCTCGCCGCGCCTCCGCTTCGCGTATCCCGTCGGCGACTCGATGGATCTGCAGCTCGGGTTCTCGCGCACGGCAGAGCCTCCGTCTTGGAGCAATGTGTTCGGGCACAGCAACAGCGACATCGCATTTACGAACGTCAACGATCTGTTCGGCAGGGACGTCGACTTCGTGGTGACGACGCTCATTGAAGCTGGCGTACGGTATAGACGGGGTCCCGCGGTAGTTGCCGCGAGTCTTTACAGGAAGGAGGTGCCCCGGTATGTGGGACGCTTGACGCCATTCAGCCTGCCTACGGATC
>QHUQ01000252.1 GCA_003221985.1 Gemmatimonadota bacterium | reverse complement strand
GGCGGCCGCTACCTCGGCATCTTCCCGTTCCTCGAGCGGCTCGAAGCGAAGCGCTACAAGCAATACATCCGCGTGTTCCTGCGGCAGTACCAGCTCGCCAAGACCTGCCCGGGATGCGGCGGCGCGCGCCTCAAACCGGAATCGCTCGCGGTGCGGGTCGCCGGAAAGACGATCGCCGAGGCCGCGGCCCTCACGGCCGCTGATCTCGCTGATTGGCTGGATCACCTCCGCTTGCCCGTGTTTCAACAGAGCGTGGCCGACCACATCCTGGGCGAGCTGCGTACGCGCGTGAGCTTCGTCAACGACGTAGGCCTGGGATATCTCACCCTAGACCGGCAGACGCGCACGCTGTCCGGCGGCGAAGCACAACGCATTGCGCTCTCCAACGCGCTCGGCTCGCATCTCGTGGATACGCTGTACGTACTGGACGAGCCGTCCATCGGACTGCATCCCGCGGACGTGGATCGCCTGCTCGGATTGCTGCGCAAACTGGCGAGTGCCGGGAACACGGTCGTCGTCGTGGAGCATGATCCCGCGGCGATGCGCGCCGCCGACTGGATGGTGGAGCTCGGGCCGGCCAGCGGCGCAGCAGGCGGCCAGCTCGTCTATCAGGGACCCGCCGCGGCGGTGCAGGAAGCCGGGACGCTGACCGGCCAGTACCTCTCGGGCGAAAAACGCATCGGCGTGCCTTCGGCGCGCCGGCCGGCGGTGCGCTGGCTCGACGTCAAGGGCGCGCGGCTCCACAACCTCGCCGGCGTCGACGTCCGCATTCCGCTCGGCACGCTCACCACGGTGACGGGGGTCTCGGGTTCCGGGAAATCGACGCTCGTGCACGACGTGCTCTACCGCCAGCTCGAGGCGCGGCTCAAGGGTGAGCACAGCGCCAAGCAACACCTCGGTGAGCCGGTTGGCGAGGTCGCGGCGCTGAAGGGCTGGGAGCATCTCGAGGACGTGGTGCTGATCGATCAGGCGCCGATTGGACGGACGCCGCGCTCCAATCCCGTGACGTACGTGAAAGCGTTCGACGAATTGCGGGCGCTGTTCGCAAGCGAAGCACTCGCGCGGGCGCGCGGCTATGCGCCGAGCACCTTTTCGTTCAATGTCGCCGGCGGCCGCTGCGAGGCGTGCGAGGGCGCCGGCCACGTGCTGATCGAGATGGTGTTCCTCGCCAACGTGTTCGTGCCATGCGACGCCTGCGGCGGCTCGCGCTTCAAGCGCGAAGTGCTCGACGTGAAGCTGCAGGGAGCGAGCATCGCCCAGGCGCTCGAGTGGACGGTGGATGAGGCGATTCAAAAGCTGCACCGCCAGCCGCGCCTGGCGCGCTGCCTCTGGTACTTGCAGCAGGTCGGCCTCGGCTATCTGCGCCTGGGCCAACCGGCGACGACGCTGTCGGGGGGGGAGGCGCAACGCCTGAAAATTGCTCGCGAGCTGGCGCGAGCACGCGGGGGACGGAGGCTCTACATCCTCGATGAGCCGACGACGGGGCTGCACCTCGACGACGTGCGCGTGTTGTGCCGCGTGCTCGACCGGCTGGTCGATGCGGGGCACACGGTGCTCGTGATCGAGCACAACCTCGATGTGATCAAACGCGCCGACTGGGTGATCGACCTGGGGCCGGGGGCCGGTGATCAGGGTGGTCGCGTTGTGGCCGCGGGGACACCGGAGGACGTCGCGCAGGTGACAGACTCCCCGACGGGACGTTTCCTGCGAGAAATTGGTTGACCGTCCGGCCGTCCGGCCGTCGGGCCGACCTGCTGCTCGTCGCCGCATCGGCGGTGTGGGGCGTGAGCTTCGTCGTGGTCAAGGACGCGCTTGCCGCCGCGTCGCCGCTCATCTTCCTGGCAACACGATTTTCCCTTGCCACGGTCGTGCTCGCACCGCTGGTCAACCTGCGCGGCGGCTTTTCGAAAGCGGAGCTGCGGGCGGGCGCGCTGCTCACGGTTTTGCTGGCCTCGGGGTTTGCGACCCAGGCATTTGGGCTGCAATACACCACGCCGGCGCGCTCCGCATTCATCGTGGCGCTGTCGTCCGTGGTCGCGCCCATCATCGCGCTCGTGGTGCTCAAACACCGCCTCGCGTGGCAGCTCCTGTTCGCCCTCATCGCCGCGACGCTGGGGATCTATTTCCTCACGGCACCTGAAAGCGGCGGGCTCAACCGCGGTGATCTCTGGACGCTGGTGACCGCCGTCGTCTTTGGCGGCCACATCGTCGCCGTATCGGAATTCTCCAAGCGATTCGACGCGCAACGACTCGTGTGGCTGCAATTGCCGGGGACTGCGGTCGCGACACTGCTCGCGGCCGTGCTCATCGAGCCGATACGATTCCAATGGTCATGGGGACTCGGCGCGGCGATCCTGTTCCTCGGCGTCATGTCCACGGCGGTGGCGCTGGTGTGGCAGATGCGCGCGCAGCGCGAAATGTCTTCCGCGCGCGCTTCACTGCTATTCTGTCTGGAGCCGGTGTTCGCGGCGGTGACGTCGTGGTTGTTCTGGGGGGAGACCTTTTCGCTCAATCAGGGACTCGGCGCCGGTTTGATTCTCGCGGGGATGGTCCTGGCGGTCGTCGGCGAGTCGCGGGCGGAGGCTGTAGGCAAAGACTGACTCGATAGCAGGACAATGGCTGACGTGTCCTCGCGCCGAGGTTTTCCTATTCTGCCCCATGCGCACGCTCTTCCTTATTCTTGTTTTGGCCGTCGCAGCGCACCCCGCCCGCGCTCAGCAACGCGATTCCGCGGAGGCCTTGAAGCGCCTCACCCTCGATGAACTGATGAACGTCGAGGTCATGTCCGTCTCCCGCCGTCCGGAACGACTGTTCGAGACGCCATCAGCGATTCAAGTCACTCAACAGCACCACCGCCAACAAGCTGCTGGTCCTTATCGATGGACGCACCGTCTACACACCGCTGTTTTCGGGCGTGTTTTGGGACATGCAAGATGATCTGCTCTCCGATATCGACCGAATCGAAGTCATCAGCGGACCGGGGGCGACGCTATGGGGCGCCAACGCCGTCAACGGCGTGATCAACGTCATCACGAAGGACGCGAAAGACACGAAGGGACTGCTGGTCACGGGCGGTGGCGGCACCCAACTGAGCGGCCTCGGATCCGCCCGCTACGGCGGCCGAGTTGGCACGCATGCCGATTATCGGATCTATGGCAAGGCCTTCAGTCGTGATCCTACGCTGCTCCCCAATGGACTGCACGCCCCCGACGGCTGGCACATGGGACAGGGTGGATTTCGTATGGACTGGGATGACTCCGCGAGCAACCGTCTCAGTCTGCAGGGCGACTGGTACGACGGCCGAATTGCCCAGGCCCTCCCTGGGCACATAGCCGTCAGCGGTGGAAATGTGACCGCAAAATGGGCGCATCCATTCTCCGCCAAGTCCGAGGTCACAGCTCAGGCGTACTACGACCACACGCACCGGAATATTCCGGGCACCTTTGGTGAAGATCTCGACATCTATGACATCGACGTGCAACATCGTGCCGCTGTTGGCGCCCGCCACCACGTGGTGTGGGGAGTTGGTTACCGGAACATCAACGATCACGTCGCCAACACGGCGGCCCTGGCCTTTCTGCCGGCCAACGTGGCGCGAGAGTGGTTCACCGCGTTCGCCCAGGACGAGATCGCGCTCGCTGCCGAGCGGGTGCACCTCACAGTCGGCGCGAAGGTCGAGCATAACGACTACACCGGATTCGAGGTCCAGCCGAGCGGTCGCGTGAATTGGACGCTCAGCCCGTCGCGCACGCTGTGGGCGGCGATTTCGCGGGCGGTGCGTACGCCGTCGCGCATCGACCGCGAATTGTTCGCCCCCGGTCAGCCCCCCTACTTCCTTGCCGGCGGTCCGAACTTCCACTCCGAGAAACTGCTGGCGTACGAGCTGGGATATCGCCATCAGCAGGGCGCGCTGGTGCTCTCATTTGCGACGTTCTACAACCGGTACCATGGACTGCGCAGCCTGGAGCAGACCAATCCCCCCAACCCTACTCCGCTCGTCATTGCGAATGGTCAGGACGGCGAGTCGTATGGCGGCGAAGCAACCGCCAGTTATCGGATGACAGACAATTGGCAGCTGCGTGCGGGTTATACCGAGTTACGGATCCACATCTGGCCCAATCCCGGCAGCACCGACACGAGCCGAGGCGCGACGGAGTCGCACACTCCCGATCGGCAGCTGAGCCTGCGCTCCTCGGTGACTCTGGGCACCCAGTGGACTTTGGATGGCGGGTTCCGTTATGTCAGTGAGATCGTCAACCAGCAGGTGCCTGCGTACGCCGAGCTGGATGCGCGGCTCGGCTGGCAACCGGTCGCCGCGCTCGAGCTGTCCCTCGCCGGCGGGAA
>QHUQ01000163.1 GCA_003221985.1 Gemmatimonadota bacterium | reverse complement strand
GTTGGGGACTTGCCAGTGAGGACGGTGGGTCAGGCAATGCGCGCGACCGCGAGTCGCGGTGCAGATCGCATCACACTACAGGGGGCTTACATGCTGAGCTGGAAGAGAGTCAAGGGTCTAGCGCTCGTGGCGACGATGGTCATCCTCGGGAGCTCATATGCTCCTGCGCAGTCGCCCCAGGGCGACATTGTCGTAGGGGGTGGCTCAGATACCTCTGTCAGATTCGTAACGGTTGTATCAGATTCAGGAGCCATCACTTATCTTTCTCAAGGTTCGGCGGCCAGCGGGTCGCATGCCGGAGTCGGCCGCGGCGTGAAGTTCTATGCTTCGGCCGCGACGAATTTCCCGATCGTGGTCTCCCATGGTGGCGCTCAGCCGATCGTGTTTGGCACGAGCGACACGGAACGTGCCCGAATTACGGGGGCCGGCAATGTCGGCATTGGGACGCAGAGTCCTGCCCAGAAGCTTCATGTTGTGGGAGATGTCCGTGTCGATGGCACCGTATCGGGGACCAACGTCGTGGCGAAGTATCAGGACGTCGCCGAGTGGGTGAGGGCGCGGACCCCTGTCTCGGCGGGTACCGTCTTGATCATAGATCCGGATCGAGCGGATGGGGTGTTGCCCGCCGCGCATTCTTACGACACTAGAATCGCCGGGGTAGTGTCCCCGAAACCTGGAATCACCCTGGGAATGCCTGGAGACGGGAAGGTGACGGTAGCTCATAGCGGCCGAGTGAAGGTCAAAGCGAGCGTGGAGAATGGGCCAATTGCAATCGGGGACCTTCTCGTGAGCAGTGCCACTCCAGGCCACGCGATGCGTTCGGTCCCAATCGACGTTGGAGGTGTTTCGATACACCGTCCGGGAACGGTGCTAGGTAAGGCTCTTGAGCCGCTGGCCGAAGGGCGCGGCGAGATCCTTGTCCTGCTCGGGCTCCAGTGAGGCGTCGGTCTCGAGATCCAAACGTCCTCGCCAAGGGTGGCCGCCGCGTAGGTCGGCGGATGCATTAAGCAGAAGGTTATTTCGACAGGTAAGCCGGCCAGAATTGTGGCGGGCGACCTAAGTTAGGCGCGCGTCCTCCGAGGTCTGATCTCGCCAGCGCGTGTGTGCGGTTGTTGCCTGATCGGAAGGTGTCACTGCTGCCGAGCGGTCCGTCCCCACTGCGATTCTGACCCCCTCTGCCACGAGTCCCTTCTCGCTCGCGCATCGAATGGTGACGTCGGCGCCGACTAAGAGCAGCGCGGCATACCAATCGCCGTGAAGTTGAAGGTGCCGACCCACGTTGGGGACCGGCAACCATGACCCGCCCAAGCAAAAACCCTTGCTAGAAGACGGGCGCATCGCATACCATGGCAGTCGATCAAGGTCGCCCCTGTAACTCAGACGGCGAAGCTGTGTCCTCTGCTCCCTACGCCCAAAGAACGTTGAACCTGTACATGCGTCTGAGTCCACCTACTCTTACCCGAGAAGACCCCTAATGGCCGATCATCCAATCGTTCCGATCCTGCGAATTCCTTTCTCGAGCGAAGACAAGGAGTTCATTGCAAGTGGCATCGCTCGAGTCCTCGCGAGTGGAACTCTGACGATGGGACCGCGCACGTCCGAGTTCGAGGAGATGTTTGCGACCTACGTGGGCGCTAAGTACTGCGTCGCGACCAGCAACGGTACTTCTGCTCTCGAAGTCATCCTCCGTGCGCTCGGAATTCGAGATAGGTCGGTGGTTGTGCCGACTAATACATTCCTCGCCACAGCTCTTGCGGTCATCCACAGCGGAAACAGGGTGGCATTTGCAGACTCGGATCCTGCCACCTTGTGTCTCGATCCGAAGGATCTTCGCAGGCGGATGCGTGAGGACACCGCGGCGGTGATCATCGTCCACGTGGGGGGGATCATCACGCCTGCACTGGGCGAGATCCAGCAGATCTGCGCGGAGTTTGGGATTCCGCTCATCGAGGACTGCGCCCACGCGCATGGCTGCAGCATCGATGAGCGGCGCGCCGGGACGCTCGGGATTGCAGGCGCCTTCTCTTTTTTCCCTACAAAGGTGCTGGTCATGGGGGAAGGCGGGGCGATTACGACGAACCACGAAGAGCTGCGGCGCCGAGCGAACATCATTCGGAATCAGGGGAAGGACCCAGCACAGGGGAATCACATTGCCGAAGTCGGTCATAACTTTCGGATGAGTGAGATCACAGCCGTGTTGGGTCTCCAGCAGCTTGCGCGGGCGGACGCGCTCGTCCGCGATCGCCAGAGAATCGCCGCGCGGTATGACGAGCTACTCGAGGCAGTGAATGGGATTCGGGTTGTAGCCATCCCGAAGGGCGTTCGGTCGAGCTACTACAAATACGTGGCCTACCTCCCTGACGGATGCGATCGCGACAAGCTGAAGCTGCTGCTGAAGGAGCGATATGGAGTGTGGCTCACCGGGGAAGTTTACGCGGACCCGTGCCACGCTGAGCCGATCTGGGAGCGTTACACTCTGTGCGGAGCCGAGCGCTTCGCCGGAGCTCCTCGGTGCCTCCTTTGGCCTGCGTGTGGGTGCGATATGCCGCCGGGCGACTTCCCTGGTGCGTCGCGTCTGAGCGCGTCTCACATTTGCCTGCCGGTGTATCCCGGACTCACGGAGGCTGAAATCTCGAGGGTCGTCGAGTCGTTGGCCGCGGCGCTTGCCCTCTGTTGAGCACGGTCCCGTGCGATCTCCTGACCTATTACGCAGAGTGGTGGGAGAACCCTCGCGACCCTCGGAATGTCGTCTTTGGTCAGCTGAATCGCCTCGTTCGTGAGCGTCTGCCAGCGGGCGTCGGTCTCTCCGCGCTTGACCTCGGCTCCGGCAAGGGCATGATCGTCTCCTTTCTCGCGGCGCGTGGCTACCGGGTGACCTCCATCGAGATGAACACAGACTTCGTCGGCGCCTTGCGCGCTCGTTTCCCTGGAGTGACTGTCATCGAGGGAAATGTCAAAGAGGTCCTCCCCTCCCAGCGATTCGATCTCGTCACGGCCATCGAGCTCAGTCAAAACCTCGATCGCGTCTCTCTGATCCGCCTGCTCGAACAGCTCGCTCGTATCACGTCACGCCTGCATATCAGTATCTCGAACAAGAATTCACTCCACGGGCGTTGGGCGGCATGGCGGGGGTTTCAAATGCCGTTCGTGCACACGTACACGCCAGCTGAACTGAAGGAATGGCTCGGTCGGGCCGGATTTCAGGTCGTCTCCGCGGCGGGTATCGGTCTGGTGACGCCGATCACGCTGTGGCCGCGCTTCCGCGGCAAGCTGATCCCAGTATGGGTCGCACGTTTTATCAATGCTGTAGCGGATCGTATCTTCCCAGAGTTTTGCCATCTCTATTACGTGGAAGCCACATCGGTTGAAAGGGGAATCGGATGAAGGTTGCGGTCATAGGCGGGAGCGGATTCATCGGGTCGCACGTTATCGACAAGCTTCTCGATGCGGGTCATGACGTGACGGTGTTCGACATGATGGGGCCCCACCGCGATGGCGTGCGACACATCTTCCTCGACCTATTGGACTTCCATCGCGTTGTCGTCGCGCTCGCGGGTGGTTACGAAGCGGTATATCTCCTGGCGGCGATGGCCAACGTGGACGATATCGTCAAGAGCCCGTTAGAAAGCGTGCTCGTCAACTCGCAGGGTGTTGTCAATGTCCTCGAGGCACTCCGCCGGCATGGTGGGCGGTTGATCTTCTCCAGCACGGTTTGGGTCTACATGCTCGCGCCGTCGAGTGAGAGCGGGCCTGAACGGCTAGACGAGACCACGACGCTTTGCGTGGAGAATGTGAACCATATCTACACCGCGTCGAAAGTCGCCGCTGAATTGTACATTCGGAGCTACCAGCGACTGTACGGCGTCGAGTTCTCGATTCTAAGATACGGGATTCCGTACGGTCCTCGGGGCCGGCAGGGTACCGTGATTACGAATTTCGTTGAGCGCGCTCTGCAGGGCAAATCGCTCGTCATCCGGGGCGATGGCAAGCAAGTCAGGAACTTCATCTACGTCGAAGATCTCGCTGAAGGTAGTGTCGTCGCGTTACAGCCTGAAGCTAGAAACAAGACGTTCAATCTCGACGGACCGCGGCAGGTGACAATCGCCGAAGTTGCCGAGACTGTGAGCCGACTGCTGGGTGGGGTCCCGCTACAGTGCGAAGGTGAGCGCTCCGGAGATTTTGTGGGACGCCCGGCTTCAAATCAGCGGGCGATGCTCGAGCTGGGCTGGGCACCGAAGACGGACCTCGAAGAGGGTATCCGTAAGTACATCGAGTGGCGTCGGTCGACGCGGTAGATCTCGAGCGATGCCGCTCAGAATCGCACATGTCGTCAACGACCTCGCCGCAACCACCGACGCGATCGTCCGTGTAAACGCTCACGACCGGCGCCGCTTCCAACCGTATCTGATCTCCTTCGACGACTCGGCGATTAATCGGGCCGAGTTCGATCTTTACCCGGACGTTAAAACCCTTTGTCTCGGGGACTCTCGTGGCTTCGGACGCCTTCGTCGACTCGCGAAGTACGTGCGCGAGGAGAACGTGCAGCTCCTGCACACCTATCACGGCCGATCGTCCTTCTGCGCTCGATGGGTGTCCCGTTGGCTGAGCGTGCCGAACCTGTTCGAGGACGGGGGCACGCATTTCGGCTACGGCGTCGCAAGCCGGATGCTGCTGATGTCGAATGTGGTTCTCTGCGACCGGATCCTGTGCCCCTCGCAGACGGTGTGGAACTCGTATGGCGCAATGGAGCGACTGCTGGCCGACGTAGGTCGGGTGCGGATCATTCCGTACGGAATTTCGACAGAAGAGATGGCCAGTCTGCGGGTCGATCGTGTCACCGAGCTTGCGCGTTACGAAGTAGATCCGTCGTGCGTCGTGTTCGTGCATACCGGCCGTATGGTTCCGATCAAGGACCAGGAGTTCCTGATCCGCTTTTACGCCTTCATCGCTCGGCAATACCGTGGTGTTCATTTGCTCATGGTCGGTGACGGACCGAGTCGAGCGAAGCTCGAGCGACTGGTGTGCGAACAGGGGTTGAGGGCGCGCATCACGTTCACGGGCATGCTCCCGCGCCAGGGAGTGTACCGCCTCCTCAAATCTTCGGATGTCTTCATCATGACCTCGCGATCCGAGGGGCTCAGCGTCTCGCTCATCGAGGCGCTCGCCTGTGGGCTGCCGGCCGTGCTCAGCGACATCCCGTCGTTCCGCGAAACCATGAAAAAGGATAAGGGTGTCGTCTTCATCAGGCGCGATGCGCCGATCCCGGAACAAGCCGCGCGGGTCGGACGAGAAGTCGTCGATGCGCCGACGAATAGGCAACGCCTTGGGCGCGAGGCGCTTGAATTGACACGATCGTTCTACGACGGCGGACGCTGGATGCGGGACCTCGAGGCGCTCTATGTCGACCTGATCGAGGAGGCTCGGGAGCGCCAGGGGCCGTGAGCACAGAAGATTCGCTGGCTCGTCTTCTGATTGCCCGCTTGTCTGAGAGTGACACGTTCTCCGCCGTTCGAGACCGGCTGCGGAAGCGCTCGACCCTCTGGTTGCTCGGGAACTCGCTGGCCGCTCTCGCCAGCCGTTGCGCCGGAGCCGTGGAGCAGTGGGGTATCGTGGTGCTGATCGCCCGCACGACGACACCAGCCACTGTTGGGGTTTATGGTCTCGCCTCGGCGGTCGTGATGCCGGTGTTCGGTCTGTTTGGTATGGATCTTCGAGCGCTGTTGGCCACCGACTACGACGGCCGACATCGGGCCACGGAGTACATGGCCGTCCGATTAACAACTGCCCTCTTGGCGATGGTGTGTGTCTTGGTCGGCGCGGTTCTGCTTGGCCACTCACCGACGTTTCTCTTGGTTGTAGCGCTCGTAGCGCTCCGAAAGGTTTTTGAAGGGCTCAGCGACATCCTCTACGCTGTCATGCAGAAATACGAGCGCATGGACCTGACGGCGAGATCTGCCGCGGTAAAGGCGCTCGTCTCACTCGGGGTCGCAGGGCTCCTCCTTCTGGTGACGCGGTCGCTCGTCTGGGCACTGGGTGCTCTCGTGCTCACATCGTTAGGAATCCTCTTCCTGTACGATACGCGTCTCGTGAAGAGCGTGGAGTCGACACCAGTCTGGAGAGCGGAGGTTGTGAGGAGGCGTGGTTTGGTACGGCAGGCGATGCCGCTGGGGCTCGTCACAGCTCTGATCGCCCTTCAGACAACGGTGCCCCGCTACTTTCTCGCCGTCTACCATGGGGACGCCGTGGTCGGGCATCTCACTGCTTTGTCGCACTTCCTGATCGCGGGTACCATCGTGAATGGTGCGTTTCAACAGAGCGCCGGCCCGCGTTTGGCCAAGTACTTCACGATGAGACAGCGTGATCGCTTCATCGCGGCAGTTATCGCGCTCTGCTGTGGTAGTGCGGTTTTGGGCGTCGCAGGTGTCTGCTTCGCAGTGCTCTTCGGTCCCGCCATCCTCTCGCTTGTCTACGGCCGGGCCTATGTCGAGTTCGCTGACGTCCTTCCGTGGTTCATGGTGGCTGGCATTGCCAGTTACGTGCTTGCTTCAGTGAGCACAGCGCTGACCGTCGTGAGGCAACTCCGCGTGCAGGCCGTGGCGGCGATGTGTAGCGTGGTTGTATGCGGCGCCGTCAGTTGGGCTTTCATCCCATCCAATGGGGCGATGGGGGCCGCCGCGGCGGTCGTCGCGGCAAGTGCCGCGAACGTCCTGTTCAGCAGCGCGGCTCTCGTGCGGGAATTCGCACGGTGCGACCGGGTCTCGGTTGAGGTCCGGGACCACCATTGACCGACGACGGTCTGGCATGACGGAGGGGCTGCAGATTGCGATGCTTGTCAGCATCGCGACGGCGTATTTGTGGGCCCTAACCGTCCGAAAGAGCTTGTCGCTGGTCCAATTCCGGGTGGCATTCGTAGGAATGGCGGCAATCTTTGGGATATCGCCTATCGTTGTGGCGGTTTCCAGGAATCAGGATCTCGGATTAAGTGATTATTCGCGTTTCGCTCTCTACGCGATCGCCATGGTGTGCTTTATTGTCGCCTATGAGATCACGCGGCCTGCAGCGCATCACGGAGCAGCCGAAGACAACTACGACCCACTGTTCCGTGTGGTCGGCTGGACGTTCATTCTTGCGGGAGTGCTCGCGTTTGGTGTCCTTGTGGACCGCTACGGGCTCGAGTTCTTCTGGATGGCCAAGAGCGATGTGTACCTGCTCAGCGAGGAGCTCGGGCCAGAGAAATTCGCGAAAGACCTCGCAATGACCGGGGCCATTATTCTCGGGTACGACGCGTGCCGTCGCAGGCGTCTAAATGTGTCTACCTTTCTTGTCTATGTAGGAACCCTTGTTTTGGGTGTTGTTCTGAGTCGGCGCTCGATGCTGCTAACGATGCTCGCAGCCTTGGCGTTCCACTATCACCACGCGGTGCGGCCGCTGTCTGGCAGGCGGCTCGCGGCCGCATGCTTGTCCTTCCTGCTGGTTGCGGGGACATGGAACCAGATCTATGGATTCTTGTTAGGCTATACCGATTATTCGTTTACCTTCAGCGAGCGGAACTGGTGGGTTGAGAACAATCCGTTCGACCAACTCCGATCATCTGACGAAATCTGGAGGAACGTGTGGGGCGAAGCGCCGCAGTTGGGGCGTACGTACCTCAACGCAATTAGTGCAGCGCTAGTTCCGAGGTTCCTTGGCGGAACTTCTGCAAGTCTCAGCGTCTGGTACACCGAGCGATATGCTGGTGAACTTGCGGGAACAGGGACGGGATTCGCATTCTCTGAGCTGGTCGAGGCGTATATCAACTTTGGTATCTCTGGTCCGCTGATACTGTTCGGTGTCTTGGGCTTTCTGGCGCGTAAGGTTGACACAATGCCCGGCCAGCGATTTCTCTTCTTGCGGGGCATCGGATTCGGGTCGCTGTATGTGGTGTTCTTAGGTGAGTTCTCTGACCTGGCCAAATTCCAGATACCGTTTTTCATAGTCGCGCCATATGGGCTGTACTGGGTTTTCGGCTTCCTGCGTGCGGTGATGCGAAGCGCGCACCTCGGACCGCTTCCCTTGAGATGATCGTCGAGTTCACCGGTGCCACCGGAGCCGGCAAGACCTCGATGGCAGGCCGAGTGCGTCGGAAGCTGCAGGAGCGAGATATCCGTGTGGCGAATGCACGCGACTTGCTGCCTGGACGGCAAATGGCCAAATTGCTTGGGCGAGAAGGTGTTCAGAACATTGTCATCGAGCTAGCGCTCAGCGCCGTGATCGGTTCTTCGTTGAGGCGACATCGAGAGTTCCTCGCATTCGCGTGGCGGGCGGCCCGAAGCTACACCGACTCACCGTACCTGGCGCTGAAGGCGCTTCGGGGCGTCTGGCGTCAGATCGGCTTCTATGAACTTGGACGGCGAGTAAAAGACTCGACCGTCGTTATCGTCGACGAGGGAACAGTCCACGCTGCCCACTATCTGTTCGTGCAACTCAGCTCGATCGTCAACGACGACTATCTGGAGTCGTTCGTGCGGCTGGTGCCGATGCCGGATCTCGTCGTGTGCGTCGAGGCGCCGCGAGAGGCGCTGTTGGTGAGAATGAAAAAAAGAGCGGATCCCCCCCGGCGGACGTTGAACCGGTTGGACGCCGAGCTGCTCGTGGACGCTGCTGCTAGTGTCTTTACTCGACTGAAATGCTTTCCAGGCGTGAGCGCCCGGTTACTGGTTGTCGGCGGATACTACGGGACGCCAGACGATTACGAAGGGGAAGCGGAACGAGTCGTTCAGGCGGCGCTCGAGTATTCGGCCAATGCTTGAGCTGATCCAACAACTTTTCGAGTGTCTGGACGCAAAGAGGGTCGAGTATTGTCACTGGAAGAGCAACGCCTTCCTTGGGGAGGCGGTTCGTGGGATCGGCGATCTGGACCTCCTTGTGCGCCGTGAGCACGGCGACCGGTTCGAGGCCCTCGCGAGTGCGCTCCACTTCAAGCAGATGGCGGTACCCCGTTGGCGGTCAGCGGCGTCCGTTTTTCATTATCTTGGTCTTGATCTTGGTAGCGGTCAGCTGGTGCATCTCCACGTGTATTTCAGACTCTTGACGGGCGGGAGCCTCGTGAAATCTTGTCGGATACCCCTCGAGCACCTAGTGCTCGAGGGCCGGCGTCGCCTTGACGGGGTCTGGGTCCCCGCCAAGGACACCGAACTCCTCCTGTTTGTTGTTCGTAAGATGCTCGAGTACAGCTCTCCCACCGAAGTGCCACTCGCCCTCCGAGAGTCACAGCGCGCAGTTGCGGAATTCGAGTGGTTGCTCAGTGGAGGGACACTCTCGCGGACCGAAATCCTACTCGATCGCTGGTTTCCTCAGATTGATCGCGCTCTCTTCCAGCGGGCGACGGCTGCGCTCATGCCAAGTGGCAGCCTCGTGGATCGATGCCTCAGCGGTGTGATGATGCGATGGCGGTTGCGTGATTGCATGCAGCAGCGGGTGCTCTTGCTGGAGATGGTCCGGGCTGCTCGACTCATCCGTTGGGTGATTCTTCGCGGTCTCGGCCGACCGCCCCGAGTGACCCCGGTGAGAGGCGGTGCGCTCATCGCCGTGATTGGTCCCGAGGCAAGTGGAAAGTCGACCCTCGTTCGCGAGTTGAACACGTGGCTCGCCGAGCACGTGTCAACGTTCGCGATCCATGCGGGGCGACCACCATCAACGTTCCTGACACTGCTACCGGATCTCCTTTTGCCGTTCCTCAGACGTGCACTGCCTCGTTATCGGAGTCACCAGGTTGAAACGGACCGCCAGACGGGTGTGGGAACCGTCAGTCGCACTCGACTTATCCTCTACGCCGTTCGTGCGGTGATATTGGCACTAAGTCGCCAACGTTTGCTCGCACGCGCCGAAAGGATGGTCGCCGGTGGTGCTCTAGTCATCAGTGATCGGTTTCCATCCGCAACCGTTGGGGCCACCGACAGCGCACAACTCGACCCGATGACTTTGTCTGATACCGTGCCATTTCGGCGTCTCAGCATGTTCGAGCAGCGGTTGTACCGTCGAATCCAGACCCCTGACGTCGTTTTCTGCCTCAAGTCGTCGCTGGCGACGGCCATTGAACGAAACGCCTCGCGTGACAACGACGAGCCAGACGGATACGTGCGGCACCGTCATGCTCACTGGACGTCGCCGCAGTTTCGGAGCAGCCGGGTGCTTGAACTCAATAGCGAAGGCCCGTTGGCCGATACCTTACTCTCGGCGAAGCAGGCCGTCTGGGAGTGTCTCTGACGCGGAGGCGTTCTCAACGGAGTAGTCCGCGATGTGTGGAATAGCGGGCCTCTGGATACGTGGAGGCGCTCCGCGCGAGTCGCTTCAGGCATTGGCCTGTCGCATGGCCGCCATGTTGGAGCATCGGGGACCGGACGGTCGAGGGTGGTGGTGCGACCCTGTCGTCGGTGTCGGCTTGGGCCATACGCGACTGTCGGTCATCGACCTATCGGAGACCGGGGATCAGCCGATGGTCGACCACTCTGGCTCCACGCTGATCGTTTTCAATGGCGAGATCTACAACTATCTCGAGTTGCGCGCAGCCTTGGAATTGGACGGTGTCAAGTTCCGAGGGGCCAGCGACACGGAAGTCCTCCTCGCCCTCTACGCCGAACGGGGTCCTGACTGCGTCAGAGAGTTGCGCGGCATGTTCGCGTTCTGTATCTGGGATGGT
>QHUQ01000250.1 GCA_003221985.1 Gemmatimonadota bacterium | reverse complement strand
ACTGAATAAAACCGTGAGTCGTGCGTCGTGCGTGGTGCGGAGGAGATCTACGTCGCGGCGGCCGAGATGGTCGACGCCCGTGTTGTTCGTGAGCAGGCCGAGGCGTTTGCCGGTGATGAGGTGGGCCGAATCCGACAGCACGACCTCGATCCCGGGACGGACCTGAGCTACGGCGGTTGAGGGACCCCGAGTACCGGCGGAACAGGCAAGCCCAAACACAATCCAGACGAGACGATGCGCGCGCATAAACTCCTGTTCGTAATGATGCTGGCAGCATGTGGCGGAACGCGAGCGGTTGGACCGGCTCCGCAACCCGCCGTCGACGCAGTCCTCAGCAAACTCACGCAGCGCCAAAAGATCGCACAGCTCGTGGTGCCGTGGCTCGGCGGAAATTACATGGCGCTGGACGATTCCGCCTTCCAGATCGCGCTGCGCTGGATCGACTCGCTCGAGGTGGGGGGCATCATCATCTCGGTCGGGTCGCCCTACGACATCGCCGCCAAACTCAACACGCTGCAACAGCGCTCCAAGCTGCCGCTGCTCGTCTCCGCCGATCTCGAATGGGGCGCCGCGATGCGGGTCGTGGGGGCCACGGCTTTCCCGCACATCATGGCCGCCGGGGCGACGGGGGACGAGCGCGACGCCTACATGATCGGGCGCGTCGCCGCCCTCGAAGGGCGCGCCGTGGGCATCCATGTAAACTTTGCTCCCGACGCCGACGTCAACAGCAATCCGCTCAATCCCATCATCAATATCCGCTCGTTCGGCGAGAACCCGCAGGCCGTGGCGCGGCTGGTGCGTGCCTACGTCCGCGGTCTGCAAGACAACGGCATGCTGGCCACGCTCAAGCATTTCCCCGGCCATGGCGACACCGATGCCGATTCGCACATCGGACTGCCAACGATTCGATCGACGTACTCGCGGCTCGACTCGATCGACCTCGTGCCGTTCCGGGCCGGCATCGATGCCGGCGCCCAGGTCGTGATGAGCGCGCACATCGCATTTCCAGCGTTCACCGGTGACGCGCCCGCGACGCTGTCTGCGGCTGTGCTCACAGGATTGCTGCGCGACTCGCTCAAGTTCAAGGGTCTCGTGGTGACCGACGCCCTGCAGATGGGCGCGATCGTCGCCAAGTACGGGGCCGGCGAAGCCGCGGTGCGGGCCTTCGAGGCAGGCTCGGATCTGCTGCTCATGCCTGCCGATCCCGACTCGGCCATCGCCTCGATGCTGGGGGCCATGCAGACCGGCCGCATCACGACCGCCCGGCTGGATGCCTCCGTGCGGCGCGTGCTCGCGATCAAGCGGGGGCTTGGACTCTTCCAGCAGCGTACGGTGCCGCTTGATGCGATCGCCCGCGTCGTCGGCTCGAAAGCCTTCCAGGATGCCGCGGACGACATTGCACAACGGTCGTTGACGCTGGTCCGCGACAGCGGCGGGACGGTCGCCAGGCTGCGTGGCGCCCGCAGCCGCATCGCCGTCATCGCGTACGGCGACGAGCTGAACAGCTATGTCGGGCAGCGCCTGCTCGAGCTGCTACGGTTGGGGGGCGACACGGTGAGCTTCTTCCGGCTCTGGCCCATGTCGGGGCAGGCGTCCTACGATTCCGCGCGCGTGGTCATCGGGCGCGCCCCAACCGTGGTATTCGCGATGAACGTGCGACCGATCGCCGCGAAGGGCAACATCGCGCTCCCCGATTCACTCGCGAGGATGATCACCGTGACCGACTCGGTGAAGCCGACCGTGCTGGTCTCGCTCGGCAGCCCGTATCTGCTGAATCAGACGCCGGCCGTGAAGTCCTACCTGATCGCCTGGAGCGGGGTACGCTCAGCCGAGCGAGCCGCGGGACGCGCGCTGCTCGTGCTGCTACTCGGCTGCACGCATTCACACGCCGCTCCCCTCGCTGCGCAGCAGCAGTACGGCCGCTTCGAGCCCGTCGTCGCGTATTTGCGATCGCAGGTGGACAGCGCGTTTCCCGGTGGGGTAATCGCGGTGGGATTCCGCGACAGCATGGTTCTCCTGGCGGCCGTCGGGCACTACGGCGCGGACGATCCCCGGCCGGTCACCACGGAGACGGTGTACGACCTCGCGTCCCTCACGAAGGTCATTGGGCTGACGACCGCGACGATGATGTTGGTCGATGAGGGCAAGCTCGATCTCGAGGCGCCGGTGCAACGCTACGTCCCTGCGTTTCACGGTCCCAGCAAAGAGCGGGTGACCATCAAACACCTGCTCACCCACTCGTCCGGAATGCCCGCGTGGCGACCGCTGTTTGCCGAAGCCCAGACGCGCGACGCAGCGCTGGCGCTCGTCGACACGACGGCCTTGCTCCGGCAGCCCGGTGACACCTTCATCTATTCCGACCTCGGCGCGATCACGCTGACGCAGGCGGTGGAAGCGGTCACCGGCCAGCGCCTGGATGACTTTCTCGCCGCGCGCGTGTTCGGGCCGCTCGACATGACCTCCACGCGATTCCTGCCCCCGCAGAGTTGGCGTGATCGGATCGCGCCCACGGAAAACGACACCGTCTTCCGTCATCGGCTGCTGCGCGGTGAGGTGCACGACGAGAATGCGGGGCGTTTGGGCGGCGTCTCCGGCCATGCCGGACTCTTCAGCACGGCGGGTGACCTCTCGAAGTTCGCCGTTTGGTTATTGACCCAGCGATCTCGGGATTCTTTTTATACGTGCGGCGATAGCAGCGCGTGCCCGCCGAATCTCCGGAAACCGCTCGTGGAGATGTTCACCCACCGACAAGACATCCCCCCCGGTTCGTCGCGCGCGCTCGGCTGGGACACACCCTCGGAAAACTCGAGTGCCGGAACGAAAATGGGACCGGACGCATTCGGACATACCGGCTTTACCGGCACGTCCGTCTGGTTCGATCCCGACCGCGACCTCTTCATTATTCTACTGACCAACCGCGTCAACCCGACGCGGGCCAACACCAAGATCCTTCAGGTGCGCCGGCGCGTGGCCGACCTCGTCAACGACGCGCTCACTCCACCACAGTAGCCCAGCCGCGCCGCGACAGGTCGCGGTAGATCACGAACCCGCCTAGCGCCGCCAGCGCCAGGAGCACCAGTCCAGGCAGCGTGTCGTGTAGCAGCAGCTTCCCGACGCCGAAGAGCACGCCGTACACCAGGACCAGCCCCGCGACCCAGTCGAGCAGATTCGACAGGCCACCACTCGAGGCCCGCACGTCCGGCGCCTGCGCGGCAACCGGCGCCCACCCCGCGCGCGAGGGCCGGGTGCGGCGATAGAACGCCACGAGCGTCTCGTTCGGCTCGGGTTTCGTGAGGAACGTGACCGCCAGCCACACGACCGTCGTGACGGCGACGGTGATGAGCATGATGTGGGCGAAGTCGATCGGCTGGTCGTTGTCCAGCCCGAAGGCAAGCTGGAGGAAGAGCGAGACGACGAACGCCGTCACCATCGCCGAGACTTCACTCCAGGCGTTGATGCGCCACCAGTACCAGCGCAGCAGCAGCACACCGCCCGTCCCCGCGCCCGTGACGATGAGCAGTTTCCACGCCCCGGCGATGGATTCCAGTTTGAGCGTCACGAGCGCAGACACGATCGTCAGGAACACCGTCGCCACCTTCGACGCCAGCACGTAGTGCGCGTCGGTGCGATCGCGCTTCCAGAACCGGCGATAGAAATCGTTCACCAGATAGCTGGCCCCCCAGTTCAGCTGGGTAGCGATCGTCGACATGTAGGCGGCGGCGAACGCGGCCACCATGAGGCCGCGCAACGCGGGCGGCAGGTGATCGATGAGGACGCGGATGTAGCCGGTTTCGGGGTCCGCGAGACCCGGATACAGAATCAGGGAGGCGAGAGCAACCAGAATCCAGGGCCACGGCCGGATCGCGTAGTGCGCGATGTTGAACCACAGCGTGGCCAGCAGCGAGTGGCGCTCGTCCTTGGCCGAGAACATCCGCTGCGCGATGTAGCCGCCACCGCCCGGCTCCGCACCCGGATACCACGTCGCCCACCAGTTGACACCGATGTACACGAAGAACGCGATCATCGGCATCCACGCCGAACCCACGGCCGGCACGATGCTCAATGCATCGCCGCGACCAGCCGCCACCAGCTTCGCCTTCATCGCGTCGATGCCGCCGACCGCGTTCACGGCGAACACCGCCAGGATGATCACCATCGACATCTTGATGACGAATTGGAACAGGTCGGTGACGAGCACTCCCCAGAGGCCCGAGAGCGTCGAAATCGCCGACGTAAGCGCGATCATGCCGAGCACGATGACGAGCGCCTCGACCTTGGTGATGCCGAAGATCAGCTCGAGGATCTTCACCATCGCGAGGTTGACCCAGCCGAGGATGATGCAGTTGATCGGAATGCCGAGATACAGCGCGCGAAAGCCGCGGAGGAAGGCGGCGGGTTTTCCAGCGTAGCGGATTTCGGCGAACTCGACGTCCGTCATCACCTGCGCCCGCCGCCAGAGGCGCGCGTAGAAGAACACCGTGAGCATGCCGCTCGCCAGAAAGCACCACCAGATCCAGTTCCCCGCGATGCCGTTCTTCGCCACGAAGCCCGTGACGGCGAGCGGCGTGTCGGCGGCGAACGTGGTCGCGACCATCGAGGTGCCGGCGAGCCACCAGGGCACGTTGCGCCCGGAGAGAAAGAATTCCGTGGTACTCTTGCCCGCGCGGGATTTGTAGTAGAAACCGATGCCGATGTTGAACGCGAAGTACAGCCCGACGATCAGCCAGTCGACGATGGTGAGTCGCATAGGGCCACCAATTGGGGGGATGCGGCCCGACATGGCAAGCGGGGACGGACCGTTGACAGCCTCGCCGCTACCTTCTAAGTTGCTGCCAGACTGGAGGATAGTAATGGACACGACGCAAAAATCGGTTACCCTGACGCTCACCGACCGCGCGGGCGAGGAAGTCAAGAAATTCCTGGCCGAGGAGAAGGTGTCGAAGGAGTCGGCCGGGCTCCGCGTCGCCGTGCTGCCGGGCGGCTGCTCCGGCTTCCGCTACAGCCTGAACATCGAAGAGCGGCCCGCGACGGACGACGTCGTGATTGAAAGTGCCGGCGTGCGGCTGTTCGTGGATGAGTTCAGCTCGCAGTATCTGAACGGCACCGTGATCGACTACAAGAGCAACTTC
>QHUQ01000162.1 GCA_003221985.1 Gemmatimonadota bacterium | reverse complement strand
TACCGAGCGCTCGGACGGCGCGATCCGCGCAATCCTTGATCGCCGCCTGCAGGCCGGCCGGAACAGTGGACGGTGTGACGTAGATCGTCTCTTCAAAGAACGGCCCGTCGAGCGGGTCCGGCTTATCGAACACCGCGAGCACGTGCAGGCGCCGATTGACCACCAAACCTTCCAGCGCGACCTCGTAGCCGGGGATGAACTCCTCGATGAGATATTGGCGTGCTCTGTCACCGCAGGTCGCAGCCGTTTCCGGATCCGCGAGTATCGCACGCAACCTGCCATGAGTCGTCACAAAGGATCGCGGATTGTCGGCGCGCATCACTCCACGCGAAGCCGAAAGCCGGACCGGTTTCAGCACACATGGATAGACGATCGATTTCGCGATTGCGGCGGGATCTTCGTCAAGATTTCGCAACACGAAGCGCGGAATCGGCACGGCCGCCTTGGCCAGCAGCTCGCGTTGCAGGTACTTATCGGCCGCGGCGATCGCCGCGTGGACCGGATTTCCTTTGAGCTGCAGGCTGGTGGCGATGGCGGCAGCAACCACTGCCGTCGTGTCATCGACGCCCACGACCCCGTGAACCGGGTACTGCTGCGAGAACACACGCACGGCATCGGCCGCGCGCTCCGGTTGCTCAAAATCGATGGTGAGGAAACCGGCAGGGTTGGCGGCGGCGAGCGTGCTGGGCTGTTCGGAGGCGACCGTCAGCTCCACGCCCATCTGCCGTGCAGCCTCCACGAACGCCGCCGTGCGGTAGGTGGTGGTGGGCAATAACAACAACAAACGCGGCATGGGGATACAACAATGATGTCGATGCGTGGAGGGGCACGCCATTGGCGTGCCCCAACGCACATCGACATCATTTCTTCGAAGCCTGGAAGTAGGGGTTCGCGCCGGAGGTGTGGTCGGTGATGTCGACGATGCCGCGGACCGCGGGCACGAGCTGCGCGAGCATCCCCTCGATCCCCTGGCGCAGGGTGACGTCGGCCATGCCGCACCCCTGGCAGCCGCCGCCCATGCGCAGCATTACGACGGCGTCCTGCACGTCGATGAGCTCGACGCGCCCGCCGTGGCGCGCCACCATCGGGTTCACCTGCTCGTCGAACACCTTCGCGACCTGCTCGTAGAGCGCGTCGTCGCTGACCGCCGACGGATCCGCGGCAGCGGGTTTCGGCGCCGCCGCTACCGCCGGCACGCCCGCCGCAAGCGCGGTCCGTATCGCGGTCCCGACCGCCCGACCGACCGCCTGCCACGGCGCCGGCGACTGTTTGACCACCGTGACGATGTTGCCGGAGACGATCAGCTCGCCGACCACGAGGCCCGGAATCGCGAAAATGGCCTCCGCGAGCGGCGATCCCGTCGCTTCAGCGGCGCCGCTGAACCGGCGCACGCCGCCCGCGAACACCGGCTGGCTCACGATGAACTTGCAGCGCTGATTGTCGATCGGCTCGGCCGTTATCCCGATCTCAGTTGCGGCCATTCCGCATCTCCTCCGCCGCCGCCACCATGTTCTTCAGTGCCGCCAGCGTCTCATCCCAGCCGCGCGTCTTGAGCCCGCAATCGGGGTTCACCCAGATCTGCGCGTCGTCCAGCACCCGCGACATGCTCCGCAGCGCGCCGCTGATCTCGGCGGTGGAAGGCACGCGCGGCGAGTGAATGTCGTACACGCCCGGCCCGATCTCGTTGGGATACTTGTACTGCTCGAAGCCCTGTAACAGCTCGGATCCTGACCGCGCGTTCTCGATCGAGATGACGTCCGCGTCCATGCGCTCGATGACGCGCAGCACGTCGTTGAACTCGCTGTAACACATATGCGTGTGAATCTGCGTAGCGTCCCGGACGCCCGCGGTGGCGAGCCGGAAGGCATCGACCGCCCACCGCAGGTAATCCGCCCAGTCGGCGCGCCGCAGCGGCAGGCCTTCGCGCAGCGCCGGCTCGTCGATCTGAATCACGCGGATGCCCGCCGCCTCGAGGTCGATCACCTCGTCGCGAATGGCCAGCGCGAGCTGCTTGGCGGTTTCGGCGCGCGGTTGATCGTCGCGCACGAACGACCACTGCAGGATCGTCACCGGGCCCGTCAGCATGCCTTTCACCGGCCGCTGGGTCAGCGACTGGGCGTACCGGCTCCACCGCACCGTCATCGCGCGCGGCCGTGACACGTCGCCGAAGATGATCGGCGGTTTGACGTAGCGCGTCCCGTACGACTGCACCCAGCCGTGCTCGGTGAACGCAAATCCGTCGAGCTGCTCGCCGAAATACTCGACCATGTCGTTGCGCTCGAACTCGCCGTGCACCAGCACGTCCAGGCCGATCTCTTCCTGGAGCGCGATGGTCTTGGCGATCTGCGCCTCGATGAAGCGCTCGTAATCTTCGGCGCTCAGCTGATGGTCGTTCAGCTTGCGCCGCGCCGCTCGCACCTCGTTGGTCTGCGGGAACGAGCCGATCGACGTGGTCGGATACCGCGGCAGACTGACTTGCGCTTTCCGGCGCACCGCGTACGGCTCACCGCGCACGCGGTCTTTTTCCATCACCGCGCCGGCGCGGCGCTGCACGGCCGCGTTGTTGATGCGCCGGGACGCTCGACGCGCCTTGGCGGCGCTGCTGCTCGCCGCGACGGCCGCCCGATCGCCCTGCGCCAGCGCGACCACTTCCTGAAGCTTCTGCTTGGCGAACGCCAGCCAGCTCTTCAGCTCCGGATCCAGTTTCGTCTCGAGATCGAGATCCAGCGGCGCGTGCAACAACGAGCAGGACGGCGCCACCCACAACCGATCCTTGCCGACCTTGGCTGCGGCTCGCTCGAGCAACGCGGCCTGCTTCGCGAGATCGGCGCGCCACACGTTGCGCCCGTCGATGACGCCGGCCGACAGCACGCGGCCCTTGGGCCAATGGGCCAGGAGCGCATCGAGCTGGTGCGGCGCCCGCACGAGATCGACGTGGAGCCCCTGCACCGGCAGCGCGAGCGCCGTCGAGAGGTTGTCATCGAGTCCGGCAAAGTACGTCGCGACCAGGAGCCGCAGTTTCCCCGCGCGCGACGCCAGGACCTTGTACGCACGCCGGTATGCGTCGCGCTCGGCGTCGCTGCGATCCAGCGCCAGGCACGGCTCGTCGAGCTGCACCCATGTGGCTCCGGCGGCCGCGAGCGACTCCAACACGTCCCCATAGACCGGCAGGAGCTGGTCGAGCAGCGACAAGCGGTCGAATGCGGCGCCCTTCGTCTTGGCGAGCAGCAGAAACGTCAGCGGCCCGATCAGTACCGTCGTTGCGTCGAGGCCCCCCCCCAACGCTTTCGCTTCGCGGTACTCGTTCGCCGGCTTCGCCGACGCCATGCGGAAGCGTTGCCCACGCTCGACTTCGGGGACGATGTAGTGGTAGTTGGTATCGAACCACTTCGTCATTTCCATCGCGGTGACGTCGCGGCCCTTTCCCTGGCTGCCGCGCGCCATCGCGAAGTAGGTGTCGGCATCAACCCAGTCGCCCGTCCAGCCGTAGCGTGGCGGCACCGCGCCGACCATGGCGCACGTGTCGAGCATCCGGTCGTAGAACGAGAAGTCGTTGGCGGGGATGCGATCGACCCCAAGGCCCTGCTGCAATTGCCAATGGCGGCGGCGTAGCTCGGCGCCGGTGGCGAGGAGTTGCGCGCGCGAGACCTTGCCGCTCCAGTACCCCTCCGTCGCGCGCTTCAATTCGCGGGCGGCGCCGAGGGGGGGGAAACCCAGATTCGAGGCGATTGTCATAGAGGGACGGAATCTAACCAGCAACGACAGGGACGGGGGGGGCTATCCCGCAGTAATCAGCGGCTTCCTTAGGGGTGTGGAGGAGCCGGGGGGTGGGGCGGGGGCTGAGGGTGGCCCGGTGGTGGCCCGCGGCGCGCCTGCGCAGCCGCGGCGCGCGCCAGACCCGCGGCGGCCTGGGCTGGGGTGGCGCCCCTGGCCACCTCGCCCTGCACACGGCTGGGCAGCGAGAGCAGTTTGGTTGCGGGACTGTCCGATTGGAGCGAGGCACTCACCAGGTTTGACGCTTCCGACGACGGCACGCCCATCGCCACCAGGGTTCCCGCCACATTGAGCTCGAGCCGGACGTTCACTACCGTTTGCCCACCACCGCGCAGGACCAGGTTCGTGATGTCGTGCGCATCCATCCCGGCATTGATCGCGAACGCGCCCGCGGCAATGGCGAGCGTGTCGGAGATCATCCCGCCCGCTCGCAACGCCGCGGCGGCGGTGTCCAGCTGCATCACGACGAGCCGAACCGCCGCAATGACGCGCTCGGGCGGAACACGCTTCGCGCTTCCTTCGATCGCCTTTTGAATCAAGGGATCGATCGGCAGCCCGCGCGCAGCAGCGTCGGTGCCAAGCGACTCGACGACCGCGCCGACATCAGGAGGCACCCGTCCGGACAGCCGGTCGGCAATTCCCTGTTGCATGCCCAGCAGGGCGAGCACGGTGAGAATCACAGCGTGAGCACGCTATTGCGGCGCCCGTAGCCGTCGTCGACGGCCGGCGCAGTTGGATCCGGTACCCAGCGCACGCCGTCGACCACGAAGGCGTACTGATGTTGGCCCGGCGGCAACTCGAGCGTCGCGGTCCACATGCCGTTGGCGCCGGTGCGGACCAGTGGCGTGGCGCGCGCGTCCCATTGGTTGAACGTGCCCGCGACGCTCACGGCGCGCGCGTCCGGTGCGGAGAGGACGAAATGAACCGTGACCACCGCGCCTGGAGCCGCGATCGGACCGTGTGAACGGCCCCCCCCCAGCCAGAGGACGAGAGCGGCCGCGAGCGCCAGCGCCGGTGCCAGCAACCATCGGAGCGAGCGCTGCGGCGTCCGCGTGAGCGCGCGCATGACGCGCTGAGGGACTGCGGGGAGCGCGACGGGAGAGCGGTCCACCGCCGCGAGCAGACGCAGCGCCTCTTCGCCTTCGGCGCGCAGCTCCGCCGGCAGGTCGGCGATCGTGATGTCGCCGTCCAGCAGCTGCTTCACCAGCGGATGAAAATCGTATTCGCTCATTCGTGATCTCGCAGTTGTTCGCGCAGCCTATCGTAGGCGCGGTGCATCCGCATTTTCAGCGACGGCACCGAGGTACTCAAGCGCTCCGCGATCTCCCCGTACGACAATCCCTCGACATGCTTCAGGACGAACACTTCCCGTTGATCCGGCGTCAGCTCGAGCAGCGCGTGCTGCAACGCGCGACGCCGCTCGGCCGTTTCCGCTCCGCCATCGGCGCGATCCGCGGCCGCCACCTGATCGGCGGCCTCCAGCGGCGCCTGCGTCCGGTTGCGACGCCGCTCCGCGAAGCAGCGGTTACGCAGAATGAGGAAGAACCAACCGACAAACTTGTTGGGGTCCTGACACTGCGCCAGCTGATCGTACGCGCGCACGAAGGCATCCTGCACGGCGTCTTCCGCGGCATCCGTCGAGCCCAACATCCGTGCCGCGTAGCGCGCATAGCGGTCGCGATAGCGTTCGACCAGTTGTGCGTAGCGCTCGCGGTCGCCCGCGAGCACCGCCCGAACGACGTCGCCATCCGCCTCTGTTTCAGCGCGCAACCGGTTCCTCCGCTAAAGAGTAGCGATATAGAGGAATGGTAACGGATTGGCGATCCACGGTGACCCGCGTTACGTCGCTGACGTGCGTTACCTCTGGCCCCGTGGGCAATCTTTACCAAACATGACCGCGATGCTAGAGCCTCAACCCTCCCCCCCCATCGTCGCCGATGCGGTGCTGATGCATCGGCTGGCGCAGCGGGACTCCACCGCCCTCGTGGAACTGGAGCGCCGGCATCGTGCCTCGCTGTACGCCCAGGCGTACGGCATCCTGACGGATGCCATCGCGGCCGAACGGGTCGTGCGCGATGCATTTTCGCAGCTCTGGTTCGCCGCGACGCAGTACACGGGCGGCGACAGCCCGTGGACGTTGTTGCGCGACATGGCCAGAGAGTTGGCCCGCGCCGAGCGGGCGTTGCGCGTTTCCCCTGTAAGAAGGAGTTAGGATGTTGAAGCGAATCTTCCTGCTCAGTCCCGTTTTGCTGCTGCCTGCGCTGCTGACTGCGCAGACGCCCAAGCGGGCGACGCATGTCCGTGGTGAGGCGGTGGGCCTGGACAACCAGCCCGTCACGCCTGCAACGCCCGCGGGGCGGGCGACCAGCGCCACACCGGCTGTTCACAATCCCGATGGAACCACGACGCGCGCCATACCGGCTACGCCGGCGACCCCAGCGGTCCCGGCCTCGCCGTCTCATAGACCCGATCACGCGGGCCAGGGTGGACAGGGTCGCGGGAATAATCCCCGCCGGCCGTAACTAGCGGACGGTTGAGTCGCTGTATCTTACCGGTCCCATGCGAATGGGACCGGTTTCGTTTGCGGCGATATTGGCCCTATTGCCCCTACTGCCCCCCCCCTCCGCCCTTTCCGCTCAGCGCCAGGGATCGCTGGGGATCGGAATGGGTGCCGTGCGCTACACGGGAGGGTCGAGCTTCAGTATTGTGACGGCCTCCCCAGCGGCGCAGCGGATCACCCCCTCTTCCTTCGTCGGCGTAAGCGGAGCGCTGTCGCTGCTCGAGCGCGGCGCATGGGCCGGCCAGGCGCGTGCCGACATGTGGGCGACCCTGTCGCACGAGACCACGGGGACGCGCCCAGCTGTCAGCGCGACATTCGCGGCCAGCACGCGATCCGATGGAATCGGTGCCGGGTCTGGCGCGGCGCTGCTCGAAGTGGTCTCCGGCAACGGCGCGGTGGGCGCGGGTTTCGTGAGTGGCGTCATCGAAGGGGTGCCGGGTGTCGGCGCGTTTCGGGTGCGCGCGCGTGGCTGGCGGCAATTCGTCGCTGCATCGCAGCTCTCGCTGAGCGTCGAAGCCACGCGGCTGCTCGACGCGTGGTACAGCGACCTGGTCGGCGGCGTGACGGTCGACCGGCCGCGCGTAGTCGGCTCACTGTGGCTGAGCGGACGGGTGAGCCGGACCTCCGCCTCGAGTGGAGCGGCGAGCGTTGCGTTGCAGTACTTCCTGACGCCGACGATCGCCGTCGAGGCATCGGGAGGTAATTACCTCCGCGACCCGTTTCAGGGGCTCCCCCGCGCCGGGTTTGCGGCCGGCGCCGTCAGAATCTTCACGGTGCGCCGCGCGCTCACGCCGGCGCCCTCGAACTCTGCGCCCCCTCCCCCCCCCAGACCACTGCTTCGGCCGCTGGTCGCCGAGCATCGCGGCGACAGCGTCGTCGTGCGCTTTCGGATGCCCGCTGCGCAGTCCGTCGCGATTGCGGGCAGCTGGAACGGTTGGACTCAGGCACCGCTGCGCGGACTCGGAGACGACATCTGGGAAGCGGCCCTGCAGCTGGCGCCCGGGACGTACTACTTCAACCTGGTAGTCGATGGGAACGAATGGGTTGTGCCTGCCGGCGTGGCCGTCATTTCCGATGGCATGGGGGGGTTGTTGGCGGTGCTGAACGTGCTATGACTTGACGATTCCTGTTGAATTCCCTACCGTGGCGGCGGCAGGAGTGCTCCGGTCGGACGCTGTCCTCTCTTTTGGAGGGGGTACGACGATGGGGAAGATCAACATGCAGAAGGTGCTTATCGGGGGCCTGATCGCGGGCGTCGTCCTGAATGTCGTTGATTTCGTGGTGTTCGGCATGGTCTTCAAAGCGCAAATGGCCGCGGCGATGCAGGCGCTCGGCAAGCCCGCCATGACCAATGCGCAGATCCCGTGGTTCGTGTTCCTCGACTTTGTCGCCGGGATCGTCCTCGTGTGGCTGTACGCGGCCATCCGGCCGCGGTTCGGCGCGGGGCCGGGCACGGCGGTCAAAGCCGGCGTCGCCGGATGGGTCCTCGGCGGACTGCTGCCGACGCTGTTCATGTGGCCGATGGCGCTGATGCCGCAGAACCTCACCGTCATCACGACACTGATTGCCCTCGTGGAGTGGCCGGTCGCGGCCGCCATTGGCGCGAAGTTCTATACGGAAGGCGCCGGGATGGGGGCGGGGGCGGGGATGGGAGCCGGCGCGGGAATGGGCGCCAGGATGTAAACAGTCGATCCGAGAATGCAAAACCGCCGGGCGGCGCGTGCCGTCCGGCGGTTTGTTCATCTACTCCGTTCTCAGTAATCGAAGCGCAACGACACCCCGAACGTCCGTGGCTGGTTCGTGAGATACCCGACGCGCGCATTCAGTCCGCGCTCACGATCCAGTGCCAGGAACGCTCGTTCGTCGGTCACGTTGTTCACGAAAAACGCCGCCTCCCAGCCCCCCCGCGACAATCCTGCCCGCAGATTGAACAGGCTGTAGGCCGCCAACAGCGGGTCGAAGACGAAAGTTTGCGTCGCCGACTGCCCACCAATATTCTGCCCCATCCGCCCGACGTGCACGGTGTCGATGCCAGGCGTCAGGTCGTCGATCTGTGTGTAGCGCGAGCCGACGTACTGGAAGCTGCCGGTCAGCGAAAGGCGCGAGATCCCCATCGGCATTCCGTACGTGATTGCCCCGCTCGCCTGAACCTTCGGCACGCTGGGAAGACGGTTGCCCTTCTTCACACCGCCGACCACGGTCGTTACGCCAAGGGTGTCCGTGGTCGTGACGGTCGACAAGAGCTTCGCATCGTTGAAACCGGTGGAGAATGCCAGATCCCAATGCTCATTGGGCGACGCCGTCACCTCTAATTCCAGACCCTGGCTCTTCGCCTTGTCGACGTTGAACACGAGACGCGAGGAGCATGTGCCCGCGGTCAGGTTCAGCTGCAGGTTGTCGATCTTCATGTAGAACGCGGACAGATTCACGGAGCCCCGCCCGCCCCACAAGCGCGACTTCATCCCGGCCTCGTAGTTCCACGCCGTCTCGTCTTTCCACGAGTCCCGGCCACCGAACGTGAGCGTATCCGCGGGAGAACAGATGGGCTTGTTGAGCGGGTCGTTGATCCCGCCGAGCCGGAAGCCGCGGGATGCCTGGGCATTGAAGGTCAACGCATCCGACGCCTTGTAATTGGCGATGAAGCGGGGCGCCAATCCGTTGGCTTTCGTCTTGCCGGGCCGCGTGACGTAGCCTACAAAGAACCCGTCGAAGGCCTGTGCGCGGTTCTCATCGAAGTTGTACCAGCGCAAGCCGCCGGTGAGGTCGAGCTTTGGCGTGGCGCTGAACGTAGCTTCGCCGAACACCGCCGTCTGCGTCAGCTTGTAATTCAGATCGGAGAAGAACAGATGGTCCTTCGTAGTCAGGAGCGGCCCCATCGTCCACCCGTCGGGCTGAGGAGGGGGAGGAAGGCCGGGCTCGAGCACCGGGCAGCAGATCGGGGCGGCGAGCGTGTCGAAGTTCTTGACGAACACATCCTGGCCGTAGCCACGCTTGTTGTTGCTGTAGAACGCGCCCACAAGCCATTTCAGCTGGTTCTGCGCGCTGCTGGCCAAGCGCACTTCCTGCGTCCACACAATCGAATTGGTGTGGTCGTACAGCGGTGCATCGAGCGTGTAAATGTTTTCGGGCAGCTGGAAACTGCCACCGACGATGCTGGCATAGAGCGCCGTCGCGTCGCGCACGACCAGAATGTTGCGGTGCGTGTACGACGTCACCGCCGTCAGCGTAGCGGCACCGAGATCCACCTGAAGATTCACGTCCCCCAGCAGGAACTTGTCGGTGACGGGCTCTTCGATCTGCGTGAAGAGCTGGCGCTCGCCCAGGGTGACCTTGGGGCGCGTCGTCGTAAACGGATTGGCCAGAATGTTATAGGCGTCGATGCGATTCCAGCCGTCCGCTTTGGCGCGCTGATACACCAGCCGCGGCGTAATGCTGAACTTGCTGTTTGGTTGCAAGCGAATCGCGGCCCTGAGCCCCGCGCGGCTGTTGCCGTTGACGTTCTGGTCGATGCGCAGGTTCGGCTGTACCGCGTCCATATAGCCGCCGGTACGGGAGCTGTATCCTACGATGCGCGCGGCCGCTTTATTTCCCAGCGGCGCGTTGAATCCCAGCTTGGCACTGGTGCCGGGCTCACCACCGTCGATCTCCGTCACCTCGGTCTCGCCGAACGTCTTGCTGATGCCGAGCTCCGGCTGATTGCTGATGTAACGCACCGTCCCGGAGAGGGACCCGGAGCCGAACAGCGTTCCCTGCGGCCCGCGCAACACCTCGACGCGGCCGACGTCGAACAGATCAAGGTCCGGCGTGAACAGCGACAGCGAGATCACCGATTCGTCGAGATAGGCGCCCACCTCTTCCTTCACACCGGGCTGGTCGCGCGAGATTTGGCCTGACGACGCGCCGCGGATGGCGGGCTGGCTCTGTCCGGGGCCGAGGTTCTGCACGCTGAACCCGGCGACGTTTTGCGCGACCTCTTCGATGTTGTCCACGCCACGTACGCGCAGCGCCTGCTCCGTCGGAGCGGCGATCGAGATTGGTACGTTGAGGAGCTGCTCCTCACGCTTCATCGCCGTGACGGTAATCGCTTCCATCTCGAGCGCTTGCAGCACGAAGTTCACCACCGCTTCGGCGTCGGCCGCAACCTGAACGCCCTGCTGCACCTGCGTTCTGACGCCGGGCAGGGACGCGGACACGGTGTAGGTACCGGGGGCGACGTTCGTAAATGAAAACGCGCCGTCGGCATCCGACGTCGCGCGGCGGGCAGCACCGGTGCCACCAGTCACGCGGACCGTGGCGCCAGCCATCGGAACGCTGTGGGCGTCGCGTACCACACCCCGGATCCGGCCGTTCTGGGCCTGCGCCCCCCCGGGAACGGCGGACAGTAGGACGGCGATCGCGGCAATGCTCAGCAATCTTGCAGCGCTAACCATAGAACTCCTCCCTATTGGAGCAGACGCATTTCTGCCCGTGCATACAGGTAACGGCCGTTATAACCGAAGGGCGACGCCGCGGCCCAGGGGAACGTGTTGTCGTTGTTGTTGAACTCGGCATGTGCTCGGTCGGGATAGACGTCGAACAGATTGCGCGCCCCGACCGACAGGTTGACGGCGCTGAACTGGTAGCCGATCTCCGCATCGACGAGCGTCTTGGCGCCGTACGTCTCCCGGTCCGTGAAGCTGGGCTGCGCCGAGGCGAAGCCGCCATAGTAGGAGATCCGCGCCAGGCCGTGCAAGCGCCGCAGGTTGTACATCGCGGTCAGCGTGCCACGCCAGTCGGGCCGCTCTTCCTCGATGCCGACCTTGGTCACGAGATCCAGGATGCTGGTCAGGGTCGTGGGCGTCCCCCTCAGAATCGGCGGTATTGAATCGACGCG
>QHUQ01000249.1:3296-3555 GCA_003221985.1 Gemmatimonadota bacterium | reverse complement strand
AAGCCAGGTGGCGATCAGTTCAAGATGGGCGCGCAGGGTTTCATCCCGCGCCCCCGGTTCACGACGCCGGGATTCGGACGGCTCGAGGGCATTTTCCCGCGTGTGTATGCCGGTGGGCCCGCGCCGCATGGGCAGATTCGGTACTTCGCCAGCGTGGAATACGATTTCGAGCGTATCCCGGTACCAGGGGTCACGCAGGGAACCGGGCCCGACATCGTCGAACAGAGCGCGACGGTCTTCGGTCGCGCTGACATCCAGG
>QHUQ01000249.1:0-3256 GCA_003221985.1 Gemmatimonadota bacterium | reverse complement strand
ACGTGCTCACCGTCAGAGCGGGCGTCGTCGCGCACGAGACCACGGTCGTGCCGAACGGGACGGGTACTGCTCGCCTGTCGCCCGCCGGATGGCGGGGAAACTGGTATGCCGCCATCGCCCGGCGCGCGGTGCGGTACTCCGTGACGGCCGCCTGGGACCGGACGAAGGCAACGCGGCGAGGGACGCACACGCTCACCATCGGCGGCAGTGTCGCGGCGCGACGAATGAACGGGTCGCTGACAGAGAATCCCGTCTCCGTCGAGAACGCGGAGGGCCGTGTCGTCCGGAGGATCGATTTCGGCGAAGGCTCGTCGATCCGCGCGCGGGACGCCCGGTTGGGCGCATGGGTTCGCGACGTCTGGCGGGCCGGCGATCGCGTCGAGATCGATGGGGGCGTGCGCCTCGACGGTAACACCGGCATCGACGATACCGCCCCGTCGGTGCGCACCGGCATTCGCTACGCCCTCGACGCGTCGCAGCTGACGGTGCTCAAGGCTGGCGCCGGCAGCTTCGTCGGCACGCTGCCGCTCGCGGTGCAGGCCTTTGCCGGCTATCCCAATCGCCTCGACCGGTCGTTCGACTCGGAGAGCGGATCGATGATCCGTGAGCTCCAGCTGCAACCGGCCGTGGAAGCTCTGCAGCTGCCGCGCGCTGTCGCGGCGTCGGTGCACATCGAGCATCAGTTCTCGGCCAATCTCGACGCGCAGGTGGGAGTGACGGCCCGGCGCTCAGATCGGCTGGCGACGCTGGACGTGCCAGTCGAGGGCGGATTGATGCCCGTTCGCAGCAACGGCCGGAGCACGTATCGCGAGCTCCTGGTGTCCGTGCGGCGGACGTGGAACAACGAGCAGCAGCTCTTTCTCAGCTATGTACGGTCGGCCGCGCGCGGCGAGCTGAACGATTTCGTGGCGCTGTTTCAAACGCTCGACGCGCCGCTCCTGCGGCCCGGCGGCATGTCGAGGACGTCGGCCGACGCGCGGAACCGATGGATTGCGTGGGGCACGGCCAACTTCCCTCGCCGCATCGTGGTGTCACCGGTCGTCGAGGTGCGCTCCGGGTTCCCGTATTCGGTGCTCGACCAGCGCTACGGCTATTTCGACCGGCCCAACGGCAGCGAGTTTCCGATCTTCATCGCCATGGACCTCGTGGCCTACAAGACCGTCACCGTGAAAAAGCGGTCCGCCGACGTCGGGATCCAGTTGTTCAACGTGACGAACCACTTCAACCCGCGTGACGTGTATGCCGTATCCGGCGCTCCCCGCTACGGCGACTTCACCAACAGCGTCGGACCGATCCTCCGCGGCTTCATGATGCTCAAGTGGTGACGCTCGATCCCTGGTGAAAACAGCGGTGGCCCGCGTCAAAACGTCCGGCGTGCGACCCACTCGCGCAGCAGGGAATCGACGACGGTATAGCGATCCGCGTCGCGGGCGATCAGATCGCCCCGTACGAGGGCGGCGAGCGCCGCCTGCACCGTGGACGGTCCGCCCAGGCGATGGCGGGTGCGGACGTCGGCGGAGAGCAGCCCGCCGTCGTCTTCGAGCACGACCGCCCGGAGGACGGCGCGCTGCGCGAGGGTCAGCCGCTGCCACACGGCCTCGAACATCATCTGCTGCTCGGTGAGCAGCCGCTTGAGCGCCTGGTGCAGGTCGTCGAGCGCGGCACGCCGCCTGCCGCGGCCGCGGACCTCGTCCCATGTTTCATGCGCGAGCCGCTGCACGTCGTACGGCAGGTTGCCTGCCAGCTCGACGATCGCGGCGCCCAGCCCGGGCTCCGGACGCATGCCCGATCGCGCGAACCGCGCGTCGATGAACGCGACGAACTCGTCGGCCGGAATCTTCTCGAGCCTCATCACCGGTCCGGCCTTGTAGAACGGACGCTTCGGTCCGAGCATGCGCTCCATCAGGCTCGGCTCCGACCCCGCGAACACATACCCCACGTCGCGCTGGTGCTGCACCGCGGCCCGCATCGCGTGTTCGACCGACCCGCCGTTGAAGCCGCCAATCGCCTGGAACTCGTCGAGTGCGACGACAACCTTGCGGCGGCGCGCCTCGGCGAGCCGCCCCGGCAGCGCGAACACGTCCACAGCGAGCCGCGAGATGTCGCGGTCGGACCGCACACCCGGGAAGGACACGAAGACGGCGCCGGGGCCCGATTCCCCCGGCGCGTATCGCACTTCGGCGCGCGCCGAACCGATCACCTCGCGCAGCCACGTCCGCGCGCGTCCGCCGGTGGCTTCAGCAGCGACGAGCGCGCGCGCGTAGCCTTCGAGAAACGCCACGTACGAGCTGAAGCTGCTGACGGTTACCTCGACGGTGAGTGCGCCGCGGCGCGTCATCACAGCCAGCGCCCGGCGAATGAGCGACGACTTGCCGTAGCGGCGCGGCGAAATCAGGAAGACCTTCTGCGCCGCCGCCAGGTCGCCCACCAGCCGCTCGAGCTCGGCCACGCGGTCGACGAACGCCGCCGCCGGCACGACCTCGCCGTACACGAAGGGGTTCTGCGTTACGTCAAACACCGTAATGGCTACGGATTATACCGTAATGGCAGCGGCAGCCGGGACGGGCCGCTCGCGTCCCTGGTTCCTGGTCCTTCGTGCCTGGTCCGTCCAGCGTCCTTCGTCCCTCCCAGGTACGTGCTCCTTTGTGCGCGGACCAGGGACTACGGACCAGGAACGGACCATGGACCGGGAACGGACCGATCACCAGGAACCAAGGACCGAGGACTTCGCGTCGATATCGGGTCTCTGAGACCCGGTTCTGGTCAATGACAGAGGTTGTTCATGCTCAGGTCGAGCATCGCTTCGGTGCCGGCTTCGATGAAGACCGAGTCCCAGCCGACGTCACGGAGCGTCAGCTTCAGCACGCCGTAGACACGATTGTTCCTGTAGACGCTGTTCGGCATGATCGGCCCGAACTCGTACAGCGGCGCGCCGCCGGTGCCGACGCGTATTCCTGGATGCCGAAGTTGTCTCGACGGCCGTTGACGTCCTGCGGCGCGAATCGCTCATAGAGGTGGTCATGGCCGTTGATCACCACGTCCACGCCATAGTCGTACAGGAGGCTCCAGATGCTCCGCATGATCGCATTGCTGCCTGCGCTCGGCCCCGACGTGAAGAGCGGGTGATGCCAGTAGGCGAGGCTGCACTTCCCGAGATTCGCGTTCTTGTTCGCCTCGAGATCCCGTTGCAGCCACGCGTACTGCTCCTGCCCCGGCCCGACCGCCACGTTGCCCGCGCCCGAATTGAGCGAGATGA
>QHUQ01000161.1 GCA_003221985.1 Gemmatimonadota bacterium | reverse complement strand
CGAACTGCGGCTTACACGCGCCTCGCGCCCGTCCGCCGTCTGTTCGTCGATCACGAGGTCGAATGGCATGATCTTGGCCAAAAGGTCAGCAAAAAGCTCGAGCGTCTTCCGGTCTCCATAGGCCAACTTCGCGGGGAGAGGCACGTCGAGTTGGCGATAGACCGAGGCCGTCCCCAGGGCGATGTCTTCGATCGCCTTAACGAGCACGCCACGCTCCTCCGCCCAGCGCTCGATGTCGCCTTCGCGAAAGAGATGCCGCGGCAGGCCATACACCTCGCCCAGATACCCATGCTTGTTGACGGCCTCGGCGTAGACGTTGTAGGCCGTGATGTGATCGGAGCCCGGGACGATCAACCCTCCCAGTTGCCGCTCCTCGCGCGTCATGCGGTGCAGCGACTCGATGTTCGACGCAACAGCGACGAGCGGTACGAGCGGTGGCTCCGCGTGATAGAGCAGCTCGCCCCAGGGACGTTCCACCGGCATCGCTTCAACATCGCGGCCGTAAGTCGTTAGACGGCCGTGCTCTATCAGCCCGCGTTCCGTGAGGAGCTCGACGCTGTCGCGATAGGCCCGCCGATCGAGCGGGACCGGCAAATCGAGCTCCGCCGCATCCACGCCGATTGCCGCGCATGTGATCGCGACCCGCTCCGCGTCGCCGGCCAGCTGGAATTCGGGGGCGGTGGGGCGGAGGTCTTCGAATACCAGGTCCCGGTCACTGAGGATGTAGACCTCACCGTGCTGGACGCGGCCATGGACCCGACCCGCCATCTGCAGAATCTCGTTGGCACCCAGGTACGCCCGCGTCAGCACGTTCTTGCCGCGCTCAACGACGTTCGTGTAGCGGGCATCGTAAATGACCACCGTGTCCAAACCGCGGATATTGAGCGCCGATTGGCCCGCCGCCGTCATCGCCAGGAGAAAGGGACGTTTGACCAAACCGTCAAGAAAAGGACGAATGACGCGAATCGGCTCGCCGCCATGGTAAAAGGCTGTCGCGAGGTTGGGCCAGCGGTCGCCGAGCTCCTTCGCGATCTGTTCAACTTCGGCGCGGGTGGGCACGAATACCGCCACGCCGCGCCGCTCTCGGGTGACCCTCTTCATGAAACGATCGTTCAAGAACTCGAGCGGCTGCTCCGCCAGAACGTTCACCTGCGCAGCCTTGGCGGGATCGAAGGCACGCGTCTCCAGGACTTGGGCGGAGGCGAGGTATGCCGAGTAAAAGCTCGGGTCGACCGTCGCCGAGAGCCAGATGAAGCGGCAGCGCGCGCGCTTGCCCAGCGCGAGACAGAGCTCCATCTCGGCGGACGTCTGATGGATTTCGTCGACGACCAGCGTGTCCTGGGCGGTGATCAGACCATCCTGGAACCACCGCCGCGCAATGCCTGTCGTGACGATGACGACGTTCCAGGTCGGCGTCTCGGGCGTCGCTTCGCGTTCGCGATTCACCACGCCCACCTTGAGCGGCGCCTTCAGGACGGTTTCCGCCATCGTCCGGATCGCAAGCGTTTTCCCCGTGCCCGTGCCCGCCACGATGCCAAAGCCCTGACCGGAGCCCGCCAGCCGGCGAATGTCCTCTCCGTGCTCCCGCTCGAGCAGCGTTTCCAACTTCAGTCCCAGCGCCAACTCGATCGTCTCACAGGCAGCTCGAGTCGGTGCGATGACGATGACGCGGCCGGTGGCTGGTTCGGCAGCGAGAAATGCCTGGGGGTCGGGGGGAAGGAAATGATCGCGGGATATGCGCACTGCTGGAATATAGAAAAAGAAGGGAGGCGCCGGTGAACCGGCGCCTCCAGCCTATTCGACGTCCCCTACCAGCCGCGATGATAGCGGCGTGCGTGATACCGATGCGGTCGCGCGTAGTAGCGCGGACCCAGGACGATGATTGGGGCAGGGTAGTAGCGATAGTAGTAGGGCTGAGCGTATCGGTGATAGTACGGTCGATAGTAGTAGGGCCGGCCGATAACCACCTGACCGGCGAAGTACGGGTCTCCGAAACTCAAAGAGACGCCAACCCTGGTTTGAGCGCTGGCGCCGCCTGTAGCGAGACCAAACAACAGTCCGACGAGAATGAGCATGCGTTTCATGGCTGCCTCCTTGTCGTGTCTATAAGGAAGAGCCGTGCCACGCTCGGCAATGCCCGTAAGTGATGTGCTGTCAATGTAATGCGAGATAGGGCCGGATCCGGGGGAGTGTCCGTCAGTGGATACAGCTGTCCGCTCAGTCTCCGAAGCTGATTCCCAGATCTCTCGCGGTCGTAATGGTGTCGGAGTCGAGCGGCACGCGCCGCGGCGTCGCGATCGCCTCCGCCAGGGGGACGGCAACGATGCGCGGCGGCTGCAAGGCGACCATCATGCCGAACTGTCGCTCGGCAACCAGGCGCACTGCCGCGGCGCCGAACCGCAGCGCGAGCAGCCGATCGAACGTCGTGGGGCTGCCGCCCCGCTGCAGATGTCCCAACACGAGCGAGCGCGTCTCTTTCCCCGTCATCTGCTCGATCGAGTGGGCCACTTTGTCGGCGATGCCGCCGAGCCGTTCGTGCGCGGGATCGATCAGCGACACCGCGCCGCCTTTTGGGACCGCACCCTCCGCGGCCACCACAATGCTGAAATGCCTGCCCTCCGCTTCGCGCCGCCGGATCTTGTCGCAGACCCTGTCGATGTCGAACGGGATTTCGGGAATCAGGATCACGTCGGCGGATCCGGCGAGACCCGCGTGGAGCGCGATGAAACCCGCGTTGCGGCCCATGACCTCGACGACCATCACCCGCTCGTGACTCTCCGCGGTCGAGTGCACTTTGTCGATGGCGTCCGTTGCAGTGGCGACCGCGGTATCGAATCCGAACGTCGCGACCGTGGCACCGACGTCGTTGTCGATCGTCTTGGGCACACCGACGACGGGCAGGCCCTTCTGCCACAGCGTGTGGACGATGCCGAGCGTCCCCTCGCCGCCGATCGCGATCAAGGCATCGAGGCGATTCGCCCGAACGGATTCGAAGAGCTCCTGCGTGCGGTCGCGCTCCTCCCAGGAGCCGTCGGGCCGCTGCACGCGCCATTTGAGAGGATTACCGCGATTCGATGTCCCGAGGATAGTGCCGCCGAGGTGGGTAATGCCGCGGACTTCCTGCGGCCCGAGGGGCATCAGCTCGCCCTCGCCGAGCAGACTCCCGAACCCGCGCTTGATGCCGACGCACTCCCACCCGCGATGCACCGCCGTGAGTACGGCGGCACGGATGACGGCATTCAGTCCGGGCGCATCGCCGCCGCCGGTGGAGATGGCAAGTCTCACCGCGTGCCGGCAGCCCTCTCGCGAATCAACCGCACCACTTCACCGGGCTCGGCATGGCGCTTCAGGGCTTTCTTGGAAAAGACGCGGCTTCCGTCGGCCTCTACTTCAAAGACGCCGCCTGAGGATTGGATTAACCGCACTTCGGCATGCGGGTAGGCATCGCGGATCTCGGCCGCCAGACCGGTGGCCCGAGGCTCGTAGTTTCAGATGACGCAGTATTCAATCGTGACGGTCATGGCGTAAACGATAGTCGTGCTTGACATGGTGCGCCACGGCGCCGACTTTGCGCGATGGTCTCGGCAGCGCCGGCGTTGTTCGTCCGTGTCGCGATTTCCCTCGCCGCCCTCGTCAGCTTCGGCGCCGGGATTGCCGCCCTCGCCAGCGGCGCCGTTCCAGCCGGCGAAAACCTGCCGCTCGCCGGCGCGCTGCTCGTGCTCGCCGCCGCGCTCTCACGCCGCTTCGGCATCGCCCTCCCGGGCAACGGGTTCTCGTCCTACGTCATCGGGGTGCTGCTGTTCGCCATTCTCGATCGCGGCTGGGCATTCGCCGCGATCGTCGCGCCGTTCGCGATGCTGGTCGGCGACGTCGTGCTGCGGCGACTGCCGCTGCGCGCCGCGTTCGGCAACGCGGCCCATCTCACCGCGGGGTCCACCTTCGTAGGCTTGATGTACGCGCGGGTGAGTGGCGCGATGGGGGCGGCGGCGCTCTCGGCCGACAACGTCGGTGCGGTTGCGCTGACCATCGTCATACTGCCCATCATCGTGAACGGCACGTTTTACCTCGAGCTCGCACTGGGGCAGACGATCGCGTGGGTGGACGCGCGGCTCACGCTGCGCTGGGAATCCATCGTCTATCTCGTCTCGGCGGTGCTCGCCGTCGGGTGGCTGGCGCTGCTCCATGCGACGCTGCCGTCAGGCCCCCGCGGCCTCGTCACCGCCGGATTGGCGATGGGGACCGCGGGCAGTCTGTACGTGCTGCGTCTCGGCGTCCGCGCCGACGAGCTGCACCTGATTCAGCGCCTGGCGCAGGTGATCGCCGCCGAGCTGACGCTGACCGAGAGCTTCAAGCGCGTACAGGAGCTGACGCGCCAGCTGGTGCCGTGGGAGCAAATGGGATTCGCCCGCTACGACGCGCGCACGCGGCAAATGGAGCTCGTGGCCGACACCGCCGCCCAGCCGGGGAAGACGTTCCGATTCGATTCCGATGCGGGGCTCACCGGCGAGGCACTGCGCTTGCGCCGCCCGGTTGTCGCACACGGCCTCGCCTACGATCAGGTCGTCGTCCCCGGCGCCGAGGTACCGGGCTCGGAGATGCTCGTGCCCCTCTACCATGCGGGGCAGCTCGTCGGCCTGTGGAGTGTCCGGCATTCCGACCCCACCATGTATCGCCAATCGGACGGTGACCTGCTCGAGCTGCTCGCGCCGCAGCTCGCCTTGATGGTCGCGATCGATGGCTCCCTGCGGCCCGTCACCGGCGCCTCCGATCAGACGATGCAGTACGTGCAGACGCTGACCGCGACGACCGAGGAGATCCATGCCTCGAGCGAGGAGGTCGCGGCATCGGCGCGGCGCGCCAGCCACGGCGCGGGCCAGGCGGCGAACCTCGTCACCACGGCGGCCCGCGAAGCCGGACAATTGAAAGAGACCGCTGCCGAGCTCGCCGCTGCCGGCGATCGCACGCGCGAAGCGGGCTCGCAGATGGAAAAGACGGCCGACCGTGTGCGGACCGGTACGCAGAACGCGGTGCGGCAACTGACCGATCTCGGGGCCACAACCGAGGAGAGCGCAGCCGAAGTCGGCCGGCTGCGTGACGTCGCGACGCAAGTCGAACGGTTCTCCGAAACGATCGGCTTCGTGGCCAACCAGACGAATCTGCTCGCCCTGAATGCGACGATCGAAGCGGCGCGGGCGGGAATTCACGGACGCGGCTTCGCGGTGGTCGCCGATGAGGTGCACAAGCTCGCGGAAGCGAGCGGCCGGGAGGCGCGCAACGTGGGCAAGGCCGTGCAGGACACCCGTCGCGCCTTGGACCGCGCCGCGCAGCTGATCGAGCGGATTCGCGGCGACTTGGGGCAGGTCGTCCAGAGCTCCGCCGAGTGGGTACAAGATCTCAATCGCATCGCCGAGGCAGCCGCCGAGACGGCGCGCGCGGGCAAACAGGTCGCCGAGTTCGGTCGCCAGAGCGCGGAGCTGGCCACGAAGATCACCGAAACGCTCGGGCAGGCACGCGCGGGGGCGCAGAGCTCCAGTCAAGAAGCGGAGGCCGTTGCGGCGGCGGCGGCCGAGCAGCTGCGGGCCATCCAGGACCTCGCCCATGGTGCGGCCGAATTGTCGGCCCTCGCCGAGCAGCTGTCGCAGGCACTGCGTTTCATCCGCGGGGGAAATGGTCATCCGTAAACCGATCGCCGCGGCGGCGGTCGTACTGGTGGCGACAAGCCTGGCAAGCTGCAGCGGAGACTCCGGCTCGCCCACCCCCGCCGCTCGCATCGACTACGTCGCCGGCGCCATCGAGCCGATTCTCACGCGCGGCGAACGGTTCGTGATCGAAGGCCTCGGCTTCGGCACGGCACGGGGCACGGTGCTGCTCACGAAAATCAACGGCGGCACGATCGAGGCCGCGGTCGCCGACTCCGCATGGACGTCGTTCACGATCACGGCCGTCGTCCCCGATTCGGCGGCCACCGGAACCGAAGCCCTGGCCGTTGTCACCGCGGCGGGAACGACGATCCTTGCGACGGTCCACGTCCTGCCACGGTCATTCTTCGATCCAGGAACAGTGACGTGGACCGCGCGGGCGCCGTACCCGGGCGCGACCGCCGGCATTGGACTGACCGCGGCTGAGTTTCCCGAGCCAGGCGGCGTCCTGCGCACCACACTGTACGCGGCCGGCGGCGCAGACCCACCGCTGATGACGCCGGACTCCGGCGTGTATGTCGCGCGCGCGACGGCCGGAGGAGCCGGGGCGATCGACGGCTGGACACGCCAGCACGACACGACGGTACAGGCTCGCAGTCGCGTGCTTCCGGCGCCGCGTGCCTTCGCCGCCGCCGCGGTGGCGACGCGGTACAATTCCCGATTTCCGGGGACCGCATTGTACGTCATCGGGGGCATCGACCGGTCGGGAACCGCGCAGTCCTCGGTGTTCGCCGCCGACGTGACGGCGGACAGTGTGATCGGCCGGTTCGTGTTCCTGGAGCCGTTACCGGCGCCGCGCGCGGGAGCGATCGGGGTCGTGCGTCACGGCAGGATTTACGTCATCGGCGGAACGGACCAGCTCGGCCAGCCGCAGAGCTCCGTCTACATGGGTCGCATCGGGGCGAACGGGCACATAGACGGCTGGTACCTGCAGCCGTCGCTCGTCGGGCCGCGGGCGTATGGGGCCGGACTGGCGCGCGACATTCGGGTCATCGCCATCGGGGGAGTCGCCGACAGCGTGCCCCCCGGCGGGGGCGTCGGAACCGGGACCCAGCGGCTGGTGACGGGCGATACGGCGGCCGTAAGCCTGCTGTCGGGATTCTTCACGGGCGCGTGGGGCGCCGGACCGGCATTGCTGCCCGAAGGCCGGTCGCAGTTCGCGCTCCTCGACCTCGACTCAACGGTGTTGATCGTGGGCGGAATGTACGGCGGTGCAGGCAGCAACTCGGCGGAGACGCTCGCGGCAGCGGTCAACGACGACTCCTTGAGTGCGTTCGCCGGTCCCGTCGGCACCAATCGCATCGCCGACTTGATGTGCCTGACGGAGCCAGCCGGAACCCTGATTGGCCCCGCCGGGGTCGCGTGGCATGAGGCGGATGGGACGCATCGCGGACTGGTGGTCGGCGGAGCCGATTTAGCCACGCAGGGGCGCCGCAGCTGCGCCTGGGGTTTCTGAATGCGAGCCTGATTATTAGAGTGTGAAGTGCCGCTAACCACGGGGAGAGACATGCGCGCGCGGACGACGCTGGTGCTGCTCTGTCTCATTGCCGTTCCTGCCCTCTGCATCGGACAGCACACCCATCAGTTCGAAATCGGCGCGTACGGGTCGTTCACCCGCTACGACCGTGCCTTTAGTCTGGACCATCAAATCGGCGGCGGCGGCCGTCTGGGGTATTTTTTCAGCCGGGCCATCGGGGCAGAAGCCGAATTCGGCTATCAGCAACCGGCACCAGCCAGCGGCGGCGCCAAGGCGACGCTCGCGTTATGGAGCGGCAGCCTTACCCTCAATGTCGGAAACGAGAACAATCTCTTCTATATCCTCGGGGGCTACACGCGCCTCGAATTCAGTGATCACCCTTCCTACACCTTCACCGACAACGGCTTTCATGGCGGGATTGGGGACCGGATGTTTTTCGGCGACCGGGTCGCCGTTCGGATCGAAGGACGAGCGATCTACTCCCCGAAGACCGGCTTCTCGAGCGGTAACTGGGCGGGACACATCGTCGGCTCGGCCGGGCTGTCGATCTTCACCGGGCCGAGCGGATTCCGGGACGCCGATCAGGACGGCATCGCGGACAAGAAGGACGCGTGCCCCGGAACACCGGCTGGAGCGGTCGTCGATGCGGTAGGATGTCCCAGCGACTCCGACCGCGACAAGGTCTACAACGGGCTCGACGCGTGCCCCAACACGATCGAAGGAGCGGAAGTCGACGCGCGCGGCTGTCCGAAGGATGCCGACGCCGATGGCGTGTACGACGGGATCGACAAGTGTCCCGGCACGATGACGGGCGCACGGGTGGACGCCCAAGGCTGTCCGACGGATTCCGACCGCGATGGCGTCCCCGATGGTCCCGACCAATGTCCGAACACGCCCGCCGGCGCGACCGTCGACACGACCGGTTGTCCGGTCGATAGCGATCACGACGGCGTGCCCGATGGCATCGACAAGTGCCCGAACACGCCGCCCCGCACGGAAGTCGATTCGGCGGGGTGCCAGCGCGCCTCCGACACCGATGGGGACGGCATCGACGACACCAAGGACAAATGTCCCAGCACGGCGGCAGGCACGCGGGTCGATGCCGCCGGCTGTCCGATTCTTTTCACGGAAGCGAAGACGCCGGTGGTCCTTCGCGGCGTGACGTTCGAGACGGGCCGCTCGGCGTTGAAGCCTGATTCGTACACGATTCTCGACATCGTGGCGGCATCACTCGTCGCCAACCCCAACATCAAGATCGAAATCGGCGGACACACCGACAACACGGGGGCCTCGGCGACGAACCTGCGTCTGTCACAGGCGCGTGCCGATGCCGTCCGCGCCTATCTGGCGAGCAAGGGCGTCGGTCCCGAGCGGATGGTCGCCAAGGGGTATGGTGCATCGCAGCCGGTCGCGCCGAACACGACGGCAACCGGTCGCGCGCAGAACCGGCGCGTCGAGCTGCGGCAGACCAACTGAGGCGGAGGCACAACGTGAGAAAGCTCGCCCCGATACTTGTGGTGATGACGCTGACGGCCACGCGGCTGGAGGCGCAGTACGATCGCCGCTACGAAGTCGGCATCTTCGGCGCTTTCACAAAATACGATAAGGCCTTCAATCTGGCCGATAAACCAGGCGGCGGCGTGCGCTTCGCGTACGCGCTTACGCCGATGATCGACCTCGAGGTCGAGGCGCTGTTCCAGTCACCGCAGGACGTCGGCACGGCGCACATCGAGCCGCTGATCGGCAGCGGCAGTCTCGTCGTGAACGCGCTGAACGCGAGCCGCATGTCCGTCTACGTGCTCGGCGGGTACTCGCGGCTCGATTTCGGCGGCACGAATCCCTACCGGTTCACCGATGGCGGATTCCATGGCGGAGCGGGTGCGAAGTTCTTCATGAGCTCGCGGTTTGCGCTGCGATTCGAGGCGCGCGGCATCTACACGCCGAGCACGACGAGTGCGTTTCCCGGCGGGTCGAAGAACGCAACGCACCTCATGGCGTCCGCGGGATTCGCGTTCTTCCAGCCGGACGCCGCGCCGGCGGCAGACGCGGATCACGACGGCGTCGCCGACCAACGTGACGCCTGCCCCGACACTCCCCGCGGCGCGACCGTCGATAACCGCGGCTGTCCCGCCGATGCCGATAGCGACGGCGTATTGAACGGGATCGATCAGTGCCCCAACACGCCGACGGGCGCGACCGTTGACGCGATGGGCTGCCCGCACGATCAAGATGGCGACAAGGTGTTCGACGGGATCGATCAATGCCCGAACACTCCCGCGGGCGTTGCGGTCGACGCCAAGGGTTGCCCGCTCGCCGCCGCCGCTCCGGCCGGCCCGCCGGATTCCGACGGCGACGGCGTGAACGACCTGCTCGACAAGTGCCCCGATACGCCTGCGGGTGCGACGGTCGATACGACGGGATGTCCGCTCGATTCCGATCACGACGGCGTCTGGGACGGACTCGACAAGTGCCCGGATACGCCGGCGGGCGCGACCGTCGACGCGAATGGCTGCCCGATGGATTCCGACGGCGACAAGGTCTTCGACGGGATCGATCGCTGCCCCAACACTCCTGCCGGCACACCGGTCGACGCGTTCGGCTGTCCGGCAGACAGCGACAAGGACGGCGTGCCTGACAGTCTGGACAAGTGCCCTAACACGCCGGCCGGGATTCAGGTCGATGGAAACGGCTGCCCGATCGAGCACGACACCGATGGCGACGGCGTGATCGATTCACAGGATCGCTGCCCCAACACGCCGAAGGGATCGCGCGTCGATCAATTCGGCTGCTTGTTGTTGTTCGAGGAGCGCGCGGTTCCCCCGGCGGCCCCGGGCGCGCCGCCGGCCCGCCCGACGCTGATTCTGCAGGGCGTGAATTTCCAGAGCGGCCGGTCGGTGCTGACGACCTCGTCCTACGTGGTCCTGGATCAGGTGGCCGCGTCCCTTGCAGCCAATCCTGAAATTCGGATCGAGATCGCCGGATATACGGATTCCACGGGCCGGCGTCCGATGAACCTCCGGCTCTCGATGGCGCGGGCCGCAGCCGTGCGCGCGTATCTCGCGCGCCGGGGAGTCAGCCCGATGCGGATGCAGGCACGCGGATACGGAGCATCGGGATACATCGCACCCAATGCAACACCGGAAGGGCGAGCGCAAAACAGACGGGTAGAACTGCATAAGTTGAACTGACGTCGGACGGTCGGACGGACGGACCGTCGGACTGTGGAACGGCCCCGGTCGCGCGCTACGGCCGGGGCCGGTAGTTTTCTGACCCCACGACGAACCGAGAGATCTCCATGCGCAAGCTTTGGCTAGCCGCGCTCATTCTGTCCGTCAGTCCGACGGTCCGACTGTCCGCCCAAGCCCGGCCCTGGCAGTCCACCGACTACTATCGGCTGACCGTCGTGAGCAGTCCGGCGCTGTCGCCCGACGCGCGGCGCGTCGCGTTCGTCGTGACCACGGTCGTCGAAGACAAAGACCGGCGTCACAACGAGATCTGGATGGCTCCCGCCGACGGCGCCGCCCCAGCGTTCCGCTACACGAGTCCTTCGACGGAAGCGTCGAACCCAAACTGGTCGCCCGACGGCTCGCTGCTTGCGTTCTCGAGCAAGCGCGACGGCTCGGATGACGACATCTGGTTTTTGCGGACTGCCGCGCCGGGCGGCGAGGCATTCCAGATCAAAGGCGTGCACGCGATGCCGATTTTCTCGGCAAGTGGGCAGTGGCTCGCGTACACGTGGCGCGGCGATGACCCGGACAGTCTGAAGAAAGAGACGTGGCGCACGCGCGTGTCACCCACCGCGATCACCCGCGGCGCCGATCCCAAGCGTTTCGACGGGCGCGTCTACACCTCGATCCCGATCGTTGGCGATGAGCGCGGCTACCTGCCCCCGCGCGAGATCCGGCGCCCCGCCCATCTGTACCTCGTCCCGGTCGCGGGCGGCACACCGCGCCAGCTCACCAGTGGTGACTTGAGCCAGAACTCGCCCGCGTGGTCGCCGGACGGCAAGACGATCGCCTTTGACCAGGACTCGACCGAGAATCGGGAAGTACGGAACGACAACTGGCCGGCCTTGTACCTCCTCAATGTTGCAGACGGCACGACGCGCCCACTGCCCACCGGCTTCCCGCAAAGCAGCTCGCCCGCCTGGTCTCCAGACGGCAAGACGATCGCGTTCGTGTGCTCCAAGGGCCGGGACGTCGAGAACGACGTCTGCATCGTTCCGGCAAGCGGA
>QHUQ01000248.1 GCA_003221985.1 Gemmatimonadota bacterium | reverse complement strand
ACTTCTTCAGGCGGAAGCGGTCGTGCTGCTTGAGCCGCGCCAATGGATGGTCACCATCGCCGTTGCCGGGCTTGGTGTCCTCGTCGCCGGCGTCGATGATAATCTCATCGGCCGTGACGCGGGTGACCACGCCGCCGCGGCGGGCGATGACCACCGCCCCCGAGTCGCGCGCCACCTTCTCCTCGAGCCCGGTGCCCACGAGCGGCGCCTGCGGGAAGAGGAGCGGCACCGACTGCCGCTGCATGTTCGAGCCCATCAACGCGCGGTTGGCGTCGTCGTGCTCGAGGAACGGAATCAGGGCGGCGGCGATGGACACGAGCTGCTCCGGCGCCACGTCCATGAAATCGATCTTGTTGGGCGGCAGCAGCGGGTAGTCGTCTCGCTTGCGGCACAACACCAGCTCGTCGGCAAAGCGGCCGTCGGGCGTGAGGTGCGCGTTGGCCTGCGCCACCGCGTAGTCCTCTTCCTCGGAGGCCGACAGCCAGCGCGTCTCGTCGGTCACCTTCCCATCCTTCACCACGCGGTAGGGCGTTTCGATGAAGCCCAGATCGTTGACGCGGGCATAGCAGGACAGGCTCGTGATCAGCCCGATGTTCGGGCCTTCCGGCGTCTCGATCGGGCACATGCGGCCGTACTGGCTGTAGTGCACGTCGCGTACTTCGAAGCCGGCGCGCTCGCGCGTGAGCCCGCCCGGGCCGAGCGCCGAGAGGCGCCGCTTGTGCGTCAGCTCGGCCAGCGGGTTCGTCTGATCCATGAACTGCGACAGCTGCGAGCTGCCGAAGAACGCCTGAATCACCGCGCTCACGGTGCGCGCATTGACGAGATCGTCGAGCGTGATCCGCTCGGGATCGTTGTTGATGCTCATCCGCTCCTTGATGAGCCGCGCCATGCGCGACAGGCCCACCGAGAACTGGTTGGCGATCAGCTCGCCGACCGAGCGCACCCGGCGGTTGCCGAGATGGTCGATGTCGTCGGTGTAGCCGCGGCCTTCCGACAGCTCGATCAGATAGCGGATGATCGCGACGAAATCGGCCTCGGTGAGGACGGTGTTGTCCTTCGCGACGTTCACCTTGAGCCGCTGGTTGATCTTGTAGCGGCCGACCCGCCCCAGGTCGTAGCGCTTGGGGTGGAAGAACAGCCGCTTCAGCGCCTCGCGCGCCGTCTCGATATTCGGCGCTTCGCCGGGGCGCAGCAGGGTGTAGATCTGCGCCAGCGCCTCCGCCTCGGCGTGCGTCGGATCCTTGGCCAGCGTGTTCTTGATCAGCGGCGACTCACTGCGGCCGGGCGGCAGCAGCACGTCGACCTTGGTGACGTCCGCCTTGAGCAGCTTCTTGCGCAGCGTGTCGGACAGCTCACGCCCTGCCTCGCCGACGATTTCCCCATCGGGATCGGCGACGTCGAAGGCGAGCACGTACTTGCTCGGCGTCTGCTGCGTCGTGGTCGGCTGGGCGTCCTCGCGCAGGTCGAGCGAGGTGTAGCCGGCGAACACTTTCACCGACGTAATGCCGGCGCGGCGGAACGCGTTGAAACGCTCCAGCACCAGCTCGTCGCCCACGCGCGCCAGCGGCTCGCCCTTCTTGTTCTCGGGATCGGGCACATCGGCCGCGAGCAGCGTGCCGAGGACTTCGCGTTTCTGCGCGCGGCCCTCGAGCTTGCCGGTGATGTCGATTTCCTTCACGGCGTAGAACAGCTTCAGGATGTCGGCGTTGGTGCCGTAGCCGAAGGCGCGCAGCAGCGCGGTCGCCGGGAATTTCTTCTTCTTGTCGATGTGGACGTAGATCACGTCGTGAATGTCGACGGTGAACTCGACCCACGAGCCCCGGAACGGAATGATGCGCGCCGAGAAGAGGCGCTGGCCGTTGGGGTGGATGCTCTCCTCGAACACGACGCCGGGCGAGCGGTGCAGCTGCGACACGATGACGCGCTCCGCGCCGTTGATGACGAACGTGCCCAGCGGCGTGAGGATCGGCAGCTCACCGAGATAGACTTCCTTCTCGATGATGTTCTTGGGCCGCTTGGTCTTGGTGACCTCGCCGACCTCTTCCATGACGACCAGCTGCAAGGTCGCCTTCAGCGGCACCGAGTACGTCATGTCGCGCTCGATGCACTCTTCGACCGTGTACTTCGGCTCCCCGAGCGCGTACTTCACGAACTCGAGCGAGTAGTTGCCGTTCACGTCCTGGATCGGGAACAGGTCCTTGAAGACCCGCTCCAGCCCCACGTCGGCGCGCGCGCCGTCCTTGCCATCCGGCTGCAGCAAGGACTGGAACGCGCGGGTCTGAATGTCGAGGAGATGGGGCATCGGCATCCCCGTCTCCAGTTTTGCGAACGAAAGCAGCGGTGACGTCTTAGTGGTCATGCGAACCCTCAAGTAATGCAAAAGGCCCTGCCACCCCCGTACCCGGCTGCGGTGCGGGGGAGGATGCTAGGGCTCGGAAAAGCGAGCAGGTTGTAGTAACTCGCGCCTACTTCAGTTCGACGACGGCGCCCTGCGCTTCGAGCTTCTTTTTGATTTCTTCCGCTTCCTGTTTGGACACGCCTTCCTTTACGGTGCCGGGCGCGCCTTCGACCAGATCCTTCGCCTCTTTCAGGCCGAGACTGGTGATCGCGCGGATCTCCTTGATCACCTGGATCTTCTTCTCGCCGCCGGCCTTCAGCACGACGGTGAACTCCGTCTTCTCCTCGGCCGCCGGCGCCGCGGCCGCGCCGCCTGCGGCGCCCGCGCCAGCCGCCGGTGCCGCTGCAGGAGCCGCGATCGTGACGCCAAACTTCTCCTTGAACGCCTCGATCAGCTCCGCCAGCTCGAACACCGACATGTTGCCGATGGCTTCCAGGATATCGTCCTTACTCATCGTTTGAGTCGCCATTACTGTTCTCCCGCCCGTTTAGTTTTTAGAGCCTCGAGGGCACCCACCATCGAGTACAGCACTCCGTTCAGTACTCCCAGGAATCCCGCCATGGGCGCCTGAAGGGCTCCACCCAGCTGAGCCAGCAGCTGAGTCTTCGAAGGCAACGCCGCCAGCGTCTTCACCTGCGCCTGCGTGACCGCCTTGCCTTCGACCAACCCGACCTTGATCGACGGCTTCTCGAACTCCTTGGCGAAGTCCGTCAGCACCTTCGCCGCGCCGACCGGATCCGCGCCCGCCAGCACCAGCGCCGTGGGGCCCGCGAGAAACGACTCGAGGCCGCCGTCTTTCAGCTGTTGCTCGCTCAGCGCGCGGCGCGCCAGCGTGTTCTTCACCACCACGTACTCGACGCCCACCGCGCGCAGGCGGCGGCGCAGATCGGTGATGTGGGCCACGTTGAGGCCCGTGAAATCGGTGACGTAAATGGTCTGCGACTTGGCGACCTGCGCCGCCAACGTCGTGACCATCTCCTGTTTCTGCGCTTTGGTGCGGTTCATACGTGGTACCCTGCCGGATCGACCCGCACGCCCGGCCCCATCGTGCTCGAGACCGTCACCGAACGGATGTAATGCCCCTTGGCGGCCGACGGCTTCGCCTTCACGATCGCGTCCATGAAGGCCTGGAGATTGTCGGCGAGCTGCGTCGCGGCAAACGACTTCTTGCCGATCGGCGCGTGGACGATGCCGCTCTTGTCGACCCGGAACTCGATCTTGCCCGCCTTCAGCTCCTTCACGGCCTTCGTGACGTCCATCGTGACCGTGCCCGCCTTGGGGTTCGGCATCAGCCCGCGCGGTCCGAGAATCTTGCCGAGTGCGCCGAGCTGTCCCATGACGTCCGGCGTCGCGACGATGACGTCGGTATCGAGCCAGCCTTCCTTGATCTTCGCGACGTACTCGAGGCCCACGAAATCGGCGCCCGCTGCTTCGGCTTCTTTCACTTTCTCACCCTGCGCGATCACGAGGACGCGGATTGTCTTCCCCGTCCCGTGCGGCAGGGAGACCGTGCCACGCACGATCTGGTCCGCATGCTTGGGATCGACGCCCAGGCGGACCGCCACGTCCACCGACTCGTCGAACTTCGCGAACGCCGTGCTTTTGACCTGCTCGACGGCCGCGGGTGGCGGGTACAGCTTCTTCGCCTCGAGTGTGGCGGCCGCCGCGCGGTACTGCTTGCCGTGCGTGCGCATCAGCCCTCCACCGTCAGGCCCATGGAGCGCGCCGTCCCGGCGATCATGTTGATCGCGCCTTCGAGGTCGGTCGCGTTCAGGTCCTGCATCTTGATCTCGGCGATCTTCTTGAGCTGGGCCCGCGTCACCTTCCCCACCTTCTCGCGATTCGAGGTCGGCGAACCCTTCTCGATCCCCGCTTCCTTCTTCAGGAGCACAGCGGCGGGCGGCGTCTTGGTGATGAACGTGAAGGTGCGGTCTTTGTAGATCGTCACGACCACGGGCGTCACCATGCCCGCCTGACTCGCGGTCTTCGCGTTGAACTGCTTCACGAAGTCCATGATGTTGACGCCGTGGGGCCCGAGCGCCGTGCCCACCGGCGGCGCCGGTGTGGCCTGGCCCGCGGGCACCTGGAGCTTCACGATTGCGGTAACCGGTTTCGCCATTAGTGTGCCTTCAGCTGCAAATAGTCCAATTCCACTGATGTCGGCCGCCCGAACAGCGCTACGGAAACGCGCACCTTACCCTTGTCCGGCAACACTTCCTGCACCGTGCCGCTGAAGTCCGAGAACGGCCCCTCGGTGATTTCCACGACCTGACCCACGAGGAACGGAATCGCCTCGGCGGGCTCTTCTTCCTTGATCGCTTCTTCGATGCCCAACAGCCGGTTGACCTCGTCGGGCCGCAGCGGCATCGGCAGGCGGTCCGTGCCGACGAACTTGATCACACCCTGAATGCCGTTGATCGTGTGGATGGTTTCCTGGTTCAGGTCCATCTCCACGAGCACGTACCCCGGATAGATCTTGCGCTCGACGTTGACCTTCTTGCCGTTCTTGATCTCCACGACTTCCTGCGTGGGGACCAGGGCCTGCCGGATCGGCTTCTCCGCCTCGGCCCGCGCATCTTCGCCGATACGGCGCGCGATCAACGAGCGCACCTTGTTCTCGTGCCCCGCCGTCGTTTGAATCGCGTACCAGCGCAGCTCGACCGGCACTAGAGCAACCTCGCCACCAGCTTCACGAACATCCACTGGAAGAACGCGTCCATCAGGCCGATCGCGATGCCCAGTATCGTGACGAAGATGACGATCACCGTCGTCGCCTTCTTCAATTCGTCGAACGTCGGCCACGTCACCTTGCGCAGCTCGTTGCGCACGTCGCGCAGGAACTGGAACAGGCGGCCGACGGGGCCGGCCCGCCGCAGCTCCGGACCGCTTCCCGTCATGACCTCCGTCGCCATTACTTCG
>QHUQ01000160.1 GCA_003221985.1 Gemmatimonadota bacterium | reverse complement strand
ACCATCGCCACATTTGCGCTGTGCGGCTTCGCCAATCTCAGCTCGGTGGGAATTCAGATCGGCGGCATCGGCGCGCTGGCACCGGATCGCAAGCACGACCTGGCGCGGCTCGGATTCCGGGCGATGATCGCGGGGACGCTCGCCAACTTCCTCTCCGCGACGCTGGCGGGCATGCTCTTGTGACGGGGACGGGGGACGGGGGACGGGGGACGGGTGCTGTCGTCGCAGCAACACATGCAGTGAAGCAGCGGCTCGGCAAACTCGAGCCGCGTGTTGCCATCGTCCTCGGCTCTGGGCTGGGGTTTCTCGCCGACGAGGTCACAAACCCCATCCGCATCCCGTATCACACCATCCCCGGTTTTCCCGAGCCCGGTGTCGCCGGGCACAAGGGCGAGCTGGTCGGGGGGACGCTCGAGGGCCTCCCCGTGATCGTGCAGGCGGGCCGCTTTCATTTGTATGAGGGGCATCCCGCCGCCGTCGCCGGCCTCCCGGCGCGAGTGTTTGCGGAGCTGGGCGTCGAGACTCTCATCGTCACCAATGCCGCCGGCGGGGTGCGTCGTACGTTTCCCGGTGGAACCCTCATGCTCATCGCCGATCACATCAACCTCATGTGGCGCAATCCGCTGATCGGGCAGCCGGAGCCGGGCGAGCAACGCTTTCCCATCATGCACGAGCCCTACGACAGCGACCTCCGGGCACTCGCGCGCGCGGTCGCGCGAGAAGAGCGCGTCCCGCTCGAAGAAGGCGTGTACGTCGGCCTGCTCGGCCCGTCGTACGAGACGCCCGCGGAAGTGCGGATGCTCGAGCGCCTCGGTGCCGATGCCGTGGGGATGTCGACCGTGCCCGAGGTGCTTGTCGCGCGATCGCGCGGCGTCCGCTGCCTGGGGTTTTCCTCTATTACCAACCCCGGGGCAGGCATTACGGGCGAAGCGCTCTCACACCAGGAAGTACTCGTGGTCAGCGAGCAGGTCGCGCGACGCCTCTCCGTGGTCGTGAAGGGGGTGCTGCGACGCCTGACAATGGCTTGACACCCTCCAAGCGCTTCCCCTTGCAACCTTTTCTCTCCCGCGTCTGTCATATGGATCGATAACCGCCGCGCGCTCGCCGTCAGCGTTCGCGACCGGGGTTCACCCACACTTCAGCTCCGGACGCATCATGACGACGACGATCCAGTTGCTACTCGCGCTTGCGGGCATGCACCCGCCCGCCGTCCCAATCGATTCGCCGCCTCCGGCACCTCCGGTGCCCGCTCCTTCGCAGCTGCGTGCCGTGCGGCTCGGCGGGGGCCAGGCGGTGACTATCGATGGTTTGCTGCAGGAACCGCTCTGGCAAGCCGCCGAGCGGGTGACGGGGTTTACGCAGCGCGACCCGAATGAGGGCACGGCCCCGAGCGAGAGCACCGTCGTCTATATCACGTATGACGACGCTGCGCTCTACATCGCCGCGCGGCTCTACGACTCGCGTCCCGATTCGATCGTGGCGCGTCTGGCTCGGCGCGATCAGGGGACGAACTCTGACCGCTTTCAGGTATTTGTCGACTCCTACCACGACAAGCGTAGCGGTTACTACTTCGGCATCAGCGCGGCCGGCACGCTGTACGACGGCACGCTCTTCAACGACGACTGGGACGACGACACGTGGGACGGCGTGTGGGAGGGAAAGGTCACGCGCGACGCGCAGGGGTGGACCGCGGAGATGCGCATTCCCTACTCACAGCTGCGTTTCGTCAAGCGCAGCGAGTATGTGTGGGGCATCAATTTCCGCCGCGACATCGCCCGCAAGAACGAGTTCGATTTCATCGCCTTTACGCCGAAGGACGGGCGCGGCTTCGTGTCGCGGTTTCCGGATCTGGTCGGGATCGAGCGCATCGAGCCGCCGCGCCGCCTCGAAATCATGCCGTATGCGACGAGCCGCGCCGCGTTCACGCGCCGTCCCGGCGGCGACCCGTTCAACGACGGCTCGAAGGTGGACCCCGGGTTCGGGGCTGACGCGCGGATCGGGCTCGGCTCGAATCTGACGCTCAACGCCACGGTCAATCCCGATTTCGGCCAGGTCGAGTTCGACCCTGCGGTGGTGAACCTCAGCGACCGCGAGACCTTCTTCAACGAGCGGCGGCCGTTCTTCGTCGAGGGCTCGTCGATCTTCGAGTTCGGATACGGCGGCCAGAGCAACTTCTGGGGATTCAACTGGTCCGGACCGAACTTCCTCTACAGCCGGCGCATCGGGCGCTCGCTGTTGCTCCCGGGCGCGCCGGACAAGGGATACGTCGACGGGCCGGACGGCGCGCACATCCTGGGCGCGCTCAAGCTGACCGGCAAGGTCGCCGGCAGCTGGAACGTCGGTGGCCTGACCGCGATCACGCGCCGGGAGCGTGCCACGCTGCAGGACAGCCTCGGCGCGCGCTGGGGTCAGGAAATGGAGCCGCTCGCGATGTACGGGGTGTATCGCGCGCAAAAGGAGTTCGACAAGGGGCGGCAGGGGCTCGGATTCATATCCACGATCGCCGGTCGCGCGTTCGACGATCCCACGCTGCGCGACGCCCGCAACGGCAACGCCATGACGTTCGGGACGGACGGTTGGATCTTCCTCGATTCCTCGAAGACCTGGGTGTCGACCGCCTGGGTCGCTGCCTCGCGGATCACCGGGTCCACTGGTCGCATCACCGCCGTGCAGCGCAATTCGGTGCACTACTTTCAGCGACCCGATGCGCCGAGTGTCGGGGTGGATTCAAGCGCCACGTCCCTCACGGGCACGGCGGCGCGATTCACGCTGGCCAAACAGCGCGGCAACACGTTCGTGAACTCCGCCTTCGGCGTGATCTCGCCCGGATTCGACGTGAACGATGTCGGTTTCCTGTCGCGCACGGGCTACATCAACATGCATCTGGGTGGGGGTCGCAACTGGACCAAGCCCGGCAAGCGCTTCCGCTACGCCGAGACGGGTGGCGCGCTGTTCCAGAACTACGACTGGGACGGCAACATCAACTGGTCGGGTGTCTTCAACTTCGGCTATGTCCAGTTCCTCAACTACTCCTGGGTCAACTGGAACGTTGCCTACAATCCCTGGACTGTCGACAACCGTCGCACGCGCGGCGGGCCGCTGATGCTGCTGCCGCCGGCGGGTCAGCTCGGGCTCGACCTGGGATCGGATAGCCGGAAATCGGTGACACTCGGGACGGGATTCTTCACATACTTCCGCTCGTCGCAGGACATCGAGTGGTCAACCTATGCCAACGTGCAATACCGGCCCGCACCCAACGTCTCGGTCAGTGTGGGGCCCAACCTGTACAAGCAGAGCAACCCGCTGCAGTACGTCGATGCCGTCGTCGACACGAGCGGCGGCGCGCCGAACACCTATGGCACGCATTACATCTTCGGGATGCTGAAACAGACCGAGTTATCGGCGGCGATCCGCCTGAACTGGACGTACAGCCCCACGCTGTCGCTCCAGCTGTACGCGCAACCGCTAATCTCTGCCGGTCGGTACGACTACTTCCACGAGCTGGCCCGGCCCCGCAGCGCCGAGTTCACGCGCTACGGCTCGATCTACGGCTCCCGCGTCACGTATGTCGACTCGACCAATTCGTACGAAGTCGATCTCGACCGCTCGGGGCCGCTCAAGCCGTTTTCCTTCGGCAGGCCCGACTTCAACTACAAGTCGCTGCGCGGCAACGCGGTGCTCCGCTGGGAGTACATGCCCGGCTCGACGCTGTATTTCGTGTGGACGCAGAACCGCGAGGACTCCGATATCAATGGCGACTTCCGCTTCGGGTCCTCGATGGGCCGGATGTTGCGGGCGCCGGCGGACAACATCTTCATGATCAAGGCGACGTATTGGTGGAATCCGTGATCATCGCATAACGACGGATTCATTCGTGATCGATCGTAATTCATTCGTGATCGATCGTAGGGGCACGCCAATGGCGTGCCCCTACGTGTTTCGGTGCCCCGATGTGTTCCCTTGACCCGATGTGTTCCGTTGCCCCAGTGGGTTCCGTCGGACATGGTCGTGCCAACGTTTCGGATTCAAAATGATGTATCGCCGGGCCGCGTTCAGGTGGCGGTCATCTCGTATGATGGTCTCGTAATAATTTCGTTGCCAAACGTGTCGATTTCCTTCCCGTTCGATGATCCGTTTGGTGGCGTAGGATTTGAACACGCCAACGATGGCGCCGAGGGAATCGCGCAGGGCACCCCCGAATCGTCGGGGTATTGCATCGCCTCGTTCCACACATGTGTTCGCCGATGCAGAGCGAATAACGACGATGCCGTGCATATGATCCGGCATGACAACGAATCGGTCGAGAGTGACGTGCCTGAAATGGAGGGGAATCTCGCACCAGCATTCACGAACGATCTGCCCAGCATTCGACAACCGTACTTGTCCGTTGGCGATCGAACCGAAAATGGACGTGTGCTCATATGCGCAAATCGTGACAAGGTACGCGCCCTCTCGACGATAGTCGTGATGGCGTAGCCGAATAGATCGGCGTCGGTATTGTGGAATACGTTCATCGACCGACATGCAGCAGCCATAAAACCGTCCTGCTTATCGCCGAGAACCAGATTTCTTCGGAGCTAGGCGAAAAATCGCGGACCTAAAGGCCGTCTTGTGGTGGTCTGGGAGGGCCCGGCACGAAGTGATTTAACGGTCCGTGGCCTTGCCCCAGGCCCGGCGCCGCGGCAATCGCGCGATGCACGAAGTCGAGCGCATCGGCCACGGCCTGCTCGAGTGGCCGGCCGAGCGCGAGTCCCGCGGTAATCGCAGCGGACAGTGTGCAGCCCGTGCCGTGTGTCGACGTCGTATCGATGCGCTCGTGCGTAAAACGGCGCGCCGATTTCCCGTGCACCAACACGTCCACCAGTGTCGGCCCCGTGAGATGTCCGCCTTTCACGAGCGCGGCGCGTGCCCCCATGGCGACCAGCGCGCGACCCGCCGCTTCCATTTGATCCGGGGTTCGCACCTCGTCCTCGACGAGAATCTCCGCCTCGTTGAGATTCGGCGTCACCAGCAGCGCCAGCGGCGCGAGCCGGCCCGCGATCAGCCGCTCCGCGTCCTGATCGAGCAGGCGATCTCCGGATGTCGCGACCATCACGGGGTCGAGCACGTAATTCGGCAGCCGGCGGTCCGCGATGCGTTCCGCAACGGTGGCGACGATCGCCGCCGAGCCGAGCATGCCACTCTTCACGGCGGCGGGAAACAGGTCGTCCGCGAGCGCGTCGATCTGCTGCGCCACCAGCTTGGTGGGCAGCGCCTGCCATGCGCGCACGCCGGTCGTGTTCTGCGCCGTGACGGCCGTGATCGCGGTGGTCCCAAACACGCCGAACTGATGAAACGTCTTGAGATCGGCCTGAATCCCCGCCGCGCCGCCTGAATCGGAGCCCGCGATCGTGAGGGCGATTCTCATGCTGTCGGAGCCGGTGCCTTGGCGAAAGCAACGGCACACGCAATCTTAGGGGCACCTGTGACCGGTATGGGGACGCGCATCCGCAGTAATCTGCAGTCGACCGTCCGCGATCTACAACGTCGCAAAGCGCGGGGACGCCGCGGCCTCGCCGTCGTGGAGGGCGTGCGCCTGGTGGAGGAAGCGCTGGCGGCGGGTCTCGAGTTCAAGGGCGCGCTCGTTTCCCCCGATCTCGCGCGGACCACCCGTGGCCAGACGCTGACGGCGGAGCTGGCGAGCCATGCGGTCACGGTCGAAGAGGTCGGCGCGCGCGCCTTCGGCGACCTCGCGGGCACAGACACGCCGCAGGGAATTCTCGCGATTGTGCAGCCGCGTACGTGGTCGGTGACCGACGTGTCGGGCGGCCCGCTGCTCGTCGTCGATGGGGTGCAGGATCCGGGAAATGTCGGCACCCTGATTCGGACCGCGCACGCCCTGGGCGCCTCCGCCAGCCTGCTGCTGCGCGGCAGTGCGGACCCGATGAACCCGAAGGCGCTGCGGGCGGCGATGGGCGCGACGTTCCGCCACCCCGTCGTCCAGCTGGATGACGGTCCGTTCATCGCGTGGGCGCGCGAGCACGGCATCACGCTGTGGGCCGCCGCGGCGGACGGCGTGCCGCTCGCACGTGCGCTCGACGCGGAGACATCAGGCAAGGAGCTCATCGCGGTGATCGTGGGAAACGAAGGGGCGGGAATCCGGCCGCAGCTCAACGCCATCGCGGCACAACGCGTCGCGATTCCGCTGGCGCGCGGCGCCGAGTCGTTGAACGTCGCCGTCGCGGCGGGCATCCTGCTCTACGAGGTGCTGCGTGGGCGCTGATCCCGTGATCGTCGTCGCGGCGGTGCTGGTCGGCCTCTGCGTGGGCAGCTTCCTCAACGTCTGCATTCTGCGGCTGCCGCGCGACCAATCGCTGCTGCGTCCGCGCTCGACGTGCCCCAACTGCAAGCAGCCGATCGCATGGCGCGACAACATTCCGCTCTTTTCGTGGTTGTGGCTGCGCGGCAAGTGCCGCTGGTGCCACAAGCCGATTGCGAAGCAATACCCGCTCATCGAAGCATTGGTGGGGGTGCTGTTCGGCGTCTCGCTGCTGGTCTACGGCATGACCTGGCACGCCCTCGCGGCCGCCCTGTTCGGCACGCTGCTGCTCGGGATCGCGATCACCGACGCACGCCACTACATCATTCCCGATGAATTCACCTGGGGTGGCCTGGTCATCGGCCTCCTGCTCGCGCTCGGCGGCGGTGTCCAGGGCTTTCTCCAGGCGCTGCTCGGCGCCGCGGTGGGTTTCGTGCTGCTGTGGCTCGTCGGGATGGCGGGCACGTGGGTGTTCAAGGAAGAGGCGATGGGCGGTGGCGACGTGAAAATGATGGCGATGGTGGGGAGTTTTGTCGGATGGCGCGGCGTGCTGCTCACGGTCTTCGCCGGCGCCGCGCTGGGCTCACTGATTTTCATTCCATTATCCATCAAGAAGAAGCGACTCGTGCCGTTCGGGGTATTCCTCGCGGTGGGCGCCGTCGTCGCGTTCGTGTTCGGAGACGCGATCATCGCCTGGTACGGGCACTTTCTCAAAGGCGATTAGCGACACATGGGTAATCCCTTCGAAGGGCTGTTCGATTCGGGCGACGTGCTGGAGCGCGTCGGCATCGACATTACGGCGCAGGCGCGCCGCGGCGATCTCGAGCCGGTGCGCTGTCGCGATGCCGAGATCTCGCGTGTGGTGGACATCCTGCTGCGGCAGGGAAAGAACAATGCGGCGCTCGTGGGGCGTGCCGGCGTGGGCAAGACCGCCGTGGTCGAAGGCTTGGCCCACCGCATCGCCGCGGGCGAAGTGCCGCCGGCGCTCAAGGACGCCCGGATCCTGCAGCTGGACCACGTATCGATGCTCGCCGGTACGTCGTTTCGCGGCCAGTACGAGGAGCGCATCCGCCGGTTGGTCAAGGCACTCGAGACCGATCGCAATCTGATCCTGTTCGTGGACGAGCTGCACAACTTGATGGGGCAGGGAACGGCGATGGGCGCGGCGATGGATGCCGCCAACATGCTGAAACCGGCGCTCGTCCGCGGGGACATGCGCGTGATCGGCGCGACGACGGGCGAAGAGTACGACAAGTGGATCCGCGCCGACCCGGCCCTCGAGCGCCGCTTTCAGCCGGTCACGATCGAAGAGCTGGACGCGATCCAGACGTGGGAAGTCCTCGTCGCACGGCGGCCCCGGCTCGAGCGCCACCACGCCGTCGCGATCTCGGACGATGCGCTCAAGGCGGCGATCGTGTTGACCGACCGCTTTGTGCCCGAGCGGGCGCGTCCCGACAAGGCGATCGACGTGCTCGACGAAGCCTGCGCCCACGCGCAGGCGACGGCACGTGTGTCGCCGGAGCTCGACACGCTCATCCGCGACCGCAAGAAAGTCGAAGCGATGATCCGGCGGGGGCTGACTGAAGAAGAAGGAGGCTCGGCGCCGGAAGAGCCGATGCCCGATCTGGCGACGGTGCTGCAGCGGTTTGGGGAGGAGATCGAGGAGCTGCTTGGTGGCGGCGAGGCGCGGCGAAAGGCGGCGAAAGAGGAGCGAGAAGACCGGCCGTCAGACCGTCCGGCCGTCCGGCCGTCCTTGGAGGAGCAGAGAGCGGATCTCGATCGCCGCCTCCGTGCGGAGCTCGAACGCCAAGGGCTCGTGGTCACGGGCAAGGAAGTGGCCCGCGTGGTCGCCTCGTCCGTAGGGAAAGGCATCGAGTGGGCAGGCTAACGCGCCTGTCAACCGCTGTGGTTGTTGTGGTGCTTTCCCTGGGATGCCGCGAGCGTGCCCAGGCGGTCCAGAGCGAGGCGGACTTGAAGGACATGGTGCACCGCATGATGCCGGTCGTTGCGCAGGCGACCGGGCTCCCCTTCAAACGTGAACCGCTGGTCCTGCGCCGCTCGCGCGCGCAGGTGCGGGACTACGTGATCCGCAAGTTCGACGAGGATCTGCCGCCCGCGGACCTCGCGGGCGTGCAATCGGCCCTGCGACTGTTCGGCCTGATTCCCGATTCGCTCGAGCTGCGCCCGACGATGATCGATCTGCTGACCGAGCAGATCGCCGGCTACTACGACCCCGACTCGAACGCGCTGTTCATCCCCGCCGACATCGAGCCGTTCCAGCTGCGCGTCGTCGTGTCGCACGAGCTGGTGCACGCCTTGCAGGATCAATACGTCCATCTCGACTCGATCATCACGCAGCGTCACGCCAACGACCGGCGCTCGGCGGCGCAGGCGGTTCTCGAGGGCCAGGCCACGGTCGCGCAGATCCCCGTCCTCATGCCCGAGCAGAAACCTGACACGTTCGCGCTGGGATGGTTCTGGAGACAGCGGGCCGTCATGGCCGCCCAGCAGGCGCAGATGAAGGAGTTCGCGCGCGCGCCGCTGTGGCTGCGTGAAGGACTCATCTTCCCGTACCTGGGCGGCGCCGACTTCATCGTCTGGTTCCGGCACAAATACTTCGGGCGCTCGGTGCTCGATTCGATGCCGCAGTCCACCGAGCAGATTCTGCATCCCGAGCGCTACGCGGCGCACGACGAGCCGACGGACCTCGTCTTCTCGTCCGGGGGGGGGGGGCCGGACACGCTGCAGTACGAAGACGGACTCGGTGAGTTCGAGACGCGACTGCTGTTCCAACAGCACCTGGGCGACGAAGCGGAAGCCGCGAATCTCGCCGCGGGGTGGGACGGGGACCGCTATCAGGTCCTGGGACCGAAGAGCGACGCGCTGGTCTGGTACAGTGTGTGGGACGACGCGGCGGCGGCGACGCGGTTCGCGACGGGGCTGCAGCGCGCGTGGCAGAAGGGGCGGCCGGACGGCCGGACGGCCAGACGGTCTGAAATACGCCAGCTCACCGTTGCAGGGCGACCGGTTGTGCGCTTGGTCGATGCGCCCACTGATTGGAAGGGCTGGCGCGCGCTGCCGACCGTGCGGCTCAGTGCCAGAAGCGAGTGATCGTGTAGATCAGCAGGCCGACGAGCCCGCCGACGAGCGTGCCGTTGATCCGGACAAACTGCAGGTCGCGACCCACCGCCAGCTCGAATCGCCGCGACGTCGCCTGGGGATCCCACCCGGCCACGGTCTTGGCAATCAGGTCCCCAATCTCGTGGCGGTACTTCTCCACTACACTGGCCGTGACATCGATCAGCAAATCGTCGATTTCCCCGAGCAGCGTCGGGTTCGAAAGTAATGCGGTCCCGAACTCGCTGAGACCGGTGTCGAGCGGGCTCGGAGCGCCGTCGCCGCCGCCGGCCGCGTAGGTGGTGACCGCCTGACGGATCCCCTCCCACAACTTGCGTGACAGATCGTCGGTCGCCGCACCCATGAGCCATTCTTCCTTCAATGCTTCCGCGCGCTCGATCACTTCGGGCGAGTGCTGCAGGCGCTCGATGAAGTCCCGAATCGCGTCATCGAACGCGGCGCGCAGCGGATGCGCCGGGTCCATCACCATGTCGTGCAGCAGCCGTTCGACGGCCGCGATGATCTTCTGATAGATCTTGTCGTCCAACACCGGCGGCACCCACCACGGCGTCTCGGCGCGTACGCGCTCGCGGATCAGCTCCCGGTTGTTGCGGACCGCGTCCGCCGCGAGCTTCACGGTCGCGTTGAGCAGCTCCTCTTGGCGGTTGTCCGCGAGCGCCAACGCCAGCGTTTTGCCGAGGGCGGGCGCGACGCGGAAGGAACGCACACGGTTGCGCACGACCTGACTCACCAGGTCCTGCAGCTCGTTGGTGGGCAGGTCCGCGAGCGTCTTGGCGAGACCGCCGGCAAATTGCCGGCTGAATTGCCGGGCGTGGTCGCGGTCGGCGAGCCATTGCGCCGCCCGTTCCGCCGGATACACCCGGCGCAGATTCGCGGCGATCACATCGCGCGAGAGGAAATGATTCTGGACGAAGTTGCCCAGGATCTGCCCGATGCGCTCCTTGCGGGTCGCGACGATCGCGGTGTGAGGAATCGGCAGGCCGAGCGGATGGCGGAACAGCGCGGTGACGGCGAACCAGTCGGCCAGCCCGCCGACCAGGGAGGCTTCGGCCGTGGCGCGGACGTAGCCGAGCCAGGGGAACTGCGCCTCGAACAGACTTGCCCCCACGAAGATCAGCAAAGCGACCGCCAGCAGACCGGTCGCGCGCCGTTTCATCGCTTGCAGCTTGGCCTCGCGCTCCGCGTCATCCGGCCGGGACCACTGGGGGATGACCTGCTGCGCCTGTTGCATCTGCTGCGCCTGCTGCGCCTGCTGCGTCTGCTGCGTCTGTTGCGGCATAGACGGCAAGATAAGACCCCCACTTGGTTTAAGGGTACTCGCCATTTAGCTTGCTACGCTTATGTTTACGGCCCTTTCCGAGCAGCTGACCGGGGTACTGAACCGGCTCAGAGGTCGCGGGGTGCTCTCGGAAAGCGATGTGACCGACGCGTTGCGCGAGATCCGCCGGCATCTGCTCGAGGCGGACGTGAGCTTCGAGGTCACGCGGGGCTTCGTCGAGCGGGTGCGCGAGCGGGCCGTTGGTGCGCTCCAGGTCAAGGCCGTCAGTCCCGGCCAGCAGGTCGTCAAGCTGGTGCATGACGAAATCGCCACGCTGCTTGGCGGTAGCAAGGCCGGCCTCGAATACGCCTCCGTAGGTCCGACGGTCGTTTTCCTCGTCGGGTTACAGGGGTCGGGGAAGACCACCACCGCAGCAAAGCTCGCGCGACGGCTGAAGCTGGAGCAAAAGGCACCGGCGCTCGTGGCGGCCGACATCTATCGGCCGGCGGCGACCGAACAGCTGCAACAGCTGGGAGCGCAAATTGACGTTCCGGTTCTCGGGAAACGAGAAACGGGAAACGTGGTCAAGCTGGTGCAGGATGCCTTACGCGAAGCGGAGTCGGGCCGGGCGCGAACGGTGATCGTCGATACCGCCGGCCGGCTGCAGATCGACGCGGAGATGATGGACGAGCTGCGGGCCTCGACGGCGATGCGCGCGGCGGTGCAGCGCTCTCGATTCACGGCGTGACCGGCGTGCCGATCAAGTACGTGGGCGTCGGCGAAAAGACGGACGCGCTGGAGGCGTTCGATCCCGTCCGCATGGCCGGCCGGATTCTCGGCCAGGGCGATGTGGTCGCGTTCGTCGAGAAGGCAGCGGCGAATGTCGACGCTGAGGCCGCCCAGCGCCTCGAGCAGAAGGTGCGGTCCAGGAAGGGCATGGACCTGCAGGATTTTCTCGTGGCGTTGAAACAGATGCAGAGCATGGGACCGCTCAAGCAGGTGCTCGGTCTCCTGCCGGGGATCAACGCCAAGGCGTTGCAGGGCGTGTCGCTGGACGACAAGCGGCTGAAGCACGTCGAGGCCATCGTGCTGTCGATGACGCCCGAGGAGCGGGCCGATCCGACCGTGTTGAGCGGATCGCGAAAGCTGCGGATCGCGAAAGGGTCCGGACGGACCGTGCAGGAAGTGAATCGCCTGCTGGAACAGTTCCAGCAGATGAAAAAAATGAGCAAGTTCATGAAAAGGATGTAAGGGACCGCTATGGCAACTCGAATTCGGCTGCGCCGCGTGGGGCGGAAGGGTCAGGCATACTTCCGCATTGTCGTCGCGGACTCGAAATCGCCCCGCGATGGGCGCTTCGTGGCGGCGATCGGCCACTACAATCCCCGCGCAAAGCCGGCAGTGATCGACGTCAACGCCGAGGAGGCGCGGGCCTGGCTCGAGAAGGGCGCGATGCCGACCGATACGGTGCGTTCGCTCCTCAAGAAGGCCGGCGTACTGGGCAAACGGGCGCCCGCCGCGTAGTCGGGCGGCTGCGCAAGCCGCACGGCCAGCAGGGGGAGGTCGCCGTGATCCCCCTCGTGGAGAAGCCGGGAACGGTGTTCGTCCCCAAAGTCAGGCTGTACGTGTTGAACGAGGAGCGCGAGGTGCTCGCGGGGCCGCTCGTCGTGTCGCGCCGCCGCGGTTACCATCGCGAATGGCTGCTGGCCTTCGAGGGCATCACCTCGCGGGCCGCGGTGGAAAGCTGGCGTGACAAGCTCGTCGCGGTGGATGAGTAGCGATGTTGCGCATCAACGTGGTGACGCTGTTCCCCGATTGGTTCGCCGCGCCGCTGGCGTCGAGCATTCTGGGACGAGCCGCGGCGGCGGGACTGGCGCAGTATCGCGTCGTGCAACTGCGCGATTACACGCACGACAAACACCACACGGTCGACGACTCGCCGTATGGCGGCGGCGCGGGCATGGTGCTGAAAGTGGAGCCGTTTGTGGAGGCGGTGGAGGATCTGAAGGTTGAGGGTCCGATCGTTCTTCTCTCTGCTCGCGGCAAGCTGTTCACGCACGATACCGCAGTCCGCTATTCGGTGGGCAGCGAGCTGACGTTGCTGTGCGGGCATTACAAGGACGTCGATCAGCGCGTCGCCCTGGGACTGGGCGCGGAAGAGCTGTCGATCGGCGACTTCGTGCTGTCGGGCGGCGAGCCGGCCGCGCTGTGTGTGGTGGACGCCGTCGTACGGCTGTTGCCCGGCGCGCTCGGCGATCACGAATCCGCGTCGAGCGACTCGCATTATGAAGGATTGTTGGCGCCGCCCAGCTACACGCGGCCGCCCAGCTATCGCGGGCTCGATGTCCCGGAAGTATTGTTGAGTGGCGACCACGACAAGATTGCGGCATGGCGGGCGGCTGAGGCCGAACGTCTGACGCGCGAACGGCGGCCGGATCTCTGGTCGCGACATGGGGAGTAGTTATGGAGAAGTTGCGGGCAGTGGAGCGCGAAGGGCTGAAGACGGACATCCCAGCGTTCGCGCCCGGCGATACGTTGCGCGTCATGGTGCGCGTGCGCGAGGGTGAGAAAGAGCGGCTCCAGGCGTTCGAGGGCATTTGCATCGCCCGGCGCGGCGGCGGCATCAACGAGACGTTCACGGTCCGCAAGATTTCCGCGGGCGTCGGCGTGGAGCGGATCTTCCCGCTGCACGCGCCGTCGATCGCCGAGATCGGGCTGCTGCGCAAAGGCCGCGTGCGGCGTGCCAAGCTCTACTTCCTGCGCCGCCTGGCGGGGAAAGCCGCCCGGATCCGCGAAAAGCGCGGCATCACGGTCCCGACCGGCGGCGCCGCCGACCAGGAGCCGACGCAGACGTGAAACACCGCCGCCCATCGCTGAAGCGCGAGGCGGCGTTGTGGTGCGAAGGGCGGAGCATCGTCGCCGGAATCGATGAAGTCGGCCGCGGTCCCTTGGCTGGTCCAGTGGTTGCCGCGGCCGTCGTGTTTCCGATGGGCGCGAAGCCCATCCGCGGCCTGGACGAT
>QHUQ01000251.1 GCA_003221985.1 Gemmatimonadota bacterium | reverse complement strand
CCATGCAGGTAGCCGAACACAGGCCCTAAGACACCGAGGGCGGCGAGGCTTAGGAATCCCTGCTTCATCCCGCGCAGACCGGGCGCGCGCACGCGCAACACCAAGACAACCGCCATCAGCGTGAGCAACCCGCGGACTACGGTTCCCGGCGATACCTGAGCCGCAGCCGTAGGTGCTCCGCCTGACCGGCTTGGTGGGTTGACCGCGCCGTTAATCAGGTCGACAGACAGGAGCCCAGGAACGAGACAGAAGAGGAGCACCCTGCCCCAAAGCCGCCGCGCAAGCGCGAGGCGCTCGGTGCTCTGGGGCTCCGTCACTCCAGGCGGCGACCCAGCCTGCATTATTCCTCCTAGTCGCCGCCGAAGAGGCCCCGGACGCGTGCCTCCTGGATGTGCACGGGGCGTAGACAGATCAGGTTGTCGTCGCGCGGCAGCTGCTCTCGACGGTGGATCTCCCGTAGCCGGGAGATAGCCTCTTTACCGCGCTTGAGGCAGAACAAGCGGTAGTCGTTCAAGGACCTCAGCAAATCGTACACATCGCTGTGCGTTCCGTCGGCAAGCGGGACCTTCGTGCTGTACTCAAGTATGAGCACCGGTGCCGCCGGGTCGGCGAGCGTCTGTCGGCCGCCGACGACTACCTCGGCCTCCCACCCCTCGACATCGATCTTGATGGCGCGAACAAGTCGCTCGAGACTGGCCTTACGAACGAATACATCGAGCGTCGTGACTGGCACGGCTCCGCTAGACTGCGCTTCGCCAACGGGGACGAGGCTCGCGGCTCCACGGTTCACGTCTAGATGCTCGTAAATGGGTCGTGTTTCGTCTACCGCACCCAAGGCAGTCGCCTCGACACACACATTCCGAGCGTCGTTAAGGGTAATATTCTGTTCCAGGAGTGCGATCGTAGCCGGCACGGGCTCGAAGGCGTATACTCGTCCCTGCGACCCAACCAGCCGGGATGCAACGAGGCTGACAAGACCGATATTGGCACCTACGTCGAGAAAGACATCACCCGGCCGAAGCACACTCGATAGCACGTACAGCGTGCCGGCCTCGTAGGTGCCCTGGTAGTATAACTCGCGTTCGAGCCCCCTGTTCAGCACCGGATCGACCCGCAGCGAGCAGCCCATGGTCGTCCCCACCACCACCGGCCCGCCGGGACGTGGCATCAGGAGGTAAGCCAGCCAGCGGCGAAGGCGGTTCGCGCCTCGAAAGGGATGGCGAATAAGCCACGCGGAGATCGACCGACACACGCGAATGCGCAGGCTCCGCGGCAGAACCATCGGTGGCGTTGGCCGCGCCCCCGCTCCACTACCGCGTTCTCCCGCACCATATCCCGTCGCGGCATCGGTGTCTCGCAGGGCCGTCATATGGTCATCCTCAACAAGATGGTTCCAAAATAGCAGAGACCGGTAGAGGACACCAAAGTCGCCAACGTCCCGGCGGTCTGGTCAAGCGGAACGACCCTTTGCATCCCGCTTTACAGGCGATGCCAAAGCGAGAAAAGCCGCGCCCTCGATCGACGCCGGAAGGCCGCCAGAACCAAGACGAAGGTGAGCGTGTACCCGACAGAGGATGCAATTGCTGCACCTCCGATGCCGTAACGGGGGATCAGCCAGAGGTCACTCAGGATCGTAGCCGTCGCGCCGAGGGCTGCGACTACTGTGTTGACGCCAGGGAAGCCCCGCGCAGTCAACTCATTCGCCAGGACCTTACTCCCACTCAACGCCACAGCTCCGGGCAGCAATAGCCACGTCACGACGGGCACTCTCGCGTATGCTACTCCGAGGTACGCTTTAACGGCGAGCGGCGCTGCCAATGCTAACGCAGCCGCCCCGAGAATCACCATCCCCATCGTCACCGGGAAGACCACGCCCAGCCGTCGATCGGAAACGCTCATCTCGGACCGCGACGTGTGGCTCAAGAGAACGGTGCCGACCGCGTAAACACATTACTCAACTGTCCGCGCAGACCGTACCAGAGTGTCTCTAGGCGGGAACCGATGGCTTGGTGTGTCTGATGTCCAAAGCGTGACACGTCGCGGAGCCCTCGCCACGCCACGAGCACCGCCGCAAGCACTGCCGTCGCGAACCAAGCTAGCGCCACTTCAGCGTCAGGAGGAACCGCCACCGACAGTGCGAGTACGCCGGCCAGATACAGCGACCAGCGAGCTAGGACCGCCAGGTTCAGACGCCGGATTCGGCCCAGCCCAATTAAGACACTATTGACCATCTGGGCCAGAAACAGACTCGCGAACACAACCGAGGTCGCAAGGGCCGTAGGGCGGTAGGACGAGAGGACTGCAGCCACTGGCAGAAAGCGGTCTGCCACGGCAAACAGTCCGATGGCAAGCAGCATCAGGTAAAGGAGCCAACGCAACCCCAGCTGATATGCCCAAATCCCCCTGGCGGGCTGCAGCGCGAGAAACACCGAAACGGGGATGTTCAGACCGAGACAAAGTACCAGCAAGGCCGAGTTGGCGGCGAACAGTCCAAGTTCGAACCTGCCCCGAAGAGCGGGGCCCAGCCAACGCGCCAACACCGCGCCCGCTGCGAAGGCGGCGAGCGCGCCGACCGCGTTGCCCAGCGTGGTAGATCCGACATCCTTCCACACCGGGCCGCCAAGCTCACTCAGAAGGTGAGACAGCCACACTCTACGGTTCTGCTGCCGAGTGGGCCGGTGTACCTGTTCGCTAGCGGTGACGCGTGTGGTTGGATCGCTCACGCGCCGTCTAGGACTTGCTGGTATACCGCGAGCAACCTAGACGCGTACTCCACAGGGTCTGGGATGATTACGTCCGCGGGGCACTCGTGCGGCACTGGGTTCCGGAAGACGTCAATGAGCTCCGCCCGCAACGCTACAGGCGTCGGGACGGTCACCCGGACGTAGGGCGTGCGCCAGGTCTGGTCTCGCGCGTAACCGACGGGGACACTCACGACTGGAGTACCGCAGGCCAGAGCCTCGTAGAAGGCCAAGGGACCACCTTCCCACGCCGACGTGATGATCACGCAATCGGCTGCGTTCAAATAGAGGGGGACTTCGCCGGGAGGAACCCGTGTCATCGCCCGCAACACGATCCGGTCGCCGCGACCGGTGTCGAGCTCCGAGACGGCTGCAAGGGCGAGGCCATAACGCTTGAGCGTGCGCGACGGGTTCGCCGGAAATAGCACTACGCCCTCGTCAACGGGCCAACCCAAGCGGGCCCGGCACTCTGATCGCGGAAGGGGCCGAAACGTCGCTCGATCAACGCCCGGAGGGAGGATGATCGTTCGCGCGCGAAGCGACGCGCTCGGCAGTGCGTCCCGCAGTACGGCAGATTCGACAGTGATGCGCTGGGCCCGGCATGCCGTTATCACAGACACAACATACTCTAGCAGGCCCCGCGGATGACCTGTTGTCGGCCCCCAGAGGAGATCCGAGCCGCACAACGTCAGCACGGCAGGCACATCGAGGCCGAACGGAACCGCCGCGCCCGAAAGACCGTAAACGATGTGGAGCACATCGGGGCGGAGCTCCCGGATGGCCGCACGCACGGCGCGCCGGCTCGCCAGCAAGCCGCCCGCACCCCTCCCTCCCACATGCACGATTCGCGGGGGCGTTCTCAACATGGCCGCAACATCACCAATTTGTCGCTGGAGGAAGACGCCTCTGATTCGGTCATCAAGCGTCGGCTGGAGATTCGTGATGAAGACCAGCCGCGCATCAGAAGCGCTCGTGCCCGCTTGCAGCGGAACCGTAGCCGCGGCAAGGCGCGTGGGCGGTCTCTGACCGTCAGGAGGCGGCACGGCACCCCGCATTACGCGCTCCGCGCGACGGAAGCGCGGCAGCGGCGAACACTAACAGACCGGGCCTCGTCGAGCCACGCTATTGGGGGATTGTGTCCATCGTGAATCTCGAGAACTCCCACACGCCACCCCGGGCTGTGACGCGCTGGCACACGACGTCACCCGGGCCGCGATAATCCGCCCGCGCTCGAGGCCGCAAGCGCGGAAGCACCTTCCTCAACCCAGACCGGCCATCGTTGCGAGAACCGACGAAACGGATAAGGGCACGCCGCTGTCTGGGCATTTCACATTATCGCCCGGTGTACAAGGCCTCAGCAGACGAGTGGGCGAGGCGGATACGCCCGCCGCGCATCGCCAGGGCCAAGGAGTCGAGAAACCAGTCAAGTTGATCTGGGCTTGTAAGCGACCAGGAGTGCATCATGAAGACGGTGAAGCGAGCAGGCCTCTGCGCCTCCTGCCACCAATTCAGCACGGTCGCGACCGGCGCACCGTTCGAGACCGTGAAATGCCCGACGCCCATCGCCATGGAATCCGCCATTGGCAGGGACACGGACGCAGGACGCGCGTACCCTTCGAATACAGTCGCGAACGTCTGCAACACCGCTCCGCGCCAGTTGTTCAGCTTCTCTGGCGTGTCGAAGTAGATCGAGTCCTCCCACGTGCCCGGCTGTACGAACAACGTTGTTCCGTAGCCCCGATTCGCCAGGTCGCTGAGGGAGCCCACAACCTCGCTGAGAAAGATTTGTGGTGACCCATTAGTCCGAGAATGGTTGCGTGAGTGAGCCGCTACTGCAAACCCATCCCGATGCCATTGAGCCACATCCGACCAACTCGCACGACCAGACATCCCGACGAGCGCCGTGGGAATTGCAAGCTCACCATACAGCCCTCGTTGCATAAGACGAGGGATAAAGTCTCGATCCTGCGCCGGAAGGTCATCCACTCGCAGGAGGACGAGAGGGACCCGGTCTTGAGGGCTCAGCATAGCTGGGACCGGGCCCGTCGATTTCGGCACGATCGACAACGAGACCGGCACTCCGACGAGGGCGTAGTCCGTAAGACTCCCTGGGAAACTCAACCTGCCGAATACGGTGTCTCCCACCAGCGACCAAGACATCTGACCCTCGGAGCCGTCTGCCAAGTGCAAAGCCCATGAAACTCCACCATTCACCACGGTGCCCGACGACCAAACAATCCCCAAGCCAGACTGTTGCTCGCCGGCCCAATCACGAGTTTGTAGATCGTGCAGTGTCAGGCCGCCGCTTGTCGTGTCCACGCGGAAGAGCTCAATACTGTTTCGGAACGAGCCGCCATCAATATGGACCACCCAATCACCCACCATCTGCTGCGCGCGAACCCGAGGCACGGTGACGGCGGACTGCGTAGGCACATCTAAGCACGCGACTACCGCGATTAGAGCGGGGATTGCCAGAATCGTGGCAGGCCGGTGCTTGGTCACACGTTGGTCCCTTTGATACAGCGCTTCATCCGAGAGCAAAATCCCGCACGATT
>QHUQ01000159.1 GCA_003221985.1 Gemmatimonadota bacterium | reverse complement strand
TCGCCTTCTCGTTCCTGCTCACCGGCGCAGTCCTGATCGAGACCATCTTCGCGTGGCCGGGAATGGGACGGCTGGCGTTCGACGCCATCCTGGCGCGTGACTATGCGCTCGTCACGGCGACCGCGCTCATCGCGAGCGTGGTCGTCGTCGCGGGGAACCTGCTTGCCGACATCCTGCTGGGGATCGCGGATCCACGCCTGCGGGTACGCGGCGGCGGCGGCGGCGGCGAACTCGAGAACGTCACCGCATGACGCTCGGCAGCTGGCTCGCACTGTTCGTCGCGCTCATCGCGGCCGCGGAAACCGCGCGGGCGCTGCGCCAGCGCGGGCTGAAGCACGAGCGGTGGCGGCGCTTTTTCCGCAACCGCACGACGTCGTGGGGGCTCAGCATCCTGGTATTCCTGGTCACCATCGCCATCGCCGCGCCGCTGGTCGCTCCGCTCGATCCGATCGTGCAACCGGACCCCGTCCACCTCAAGAATCTGTCGCCCTCCTGGACGTTCATTCTCGGGACGGATGTCTTCAGCCGCGACGTGTGGAGCCGGATCGTGTATGGGGCGCGCGTCTCGCTGGGGATCGGCGCGCTGGGCGCGCTCGTCGCGGTCTCGCTCGGCACCGTGGTCGGCGCGGTGGCGGGATATTATGGGCGTCGCGTCGATGCCGTGCTGATGCGCGGGGTGGACGTGGGCCTCGCGCTCCCCCGCATATTCATCTTGTTGATGGCGGTGGCCCTGTGGGACGGCCTGCCCTTCGTGACGCTCGCCCTCGCGATCGGCTTGACTTCGTGGTTCGGCACCAGCCGGCTGGTGCGCGCCGAGGTCCTCTCGCTGCAACAGCGGGATTTCGTCGTCGCCGCACGGGCGCTGGGCGCCGGCGATGGCCGGGTTATCTTTCGCCACGTTCTGCCGAATGCCGCCGCACCGATCATCGTGTCCGCGGCCCTGGGCGTCGGCAACGTGCTCCTGCTCGAAGCCTCGTTGTCCTTCCTCGGCATCGGCGTCGCCCCGCCACGGCCGAGCTGGGGCAACATGATCGCGGACGGCGCGTCCAGTCTCTACACGGCGCCGTGGACGACTCTCTTTCCGGGCCTCGCTATCTCTCTGGTCGTGATGTCCCTGAATGCGGTGGCGGACGGGCTGCGTGACGCGCTGGATCCGCGCGAAGAGGGGGGGGCCACGTGACCGCGGAGACTCCGGCGTTACTGCGCGTGCGCGACCTCAAGACGTACTTCGTGACGGAGCACGGCAAGGGAACGGCACGGGCGGTGGACGAGGTCTCGTTCGACCTGTATCCCGGCGAGACCCTGGGGATCGTCGGCGAATCGGGGTGCGGGAAAACCGTCACCTCGCTGTCGATTCTGCGGCTGATCCCCGAGCCTCCCGGCCACATCCTCCCCGGCAGCCTGATCGAATTCGAGGGCCGGAACCTCCTCGCGCTCCCCGCACCGGAGCTGCGCGCCGTCCGCGGCAACCAGATCGCGATGATCTTTCAGGAGCCGATGACCTCGCTGAATCCGGTCTTCACCGTCGGGGACCAGATCGCGGAGGCCGCCATCATCCATCAGCATCTGTCGCGCGCCGCCGCGCGGGCGCGCGCGATCGAGATGCTGCGGCTGGTCGGTATTCCCGACCCCGAGGAACGCGTCGATCACTATCCGCATCAGCTCTCGGGCGGCATGCGCCAGCGCGTCATGATCGCGATGGCGCTCGTCTGTCACCCGAAGGTGCTGATCGCCGACGAGCCGACCACCGCGCTCGACGTGACGATCCAGGCGCAGATCCTCGAGCTCCTCGACCGGCTCCAGCAAGAGCTGGGCATGGCGGTGCTCCTGATCACGCACGATCTCGGCGTGGTCGCGGGCCACGCCGACCGCGTCGTCGTCATGTACGCGGGCCGCGTCGTCGAAACGGCGAAGACGGACGAGCTGTTCGAGCATCCCCTTCATCCGTATACCGAGGGGCTGCTCGCGGCCGTGCCGCGCATCGACGCAGTGCCCGCTCGCGCGCGGCTGCACGCGATCCCCGGTCAGGTGCCGGCCGCGACCGCCTGGCCGACAGGCTGCCGGTTCCGCCCGCGCTGTCCTCATGCCTGGGACAAATGCCTCACCGAGCCGCCGTTGCTCGAGAGCGGCGCTCCCGGACACACCGCGCGCTGCTGGCTCGTCACCGAGCCGGAACGCCGGCAGGCCAGGCGATGACGCTCGTCGACGTACGTCAGCTGGTGAAGCACTACGCCGGCACGCGCAGCTGGTTCGGCCTCGGCCGAGCGCAGCCGCCGGTGCGTGCCGTCGACGGCGTGTCCTTCAGCATCGCGTCGGGGCGCACGCTCGGGTTGGTGGGAGAGTCCGGATCGGGGAAGACGACCGTCGGACGCACGATGCTCCGCCTCCAGGAGCCGACGGCGGGAAAGGTGCTGTTCGAGGACAACGACGTGTTCGCGCTCGACCCCGCGCGGCTGCGCGCGTTGCGGCGCCGCATGCAGATCGTTTTCCAGGATCCGTATAGCTCCCTCAACCCGCGCATGACCGTCGAGGAAACGCTGCGCGAGCCGCTGCAAATTCACGGGCTGCGCGGTGAGGTGGCCGCTCTGCTGGATGAGGTCGGCCTCGACGCCGCGTTCGCGAAGCGCTACCCGCACGAGCTGTCGGGGGGACAACGGCAGCGCGTGGGCATTGCGCGCGCGCTGTCGGTCGAGCCGCAGTTCGTGGTATGCGACGAGCCGGTCAGCGCACTCGATGTGTCGGTGCAGGCGCAGGTCCTGAATCTGCTCGCCGACCTGCAGGCACGGCGGCGGCTCACCTATCTGTTCATCGCCCACGATCTCGCCGTGGTCCGGCACATCGCCGACGACGTCGCCGTGATGTACCTCGGCAAGATCGTGGAGCGCGCGCCCGCCGCGGAGATTTACGCGCAGCCGCGGCACCCCTACACGCGCGCCTTGCTCTCGGCGGTCCCCGAACCGAATCCCCGCGCGACCAGGCGCCGCATCGTGCTCACCGGCGACATCCCGTCGCCCGCGCATCCGCCGCCGGGGTGCCCGTTCCATCCGCGCTGCCCGCATCCGCGCAAGAGCGAGCGCTGCCGCAGCGAGCCGCCCGCGCTGCGGGAAATCACGCCCCCCCCCGGGCACCTCGCGGCGTGTCATTACGCCGAGGAGCCGATGTGACCGCGGGGGGGGGGCTGCTGCTGGCGCAAACGCTCACGAACCTCGTGATCTCGCAGGTTGGACCGGGCTTGCCGTCGGGGTGGCGCCTCAACCGGATCCAGGGCGTCGCGCCGCCGGCGTTTGAAGTGACGCGCGTCCACACCTTGCGTATGATCGCGATCGGGCAGGGCGGGACCGCCACTTACCGCCTGCGCAACGCGATTCGGCCGCCGTCATCGCTGCGGCCGGGAGGGTTGACGTGGCGCTGGCGCGCCGGCACGCCGCTGCGCGGCGCCGACCTGAAACGCCGCGCCGGCGACGACAGTCCGATTCGCGTGGTCATCACATTTCAGGATGGCCGCACCCTCGTGTACGCGTGGGGCAATCGCGAAAGCCGCAACGAGAGCTTCGCCAGTTGGGCCGGGCGCAACCGGATGGTGGTGGTGCTGCAGCGCGCGGAAGATGCGGACGGGTCCTGGCACGTGGAGCGCCGGGACCCCTTCGGCGATTACCGCCGGCTCTGGAACAACGCCCCGAAACCGATCGTGTCGGTGGGAGTAAGCATCGACAGCGATGGCCTGAAGACTCGGGCTGCGTCAGAAATCGGCGACATCACGTGGCAGGCGCCTTCGGAATGATCAATGATCAATGTTGAATGATCATTGATCATTGGACATTGATCATTGGATATTCGTTTATCGCACTCCGCCCATCAGCCGCTGGATCGGCTTCGTCAGCGCAAGCAGAATCGCCGCCGTCACGAATGTCGTGAGTGCGACCGCGCCGAAGAGCCGCGGCAGCGGCAGGCGATCGAAGAATCCGCCGGCGAATCCAGCGAGCTTATTGCCCGTGGCGATGGAGAGGAACCACACGCCCATCATTGCGCCCACGATTCGCCGCGGCGCGAGTTTCGTCACAATCGAGAGGCCGACGGGGCTCAGGCACAGCTCGCCGATCGTATGCAGAAAGTACAGACCGATGAGCCACCACGGACTCACGAGCACTCCCCGTTCCTGTGCCAGCTTTGCCGCCGGGATGATCAAGGCAAATCCCAATCCCACGAAGATCAACCCCAGCGCGAATTTTACCGGGCTCGACGGCTGGCGCGGCCCGAGGCGAATCCACAGCCACGCGAGGAGCGGGGCCATGCCAAAGATCATGAACATCGAATTCAGCGACTGATACCACGTTGACGGAAACGCGTGCCCGAACGCGTGATTGTCGGTGAGTCGGTCGGCGAAGAGGTTGAGACTCGATGCCGCCTGCTCGAACGCTCCCCAAAAGATCGACGAGAACACGAAGAGGACGGCGATGGCAGCCACGCGACCCCATTCATCGCGGCTAAAGCGCCACCACGGTTCGCCGGGGGACGACGGCGTTGCGCTCGTCACGGACTGTCCCAGTCGCTGCAGCGCCGGGGCCAGCCGGGGGCGCCCGGCGACGTATTGGATCAGTCCGGCAACCATCCCGACCCCGGCGCAGCCGAAGCCGACGTGCCAATCCACTCGTTGACCGAGCGTGCCGACCACGAACGGCGCGATGAACGCGCCGAGATTGATGCCCATGTAGAAGATGGAGAAACCGGCGTCCCGTCGCTCGTCATCTCTGTCGTACAGTGAGCCGACCATCGTGCTGATGTTCGGCTTGAGCAGGCCTGTGCCGATCACGATGAGGCACAGACCCAGGTAGAACGTCGTCACGCTGGGGAACGCCATGCTGAAGTGGCCCAGCGCGATGATGCAGCCACCGACGAACACACTGCGGTATTGACCGAGCAGGCGATCCGCGATCCAACCGCCGGGAATCGCCGCTGCATAGACACCGAAGCCGTACCATCCCACGATCCCGGAGGCCTTCTGAGACGTAAATGCGAGCCCGCCATCAGCGACCGCCGCCGTCATGTACAACACGAGCAGGGCGCGCAGACCGTAGAAGCTGAACCGCTCCCACATCTCCGTGAAAAAGAGGGTCGAGAGACCGCGCGGGTGTCCGAACCAGCCGCGATCGGCCTGCGACGCCGTGAGCACCGGTTGCGTCATGCGAACCCTTTCAGTCGAAGAGATCGTCTTGCTGCGCGGTGTCCGGATGTTCGCTGGGTCGCAGCAAGGTGCCCATCCGCTCTTCCCATTTCTCGACGTCGAAATGGTGCTCGTTCTGCAGCGCGCGACGCAGCACCGGCGAGAACTCGTGAAACGCCTCGAGCAGCTCGCGCGTCGCCGCGCGCAGCGCTTCCAGCCGGAAGCTGTCGTCCGTCGCGGCCATGTCCTCGAGGATGCTCTGCTCCGTCCGCGAGGCGACGACCGGTTCGGGACGCCCCTCGATGAAGACGTTGGTGCGTTGCCCCGGGCCGCGACCCTCTTCGATCGGCATCAGGCCAAGGATCCGGTCCGAGCGCCAATATTTCCCATAGCCGAGGAATACCATGCGCCCCCGTTTCACATCCATAGGTTACCTCCGCGGACGCCGGTTTTTGCGAATGTCTTCTAACACAACGCGATCAATTTTTCCGTCCATGCGAACGCGCACGTCGTAGTTCTCCCAATACATGAAGTTCGCGAGCGCGGTCAGAAACGTGTCATTGAGGGAGGGCTGGGGAGCGGCGAGCCACTTCTCGCGCTGATTCGCGGGCTCGACCAACAGAATCGTTTCCAGCTCTTTTTGCAGTGCCGGCGTAATCGGCATGAGGTCGGCGGAGTCGGTGGTGAAGAAGTAGAGCTTGTGCAGCGCGTACAACCGCTGCAGCTCCTTGATCGGATCGGGCGCATCGTACACGCGGATGTCGATGTAGCGGTCGTTGTTGCCGAGGTAGCCGGCATTCGCCCGCACCACGAGCAATGCGGCCGATTGCATCCCCCGCTTGTCTCCGCCGCCCGCCTGGCCGGCGACCAGCGCGGCGATCAGCCGATCGGCGAGCGATCCACGACTGCGCTCGAACGTCTCCGCCATGTTTCGCACCGTCGCGTCCGAGACCATGATATTGGCTTGGGCGGCGTAGTCTCGTCCCGTGATGAGTTGGCCTTTACCGCCCGTCCGCCCGTCCGACCGTCCGCCTGTCCGACCTCCTGCCCAATCGAACGTCGAGTCGCCAGTCCAGCTCGCCGAGTTGCCGTGGGCGTCCACCATGCCCACCTGCCGTTGCGACGGCCGCGGATCGCTGCGCATGATGATCCGCATCGCCTCCGGGGCGGTCGCGCCTCGCGCCAGGAGATCCAGGCCCTTGTCGCCGTAGTCGGTGTTGCTGAGAGATTGTGTCGCGACGGCACCGATGCCGGCGCGGGCCCACGGCACGATCCCGCCTACGTTGGGGAACTTCGACTGCACCGCGATACCGAGATCGCCGGTGGCGGAGTCGTAGGCGACGATGCTGTAGGTGTGGGCGCGTTTGGCAAAATCAGATGGTGGAGGGTGTGGAGGGTGGTGGAGGATCTGAAGGAGAGACAAGAGAAGCACGGGCCTAGTCCTTTCTCATTTTCTTCTTGAGCTCGTCGAGCTGGCGCGCCGCCGCCGCCTCGCGCGCCGCCCGGTCCATGTCCGCCTTGAGCAGCTCGTCCTGCAGATCCATCTCCGCACCCGCGGCGCCGGCTTCGTCCATGGAGCGCCGAGCTTCCATCGCCGGCCGATCGCGCTCCGCGCTCTTGAGCTGTGTCTGCATTTCATCCAGCTCGCGTTGCGCCAGCGCCAGCTCCTCGCGCTGCGCGACGAGCTTGCGCTCGAGCACGCCGACGCGCTCGCGGTGCTTGGTCGCAAAGCGCTCGGCAACGGTGACCGTTTCCTGGTCCTGGATCTCCGCAGCGAGACGGCCGCGCCGCTCGGCATCCGCCAGCCGCTGGCGTTCGAGCCCCACCTCGCGCTCGGTGCGCACCACGGCCTCCTGGACCTCGGCAACCGCGACTTTCGCGTCCACGACCGCCTCGCGCATCTGGCGTGCGAGCGATCGGAGATCGACGGCACCCTCGGCGGCGTCGAGGGCAGCGCGGAACGCGTCCCGCAGACGCTCGAACAGGTCGGTTGCCTCGCTCAGCTCTTGCGGACGGTTTTCGCGAAAAAGTCGGAGAAGACAGGCTCCACCGCGGGCGAGTCGCACTCCGGGCAGGTCGGATGCGGCCGCATGGAGTGCTCCGCCATCGTTTCGGTGCGCGAGAACAGCGCGTGACAGGCGGTACAACGGTACTCGTACAATGGCATGCGCAAACGTTATTCCCCCGTAAAACCACGGTCAAGTTGACGCACCCCGCGTGGGGCGCAAATTGCTGGAATGGTCCGGATTGCAGTCCGAATCGCCGGTGTCGCGCTGGCGGCAGCCGCCATTACCATTGCCTGCGACGGCGGACTCGAGCCGGAACGTATTTGCCCGCCGAGTCTGGTGGGCCTGTGCGGCACGCTGCGATTTCGCGGTACGATCCCCGACAGCACCGACAACGTCTTCATCGCCGCCTACGTCACATTCCCGCAGACCTGCAACGACCTCATCAACAATCGCAAGCCACCCATTCCCGGCTCAGTCACCTACACCGACTCGGCCGCTGCCTACAGCGTCGCCCTCGACCCGGCCACCTACCATTGGGTGCTCGCGGTCTGGAAGAAGGTGGGAAACCTGACCCTCACGCCGCAGGATACGGCGCTGCTCCGAGTCGCAGGCTATTACCGCGATCCCGCCGATACGACCCAGCCCGGCATCGTCACGATTCCCGCGGGCGGTACGGTCGGCAACATCGACTTCAGGGTTGAGTTCGACAGCCTCCGGCCGGCAACCGATTTCGTCACATGCACCGCGCAATAACGGCGCTGCTGCTGTTGGTCGCGCCACTTCCCGCAGTTGCTCAAAGGGTGCTGCGCGGCACGGTCCGTGATACGCACGGCGTCCCCATTCAGGCGGCGATCGTGGGTGTGCCGAACACAACGCTGTTCACGCAGACCGACCCGCAGGGACACTATCGCCTGACACCGCTGCCGGCAGGCGACATTCGTGTGCGCGTCGCAGCCATCGGATACCTGCCCACTGCTGCCAGCGTCTCGGTCCCTGCCGCCGACTCCGCGATCGCCGACTTCACGTTGCAGCCCTCGCCGCTCGAGCTGCCCCCGCTCGACGTCGTGAGCACGAAGGTGGCGCGGTTTGGCGACCGCCCCGCGACGAGCGTCGTCCAGATCCCCGCGCGCGACATCGATCAACGGGCGGTCAACACCGTGGACGAAGCCGTCGATAAGGCGGCCGGTATTCAGATGCTGAACGGGCAGATCAACATTCGCGGATCGACGGGCTACGTACAGGGACTCAACTCGCGTGTGCTGCTGCTGGTCGACGGCGTCCCGATGAATCAGGGCGACCGCGGCGGGATCAACTGGGACCTGCTGCCGGTGGATCAGATCGAGCGCGTCGACATCCTCAAGGGGGCCGGCTCATCGCTGTATGGGTCGGCGGCGCTGGGGGGCGTCGTCAACCTGACGACCCGTGACGTGCCTGATGGCCTGCACGTGCGCGTGCGGCTCACCGGAGGCGCGTACGGCAATCCGCCGCACGAAGTGTGGCGGTTCCGCGACGGCACCGGGCTGGAAGGCGGGGGCGATGTCTCCGGGTCGTACGGCACCGCGACGTTCGGCGGCCGGTTCGCGGCGGGCGCGCGTCATTCGGACGGATACCGCGAACAGGACGACGGGGATCACTGGCAGATCGCCGGCCGAGTCCGCTGGCAGGCAGCACCGCGCACGCGCGTGGACATGTCCGGCGCCTGGGCCGTCGACCATTACGACGTGCCGCTCGCGTGGTGCCGGCAGGGCGAATGCGACGATCGCGGCCAGTCATTTCAGCCGTTCAAGGTCCCGACCGCCTCGTTGGGCGCGTGGACCGACTCGCGCAAGGGATACGTCGCCGCGCAGGCGCGGACGGTGCTGTCGGAGCGATTCGCGTGGCAGGCGCGCGCGTCGTGGTTCCGCACCAACTTCTTCGATCAGCGTCCTCCCACCGGCTCGGAGTTTGGGGTCGCCAACCGCTTCGGCGCCGAGCTCCGGGCGGAGGCGCATCCCGATTCCACGCGCACGGTGCTGGTCGGCGGCGAGGTGACGTACTCCGATGTCACCAGCGATATCTTCGAGAATCATTCGCAGTCCGAGTTCGCCGCGTACGGCGAGAGCGACCAGGCGGTGGGCGTGGTCCGTTTCAATGTCGGCGCGCGCATCGATTTTCTCGCGGTCGACGGCGGCTCGCTCAGTGCGGTCGTCAGTCCCCGGCTCGGCGGCACCATGCCGACCGATCACAGTGGAGGAGTGCTGCGCGCGTCGATCGGCCGCGGCTTCCGTGCCCCGACGATCGCCGAGCGATTCGTGCACACCTTCGCCGAGGGACTCGAGGTGATTCCCAATCCCGACCTGCGACCGGAAACTGCATGGTCGACGGAACTCGGCTACACCACCGCCCCGCTGTTCCGGATGCTGCGGCTCGACGCGGCGCTGTTCTGGACGGAGGCACGTGAACTGATCGAACCCAGGTTGATCCTCATCGAGCAATCACCCAACGACTCGATACTCAACCTGGTACCCAAGATCCAGCTCCAGAACGTCACGCGCGCGCGCATCGCCGGGCTCGACGCGGCGATTCTGGCCGCGCCCATTCCGGATCGGCTGATCGCGACGTTGAGCTATACCTACCTCAGCACCCGGCGGCAGGTCGCCGGTGACACGTCGGCGGCAGGGCCGCTCGCGTTCCGCCCGCGCCACCTCGTGACGCTGAGCGGCGATTACAGCCTCGGCGCCTTCGGCGTGGGCGCCGACTTCCGCTATGCCAGCCGTGTCGAGCGCATCGAGCTGGAGGGGTTCGTCGACTCCCGGCGCGTCCCCGTGCGAGTGCTGGACCTGCGGGCAGGTTGGAAACACGGCCCGGTCGAGCTGCGGCTCCTGGCGGCCAATGTGCTCAATTACATGTACAACCTGGTGCCCCAAACCCTCGCGCCGGTGCGCACGGTGACGGTAACGGCTGTTTGGTCGCATTAGCGTTAGATTCCGGATCATGAACTACCGGCTGCTGGCATTGACCCTCGCGGTGGCTGCCTGTGGGCGCGGGAGCGGCGGGTCGCCGACCTGCGGCATCGCGTTCCTCGCCGGGCCTTCGCTGATCACCCAGCAGCTCGGCAACGCGCGCGCCGTCCTCACTGATCCGCCCCGAGGGGTCCCGGATTCGCTGCCCGCCCTCGTCATCCTCCAGAAGACGCGTGATATCGGAGCCGTGCTCGTCGGTCGGGACGGCGAAGGCCGCATTTCGATGCAGTATCGGGGTTCCGGCTTTCCCCAGCACGGCTACGGCCTGCTGGTGGTCGACGACACCTCGCAGCGCACGATGGGTGTCCTCACCCTCGATACCGAGGAGCCGCAGGGCCATCCGGCGATCGGCACGATCATCGGCGGAACCGTGGCGCTGAATCTGTACGGCGTCCGCGTCGACTGGGCGAGCGTCAGCAATCCCCGCTGTCCGTTGTTCGGCGGCCCGGCGACCCAAACGTCGTGACCAGGGCCACGGCGGCCGTTCTTGTCGCCGTGACGGCTCCACGGCGGATGGTCGATGGCCGTGAGCGAATTACCCTCAACACGGCGTACGTGCGGGCGCTCGAAGGCGCCGGTCTCATTCCGCTGGCCGTCCCGACGATTCTCGCACCGGATCGCGCCGCCGCCGCGCTCGACGGCGTGCGCGGCCTGGTGCTCACCGGCGGGGAAGATGTCGCGCCCGCGCGTTACGGCGCCGCGCCGCACCCGCGCCTCGGTGACGTCGATCCCGCGCGCGACGCGGCCGAGCTGGCGCTGATCGACGCCGCGCGCCGGCGGCGCTTGCCGATTCTCGCGATCTGCCGCGGCATTCAGATCCTCAACGTCGCCCTCGGAGGCACTCTGTATCAGGATTTGGACAGTGAGCGGCCGGGTTCGGTGCCGCACAATGAAGCGAGTAATCACGCGGTGCGGGTCGATGCCGGGTCGCTGCTCGAGCGGACACTCGGCGCTCGTTCGGCGTCCGTGAACAGCCGGCACCATCAGGCGATTCGGGACGTGGCACCGGGCCTCAAGGCGGTGGCGTGGGCCGACGATGGCGTGATCGAGGCCGCCGAGCCGGCGGATGCGGGCGCCCCCTGGATCGTCGCGGTACAATGGCATCCGGAAGATCTGACGGAGCGGGCCTTGTTCGACGGGTTCGCGCGGGCGATCGCATGACCACGACCGGTCACGCGTTTCCATCCACCGAGTGGGTCGCGGCATATGGGGCGGCGATCAATGCGAGTGACGAGTACCGCACCGCATCCACCGACTGGACTCATGGGTCCGTTGCGCTCGTGCTGCCGGCGCAACCGGCGATCGGCATGCCCGAGGATGTCGGCATCTGGCTCGACCTCGAGCGCGGCGTGTGCCGCGCGCGGGCTGGTGGGGTCGTTGCCGATCGTGGTGCGGTTCATCAAGTCGGCTGAAGCGCTCGTCGACGCCGCCACCCGCGTGCCGACCCGCTTCCTGGACGAGGCGTCGTGTTAGAGCGTCTCATCGCGCTCTCGCAGGAGCTCGCGGGCGCGTTTCGCCCCGCGACCATCGTGGAGATCGTGGCGCGGACTCTGTCCGAGCAGCTGGCACCCGGCCGTCTCTCGGTCATGCTGCTCGATATCGACACCAATGCTCTCGCCGTCAGCTACCACAACGGTCCCCGCCCGGCGACCACCGACGAGCCGCTGCTGCAGCTCGCGCTGCGTCGCGGCCCGCTCGTGTTTCCCGACAATGTCGTCGCGCGTGCCGCCGAGCTGCAGGTCGCGCTCGATGGACCCGTGCCGGCGAGCTGGCTCGGGGCGCCGATCGTCGCCGTGTCGCGCACCATCGGAGCCGTGGCGATGGAGGGCGACCGCAAGAACGCCCTGGACGACGGCGCGCTGCTGTTCACGCGCGCCGTGCTGGCGCAGGCCGGCATCGCGCTCGAGAACGCACGCCTGGTCGAGCTGTTGTCGAGCGGCAAGAGAGAATGGGAGCAGACGGTCGACGCGTTCAACCAGGCGATCTGCTACATCGATCCGCAGGGTGCGGTGCGCCGCGCGAACCGCGTATTCGCCGAGCTGATCAAGCTGCCCGTCACGGCGCTGCCCGGGCGCCCGTGGCTGACGTTGCTGCCGCCGTCGTGGGTGGATCCGGTGGCGCGGTTGCTCACGCTGGAGGGCGCTCCGGCGCCGGTCGAGATTCGCGCGGGCGAGCGGACGTTGATGGTCACCGCCATTCCTACGGGAGAGCCGGGCGGCGCCGTCCTGCTGTTCGAGGACCAGAGCGAGAAGCGCCGCCTGCAGGACCAGCTGTTGCAGTCGGAGAAGATGTCGGCGATCGGCCAGTTGATCGCCGGGGTGGCCCATGACCTCAACAACCCGCTCGCCTCGGTCGTCGGCTTCAGCGATTTGCTGGGCGAGGCCGCCGACGTGCCGCCCCGACTGGCCGAGCCGCTCGCCGTGATCCGCCAGGAGGCCGAGCGCGCCTCCGCCATCGTCCGCAACCTGCTGTCGTTCGCGCGCCGTCAGGAAGGCGAGCGCCAGCTGCAATCGATCCGCCCGATCCTCGAGTCCACCCACCAGCTGCTCAAGAATCAGCTGCTCGCGGCACGGATCGAGCTGACGCTCGAGTTCGAGCCCGGGCTGCCCGAGGTCGAGGTGCACGCCAATCAGATCAAGCAGGTGTTCGTGAACATCATCAACAACGCGGCGCAGGCGATCACCAGCACGCGCCCGCAAGAGGGCGGCGGCAAGATTCAGATCGTCACGAAGTGCGAGCCCGACGGACTGTCGGTCAACATTTCCGACAATGGGCCCGGCATCCCGGACGCCGTCGCGCAACGCGTCTTCGAGCCCTTCTTCAGCACGAAATCCGAGGGGGAGGGGACGGGGCTCGGCTTGTCGATCTGCCTCGGCATCGTGAAGGAGCACGGCGGTAGCATGACGGTGGAACCGGGAGGCGCCGGCAGCGGGAGGGGCGCGACGTTTACCGTCGAGCTGCCCACCGGCGTGCACACGGAGCTGAGACCCCTGGCGGCCGGAGCCGAGACGCCAGCGGTTCCTCCCGAACGGCTCGAACGCCTCCGCGTACTCGTCGTCGATGACGAGCCGCACATCCTCCACTACATGCAGGCGACGCTCGAGAGCTGGGGTCACGAGGTCGTGCTGGCGCGCGACGGCAGTCAGGCGTTGAAGCGCGCGCTCATGCAACCATTCGATCTGATCATCTGCGATTTGCGCATGCCGCGGCTGGGCGGCCGCGAGATGTTTCACACCCTCGCGCGCATGCATCCGACCGTCGCCGACCGCATCATTTTCGCCACGGGCGACACGGTCCGCGGCGACACGCTGCAATTCCTCGAAGAGCTGGGCCGCCCCTTCCTCCAGAAGCCTTTCAAGCTCGATGCCCTGCGCCGCGTCCTCGCCGGAGTCGTGAAAGTCCCGGCGTAAGGAGGGCACGGGACGGATGCGGGTGCTGCAGGTCGACTCGGGCCGGGATTGGCGCGGCGGCCAGAATCAGGTCTGGCTGTTGTGCCGCGAGCTCGATCGCGAAGCGGGGATCGAGCAGGCGCTCGTCACCAAACAGCGCGGCGCGCTCGCCGAACGCGCCGCGGCCGCCGGGACGAAGGTGCACGGGACCGCCTGGGGAATCGGCCTGGATCCCCGCGCCTGGTGGCACCTGCGCCGCACCATCGCGGCATTCCAACCCGACGTGATTCACGTCCACGACAGCCATGCGCTGACGCTCGCCGCCACGGTCGCCCATGGCCGCCGGCTCGTCGCGACACGGCGCGTCGCGTTTCATACCGGGCGCTTTGGCGCCTGGCGGCGCCCCGATCGCATCATCGCGATTTCCGACGCCGTCAAGCGCGTGCTGATCGCCGATGGCATCGCGAGCGATGCCGTCGTCGTCGTCCCAGACGGCATCGACGTCGGCGCGGTCCGCCAGGCCGCAACTGCTCTCCCCCCCCTCGATACGCGCCGGCGATTGGGCATTCCCGCGGCTGCTCCCCTGGTGGTGAACGCCGCGGCACTCACCGGCGAAAAGGACCACCGCACATTGATTCGCGCGGCGCACTACGCGCGCGCCCGGCGCCCGGACCTCCACTGGGTCATCGCGGGCGAGGGCAGACTGCGCGCCTCACTCACCGCCGAGATCGCGCGCCTGGGACTCCGCGATCGCGTGCATCTGCTGGGGTATGTGGATCGCATCGATGCGCTGATCGCGGACGCCAGCGTGTTTGTGCTGTCGTCCACGACCGAGGGACTGGGCAGCGTGGTGCTGAACGCGCTGGCGTTGGGGCGTCCCGTTGTCGCCACCGCCGCCGGGGGAATTCCCGAGATTCTGCCTGCCGAGGTTCTGGTTCCGGTGGGAGCCGCGGAGGCCATGGCCCAAAGGATCGTGAAGATGCTCGAGCGTCCCCTGCCCCTGCCCCTTCCGCCGCGTTTCGCGGCGAGCGCCATGGCGCAGGGAGTCTTGGACGTCTATCGCAGCCTCGTCTAGATTGCAGGGCCATGATTTACGTCTGCATTCCCGCACACGATGAGGCGAGAACCGTCGGCCTCGTGCTGTGGAAGGTCCGCCAGGTGTTCACCGCCTTCGAGCGGGAATACCAGATCATCGCGTGCGACGATGGGTCGACGGATGGGACTGCGGACGTCCTGACCTCCTATGCCCGCGTGTTGCCGCTGACCGTGATCAAGCACCGGTCGCGTCAGGGATACGCACGCAGCCTCGAAGAGCTGCTCCGTGTCGCGCTGCAGCGTACGGATAGACCCAAGCGCGACTGTGCTATCACGCTGCACGCCGATTTCGTGCACGCGCCGGAGACCATGGAAGAAATGGTCAAGCGCGTGGAGTCCGGTGCCGACCTCGTCGTGGCCGAGCAACGTCGGATCGCGGGGGCACGCCCCTGGCGGGAGCGCTGGGCGCGACAGTGGGCGCCGTGGTTGCTGCGCGTCGGCGGCGGCGTGCGGGACTCGATCTCCGGCTTTACCGCGCTGCGCTTAATCGTGCTGCGGCAAGCGACCAGAGGTGGGGACGCGCCGCTGCTCACGACCGAAGGATGGGCGGCGAACGCGGAGCTGCTCGCCCGGCTCGGCGCCCATGCCCGACGCATCGAGGTCGTCTCCAGCGCCGCCCGCTACGATCTCAAGCAGCGAGCCTCGCGCTCCAGTCCCTGGCAGCAGCTACTCATGGCCTGGCGCTCGCGCGGGCTGATCAGCGCGGCGCGCAAAGGCTCGGCGGCACTCGCCCTCGCGTTACTCGCGGCGGCGGGACCACTCCGGTCGCAAGACACCATCTGCCTCGGCACCCCGGCGGTGCCATTTCCCGTGGGCGAGCGGCTCAGTTTTGGCGCGAGGTACGGCCCGTTTAGTGTGGGCAGCGCCGCGATGGAGGTCATGGGCATCGACACGGTGCACAACGTGGAGACGGTGCACATCCGCTTTCGCATCTCCGGCGGGGCCTTGTGGTACCATCTGGATCAGACGATCGAATCGTGGGTGGGGCGGTACGACTTCCGCTCGCGGCGCTTCTCGTCGGTGCAGGACGAACGCGACAAGCATCGCGAGCGGCAGTACGAGATCTTCCCCGATTCCGGCTATTATCGCGAACAGGGACGCGACACGACGTTCGCCACGGTCCGCGAGCCGCTCGATGACGCCGCCTTTCTGTACTGGATCCGTACCGTGCCGCTCGAGGTCGGCAAGAAATACGAATACGCCCGCTATTTTCGCCCCGACCGCAATCCGGTGATCGTCGAGGTCCTGGGGCGCGAACGGGTGAGCGTGGCGGGCAAGAAGTGGCGCGCGCTCGTCGTCCGGCCCAAGATTCCGCAGGGCCGCGGCATCTTTGCCGAGAAGTCGGAGACCCGCATTTGGCTGTCGGATGACGCGCAACGGCTCGTGCTGGCGATTCAGTCGAACTTCTCGTTCGGCCAGGTGACGCTGAAACTCAAGGAGTACGTGGTCCCGGGAGCGACAGGAGCGCAGTAATGACCGATTACCGCGAAGCCGACTTCTCCCGCCTCAAAACTGTCCCCGTATCCAAACGCCACAACAAAGTCGATGCTTCGCTGCTCGCCCACGCACCCCAGCCCTCCGATCGCTCCTTCAATGCGTTCATCGACTCGCTGCCCGCAATCCTGGCCGCTCAGGAGCTTCGCTACGTCGTCGATCAAGTAGCGGCCGCGGCCGGCCGCCGTGCGATCCTCGCGATGCTGGGTGGGCACGTCATCAAGGTAGGACTGGGGCCGCTGCTGATCGCCCTGATGCGGCAGCGCGCGATTACGGTCGTCGCGATGAACGGCAGCGCTGCGATCCACGATTTCGAGCTGGCGGCGTACGGCGGCACGAGCGAAGACGTCGCGGCCGGGCTGGGCGACGGCACCTTCGGGATGGCGGAGGAGACCGGACGCGAGATGAATGCCGCCCTGGCGCGCGGCGCTCAGGGCACGCAGGGCGCGGGCGAGGCGCTCGCCGAATACCTGCGCGCCCGCAAGGATCTTCCCGGACGTGACGTGTCGGTATTGGTCGCCTGCGCGGAGCTCGGCGTGCCGGTGACCGTCCACGCGGCGATCGGCGCGGAGATCATTCATCAACATCCCACCGCCGATGGGGCGACGGTCGGCACCACGAGCCATCGCGATTTCAAACGCCTGGCCGGCGCCCTTCCCGACCTCGACGAGGGCGGCGTCGTGTTGAACCTCGGCAGCGCGGTCATCATGCCGGAAGTGTTCCTCAAGGCGCTGACCATCGCGCGCAACTTGAACGGCGGACGACCCAGGAATTTCACCGCGTGCGACTGCGACATGCAGCGGCATTACCGCCCGCGCGTCAACGTCGTCGAACGACCCACACTCGCCGGCGGGCGCGGGATTCAGCTCACCGGCCATCACGAGATCCTGTTCCCGTTGCTGGCATGGGCAGTGTTGTCGCGGTTGGAAAAACGGTAGGGGCGCAGCATGCTGCGCCCCTACCTGATCCTCGCGACGATTGCGACGCTCGCCGCGTGCGCATCACCGACGGTGAGGCCCCTGAGGCCCCTGAGGCCCCTCTCCGGCGAAGTGGCGGGGGTTGGCGGCGGGACGGACGAGGTTCAGGCGCTGGTGCGGTCGGCGCTCACTCTCGACGCGGCGGGGGACCGTCGGGCCGATACGCTGTACACGGCCGACGCGGTGGTCGTGGAGAATGCGCGCATCCGGTTGGGCGCGCCGCGGTTTGCGGGGATTTCGAACGGCGGCGGCACCGGCCGGGTAACCATTTCGGCGGCGTCCGCGACGGTGGAAGGCCGGATGGCCTGGGTGCTAGTGGAGTACCAATGGGTCAACCCGGCCGAGCGCCGCGTGGAGGCCGGCCGGGCAACATTCATTTGTGAACGGCGGGAAGGTGGCTGGAAGATCGTGCACGCGCACTCGAGCCAGCCGTTGCCTTGGGAGC
>QHUQ01000247.1 GCA_003221985.1 Gemmatimonadota bacterium | reverse complement strand
CGAGACTGGTTCGGGACCGCGCGCAACTACGTGCTGTACGCGAATGATAGTGGCTTCTACGACGCCGTGCGCACCTACTTGAGACTCTGAGCCATGACCGCCAGTCGCGAGCGCGCGTACGTTCTGTTCGATCAGGGGCGGTACGACCTCGCCGAGCGCGAGCTCCTGCAGGCATTGACCCAGGATCCCGGCGACCCTGTAGGCCACGCACTGCTCGCGCTGTGTCTCACCGCCCAAAAGCGTTTCGACGAAGCTGAAGCGGAAGCGCGAGTGGCCGTGGGCGGTGGGAGCGAGCGCGGCATCGTCCACTACGCGCTGGCCCGTGTTCTCACCGACCGCAACCGGCTGGAAGAAGCGGCGGACGCCCTGGCCGAGGCGATTCGCCGCGAGCCCGAAGCGCCGAGCTACTTCTCGCTGCTTGCCGCGATTCGCTACGACCAGCGGCGCTGGCGGGACGCCCTCGCGGCCGCCGATCAGGCGCTGGCGCTCGATCCCGAGCATGCCGGCGGGCTCAATCTGCGGGCGATGGCGCTGCGCCAGCTGGGCCGCCATCGCGAGGCCGCCAAGGCGCTCGAGGGCGCCCTGGCAAAAGATCCTGAAAATGCGCTGACGCACGCGAATCGTGGCTGGACGGTGCTGCGTCGCGGCGACCCGGCGGCGGCGCTCGAGAGCTTTCGCGAGGCGCTGCGGCTGGATCCCACGCTCGACACGGCTCGCGCCGGGATCGTCGAGGCGCTGAAGGCGCGCTACGGCATCTATCGCGTGCTCCTGCGTTACTTCATGTGGATGAATACGCTCACGCACCGCGCGCAATGGGGCGTGGTGCTGGGGGGATACCTCGCATTTCGCGGGCTGCGCCAGGTCGCAGACGCCGCGCCCGGGTTGCGACCACTAATCTGGCCGCTCCTGGCGGCATACGTGCTGTTTGCCCTGATGACCTGGATCGGGCCTGCCGTTTTCGACACGACGCTGCGATTCAACCGGTTCGGTCGGCTCGCGCTCTCGGACGATCAGCGCCTGCAGTCCTCGCTCATGATGATGGCGCTCGGCTTCGCGGCGGTCTCGATGGTCACGTTCATCGTCACCGGCGCGAGCACCGCGCTCGCAGGAGTCGTCACGTCGCTGCTGTTGACGATGCCGATCGCTGCGACATTCCGCTGCCAGCCCGGTTGGCCGCGGACGACGATGGCGTGGTACACGGGAGTGTTGGCGGTCCTGGGGGTGATCGGCATTCTGCTCGTTGCGCGCGACGAGATGCGCGGCATCGACGGCGGCTTCGGATGGGGCCTGATTGTTCTGTTCCTGCTCGCCGCCTTTGCCGCGCAGTGGGTGGGAAATTATTTGATTCAGGCGCTGCCGAAACGATAGACCTGCACTAGCTCGCGAGTTTCTCCTCGAGCACGCGCTGCGCCAACTTGGGGTCGGCCTTGCCTTTCGACGCCCGCATCACCTGCCCCACGAAGAACGCCATCAGCTTCGTTTCACCGTTCTTGTAGCGCCCCACTTCCGGCGCGTGCGCGCCGAGAACGTCCGTCACCCACCCCGCGACGACGTTCGTATCCGCCACCTGGATCACGCCGAGGGACTCGGCGACCGAACGTGGATCCCCGCCTTTCGCAGCGACCTCGGCAAAGACGCGCTTGGCCGCCTGGTGACTGAGTGTACCGCCTTTGACCAGCCCAATGATCTGCGAGAGCGCGGCAGGCGATACACGCAGCTGATCGTTGTGGTCCTTCGCGTCGGCGAGCGCCTCGGTCATGACCCAGTTGGCGGCGTGCTGCGGCTCGGCGCTGGTCTTCGCGACGGTCTCGAAATAATCCGCCACGGCGCGCGTGGCCGTGACGACGGTAGCGTGCTCCCGGCTGAGGCCGTAGGTCGCGACGAATCGGTCGCGTTTGGCCCCCGGCAGCTCGGGCAGCTCACTCTGCTGCTCGGCGACGAACTCCGGCGTCAGGACCAGCGGTGGCAGGTCGGGATCGGGGAAGTAGCGTGAGCGCGATCTGTCGATCGCGCTCCACGGTCAGCGCTTTCTCGACGAACGCAAACGAGTTGATGTTCTTGACCTCGGTGCGCGTGTTGAGCGCCGTCTCCCCGGACCGCCGCACGGAGACGTTCGCGTCGACGCGCAGGCTGCCCTTCTCCATGTCGCAATCGGAGATCCCGATGTACTCGAGGAGCTGCTTCAGGGTCTGCAGGTAGGCGCGCGCTTCCGCCGGCGAGCGGAGATCCGGCCCGCCGACGATCTCGATGAGCGGTACGCCCGAGCGATTGAGGTCCACCGCCGTCGCCTTGGGAAAACGATCGTGAATCGACTTCCCCGCGTCCTCCTCGAGGTGCAGCCGCACAATCGAGGCGTTCACCACCCCGCGCTCGGCAGAGAGGAACGACAGCGTGCCGCTCGTCGCCAGCGGCTGATCGAATTGGGAGATCTGATATCCCTTGGGCAGATCGGGATAGAAATAGTTCTTGCGCGCGAAGATGCTTTTGGGATGCACCGTGCACCCGAGCGCGAGCGCGGCGCGGACGGCGAGACCGATGGCGGCGCCGTTTGCCATCGGCAGCGCTCCCGGCAGTCCCAGGCAGACGGGGCATACCTGGGTGTTGGGCGGAGCGCCGAACGCCGTGGAGCAGCCGCAGAACATTTTTGACTTGGTGCGCAACTGCACGTGCGTCTCGAGCCCGATGATCGTTTCCCAGGCGGGCGGCATCACGCCTCGTCCGTCGCGGGGACCACGCGCTCGAGCGCATACGCGGCCTCGATCATCTCATCCTCGAGGAACGCCTGGCCGATCAATTGCCCGCCGATCGGTAACCCCTTCACTCGGCCGATCGGCAGGGAGATGGCCGGCAGGCCGGCGAGATTCGCCGTCACGGTGAAGATGTCGGACAGGTACATCGCAATCGGATCGGCGAGCTTTTCCCCCGCCTTGAACGCGGGAGTGGGAACGGTCGGCGTAAACAGCAAGTCTACGCCGCGATCGAACACGTTCCGGAAGTCCTGGGCGATCAGCGCCCGCATCTGCTGGGCACGCCGGTAGTAGGCGTCGTAGTAACCCGACGACAGGACGTAGGTACCCACCAGAATGCGGCGGCGCACCTCCGGTCCGAAGCCTTGCCCGCGCGTCGCGCGATACAGACTGCGCAGATCCGTGGCCCCGTTGAACCGCGGCCCATACCGGACCCCGTCGTAGCGGGCCAGGTTGGACGAGGCCTCGGCCGGCGCGATGACGTAGTAGGTCGGCACGGCGTACGGCGTATGCGGCAGGGAGACTTCGCGGACGGCGGCTCCCAGCTCTTTCATCATTCTGATGGCCCGCTCGCACGCGCGCCGCACGGCCGGATCGAGCTCGGGCGGGAAGTACTCCTTCGGCAGGCCGACCACGAAGCCCTGCAACGACTCGGGCACCGTGGGCAGCCGCAGCGGGTCGCGGTCCTCGCACGTCGAGTCTCTGGGATCGCGCCCGCTGATCACGGACAGCACGCGCGCGGCATCGTGCACGCTGCGGCCGAACACGCCGATTTGATCGAGCGACGAGCCGAAAGCAACGAGGCCGTAGCGGCTGACGCGACCGTAGGTCGGCTTGATGCCGACGATGCCGCAGAACGCGGCTGGCTGCCGCACCGAGCCGCCCGTCTCCGAGCCGAGCGCCGCGGGTACGGCGCCCGCGCCGACGAGCGCCGCCGATCCGCCGGACGAGCCGCCGGGCACGCGCGTCTTGTCGAGTGGGTGCAATACACGGCCGTAGGCCGAGTGCTCGGTCGACGAGCCCATTGCAAATTCGTCGCAGTTGGTCTTGCCCGCGATCAGGGCGCCGGCCGCCTTGAGCTTGGTGACGGCGGTGGCTTCATACGGCGAGCGATACCCTTCGAGAATGCGTGAGCCGCAAGTCGTCGTGAATTCCAGCGTGGAGATGTTGTCCTTCACGGCGACCGGCATGCCGTACAGCACGCCCGTCGGACGCGCCGCGGCGATCTGGGTGTTGAGCGATTTGCGGAGCTCTTTGGGAGGGGTGAGTAGCGCGTTGAGGCGCTTCACTTTCACCAGGCGGTCGGCGACCGCTTTTGCGTCACTCACTCGAACTGGCCAAGCTTCGGCACGACGAAGAAGCCCTCCTTGAAGTCTGGTGCGAACTCCTCGGGACCAAACGCGAGCCCGGACGGAGTGACCTCGTCAGCGCGGAATCGGATCGCGTCGGGACCGGGCACGAAGACCTTGACCGTGCCGTTCGCCGGCACCGCGCTCAGCTGCGCCGCGTAATCGAGGATGCGCGACATCTGTTCGGCAAGCGTCGGCAACGCCTCTTCCTCCACGTCGAGCTCCGCCAGCTGGGCGATGCGGAGGACTTCCTCCCGCGACACACTCATGCCCCTTCTCCTTCCCAATCGCGCTCGAGGCCCGCATAGGCGACGAGCAGTTGCTTAGTGCCGATGTCCGGATCGTCGAAGTCCACACTCACGCGCAGGTCGCGGCCTTCACCCGACACCGCGCGCACGATCCCGCCGCCGAACTTGCGGTGGCGCACGCGCTCACCTTTGACGTAGCGTGGCGCGTCCTGCGACACGTCTTCGGGAAATCCGACGTCCGGCGGCAGCCGCCGCGCCGCGGCGCCACGAGGCCGTGACGGCCGTGGCGGCATCGCTCCCGACCCGCGCAGCGGCTTCCACGAGGGCGTCGTGCTCCGCTCCTCGACGACTTCCGGCGGCAGCGCCTCGAGAAAGCGTGACGGCTCCGCAAGTTCCAGCCGGCCGTTGCGATACCGCGTGCGCGCCCATGAGAGATACAACTTTTCGCGCGCGCGCGTGAGACCCACGTAGCATAATCGTCGCTCTTCTTCGACGCCGCCCGGCTGCTCGGTCGAGCGACCGAGCGGGAAGAGTACATCCTCCAGACCCGCGAGCGCCACGATCGGCCACTCGAGTCCCTTCGCCATGTGCGCGGTGAGCAGCGTGACACCGGGCTCGTTCTGATCCTCGTCCACGGGCGTGATGAGGGCGGCCTGCGTGAGGTAGCGCTCCACGGGAGTGCCGGTGCCTTCCGCGGCGTCGGGGTCCTGCACCTCCGCCCACGCGGCGGCGCCGGCAATCAGCTCGCGCACGTTCTCGATGCGCTCCATGCCGTCGGCGCCCTCATCGGCCAGGTACTGCTCGTAGCTGGTCGTCGCGAGAATTGTTTCCAGCGCCGTCGCCGGGTCGGCCTGCCCCACCGCCT
>QHUQ01000246.1 GCA_003221985.1 Gemmatimonadota bacterium | reverse complement strand
AGGATCTCGACGCGTCGGACCGCTTCGTCGAGCTGGGCCGCGGTCGCGTGGACTTCCAGGCCGTGTTCGCGGCACTCGACGCGATCCGGTTCGACGGCTGGGGAGTGGTCGAGCTCGATAGCGTGCCCGACGCTGCCCGCACGCCGAAAGAGTCTGGCACGATCGCGCGACGCTATCTCGAGGCCGAGGGCCGATGGAACGACGCGAGCTGATCCAGTGGCTCGTAGCGACGGCGGGGCTCCAGAGCCTCAGCGCGCTCGACCCGGCAGACCTGCTCGCGCTGGGTCGCGACGTGCATCGCGGTGCTCCCGTGCGGCGCACCCTCTCCGCTGTCGATGTTGCGGCGGAACGGATCCTGCCCGGCGCCGCGGCCGCGAACGTGGGAGCCTTCATCGACAAGATGCTGACCGACTGGCACACGCCCGAGGAGCGCGAGCGTTTTCTTGCGGGGCTCAAAGAGTTGGACTCGGGGGGAAATTTCGTCGATCGCAACGAAGCCGATCAGCTCGCGCTGCTCAACGCGCTGGATAACGCCGCCTTCGCCGCCGGCACGAACGACCATTGGTTCGCGAGGCTCAAGTACCTCACGGTGTACGGCTATTGCACGTCCGAGGTGGGCATGCGGGCGCTCAAGCTGTACCCGCCGCCGTGGCGGTACGACGGGTGCGCACCCGTATGACCGATTTTGACGCCATCGTCGTCGGCTCCGGCATGACCGGCGGCTGGGCCGCAAAGGAATTGACCGAACTCGGCTTGCGCACGCTCGTGCTCGAAGCCGGGCGACCGATTGTGCCCGAGCAGGATTACACCGAGCACAAACCTCCCTGGGAGGTGCCGTTCCGGGGACTGGGCGATCGCCGCACGGTCGCCGCGCGTCAGCCGATGCAGAGTCATTCGGTCTCGTTCGACGAATTGAGTCACGTCTTCTGGACCGACGATGTCGACAACCCCTACAGCACGCCGGCCGATCGACCGTTCTACTGGTTTCGCGCGCGGCAAGTCGGCGGCAAGTCGATCATCTGGGGACGCCAGGTCTACCGCTGGAGCGATCTCGATTTCGAGGCCAACGCCCGCGACGGCATCGCGGTCGATTGGCCGATCCGCTACGCGGACATCGCCCCCTGGTACGATCGCGTCGAGCGCTTCATCGGGGTGAGCGGTCAGGCCGAAGGCCTCGCGCAGCTGCCCGACGGCCAGTTTTTGCCGCCGATGGCGCTGAATTGCGTCGAGCAGCACGTGCGCCAACGGATCGCCGCGACGTTCGGGCGCGCCCGCGTGCTCACGATCGGCCGGGTGGCCAATCTCACGACGGCGCTCAACGGCCGGGCGCCGTGTCACTACTGCGGGCCGTGCCACCGCGGCTGCATCACGCGGTCGTATTTCAGCAGCGTCAACGCGACGCTCCCGGCGGCGCAGGCCACCGGCCGGCTGACGCTGCGCCCCTTTAGCATCGTCCACAGATTGCTGGCCCGTGATAATCGAGTAACTGGCGTTCAGGTTATCGATGCAAAGACGAAGATGGAACGAGTGTACACGGCGCGCGTGATCTTTCTGTGTGCATCCGCACTCGAGAGCGCGCGCATTCTGCTCAACTCTGGGATTGGCAACTCGAGTGGGCAGGTCGGCCGCAACATCATGGATCACATCAAGTGGGGCGGCGCCAGCGGCGTGTTCGACGGCTGGACCGACCGACGCACGATCGGGGAGCGTCCCAACGGCATTTACGTGCCGCGCTTCCGCAATGTCACGTCGCCCCCCCGGCATCCGGACTTCATTCGTGGGTACGGATTCCAGGGTGGTGCGGGTCGCGCGGGATGGCACGCCGCGCTGCACGCGCCCGGCATCGGCCTGGCGCTCAAGGCTCGGCTGACGGACCTCGGCCCCTGGTCGATGAGCTTCGACGGCTTCGGCGAGATGCTGCCGCGCGAGGAGAACCGCGCCACGCTGCATCCGACGCTGGTCGATGCCTGGGGCATCCCCTCACTCCACATCGAATGCCGCTGGAGCGACAACGAGCTGGCGATCCATCGCGACATGAACGTCACCGCGGCGGAGCTGCTCGAGGCGGCGGGCGCGAAAGACATTGAGCCCAGCACGAGTGGGCCGAGTACGCCGGGCGGGACCAATCACGAGATGGGAACGGCCCGCATGGGCCGGGACCCGAAGACGTCAGTGCTCAACGGCTGGAACCAGTCATGGGACGTACCGAATGTCTTCGTTACCGACGGCGCCGCGATGACGTCCAGCAGCTGCCAGAATCCGTCGCTGACCTACATGGCACTGACCGCGCGGGCGTGCCACTACGCGGTCGAGCAGTTGAAACGCCGCGAGCTATGAGGTGAGTCTCGTCCTGGCGCTCCTCGTCGCCGTCGCGCGTGCCGCACCCGACAGCATTCCCCTTCCGGAGCATCCGCGTCCCGACTTCGCACGCGCGCAATGGATCAACCTCAACGGCCGCTGGCGGTTCGCCTTCGATCCGCAGAACAGCGGGGAACGCGAGGGCTGGCCAAGCCGCGGGCTTCCAGCGGGACGCGAGATCGTGGTGCCGTTTTCCTGGGGCGCGCCGCTGTCGGGTGTCCCGGACAGCGCCGACATCGGGTGGTATGCCCGCGCTATCACGATCCCCGACGCTTGGCACGGACGTCGCGTGTTTCTCGTGTTGGGCGCGTCCGACTGGAAGACGACCGCGTGGCTCGATGGCCAGAGGCTGGGCGAGCATCAAGGCGGCTACACGCCATTCTCCTTCGAGCTGCCGCACGCTCGACCCGGTGAGTCCCGGCGACTCGTCGTGCGAGTCGACGACACGCCGCACGCCTTCAAGCTCGAGGGAAAACAGGGTTACGGAAAAGCACGCGGGATGTGGCAGACCGTCTACCTCGAGGCGCGTGGCAGCGATCCGCTGGAGTTCGTGCACTTCGCGCCGCATGCCGACCTGTCCGGAGTCGACATAGACGTGCGGCTGCTCGAACCCGCCCCGCGTGCGCTTACCCTGCGCCTCGCGTTTACCAACCGCGCGGGCGGTCCAGTAGTGACGCACCGCATCCCGCGCGGCGCGAGGACTGCGCATCTCGATGTCCCGCTCCCGCAGGCGCGCCGCTGGACGCTGGACGATCCCTTCTTGCACGAGGTCAGTGTGAGCGTGAGCGGGAAGGGCCTCGCCGAGGACCGAGTGCAGAGCTACTTCGGCATGCGCACGATCGGAGTCGTCAATGTGCCCGGCACGACGAACCGCTACGTCGCGCTGAACGGCATGCCGGTCTATCTCCAGCTGGCGCTCGACCAGGCGTACCATCCACACATGGCCGACGTGCCGAACTGGTGGGGTCCGCCCGATTCCGCGGCGTTCCGCGAGCACGACGTCGCGCTGCGCGGCATGATCGCACGCGACTACAACCACCCGTCGGTGTTCGCCTGGGTGCTGTTCAACGAGACGTGGGGACTGGAGACGAAGGTCGACGGCCGCGATCGCTATTTGCCCGCGACCGAGCGTCGCGTCGCGCGCGATTACCGCCTGGCCAAGTCGCTCGATCCCACGCGGCTCGTCGAAGACAACTCGGTGTGCTGCGGCAGCGGGCACACCGAGACTGATCTCAACACGTGGCACGAGTACTTGCCCGGCTGGCGCTGGGAAGCGCACGACGAGCGGCTCAGCGACAGCACGTTCCCCGGCTCGACCTGGAACTTCCGAGCGCCGTGGCGCCAGGCCCATCAGCCGATGTGCAACTCGGAGTTCGGCAACGTGTGGGGGTACGCGGGCAGCACGGGCGACGTCGATTGGAGCTGGGACTACCACCGCGCGATCGACGCCTTTCACCGTCATCCGAAGGTCTGCGGCTGGCTGTACACCGAGCACCACGACGTGATCAACGAGTGGAATGGCTACTGGCGCTACGACCGCTCGCGCAAGGAGACCGGATTCGGCGACCTCGTGCCGGGGATGTCGCTGCGCGATCTGCACGCGCCGCTCTACATCGCCCTCGGCGATCCGGAGCTGAGCCGCTCAGTTCGACCCGGCGAGCACGTCGACGTGCCGCTCTACGCCTCCTTTCTCAGTAGCAAAGCGTACGGTGACTCGCTCACGCTGCGTGCCGAGCTGTATGGATGGAACACACTGGGCGAGCGGCGCAGCTACGCCACGTCCGTGACGCGCGTGCCGTACCGGCCGTGGCTGACTCAGCCGCTCGCGCCACTCGCGATCATCATGCCAACCGAGCCCGCCACGCTGGTACTGGCAACGCGCCTCGTCGATGCCAAGGACTCCGTGCTGCAACGCAACTTCACCACCTTCATCGTCGAGGGCGACGCGCCCAGGGTGGCGACGTTGCTGGATGGCCGGAGGGTGCGGGTCGCCCGCGTGCCGGCCACCGCCGTGCGCGACGCGCACTGGACGCTCAAACAATGGACCGTGCTGGGCGATCACAAACTGAATGGGGCAGGCAGCGGCTATTTCGAGTACCGCATTCCCTGGCCGGCCGGCCTCGACTCGAACGACGTCGCGAGCGCGACCTTCCTTGTCGAGGCATCAGCCAAACGCCTGAACGGCAAGGACCGCGACTCCACAGCGGCGGACAACTCGGACTATATGCGCGGCGGTGGTTTCCACGATCCCAGCCGCAACCCGAACAGCTATCCGATGACCGGTGCCACGCCATTCCGCAGCGCGGTCACGGTGGGCGTAAACGGTGAACTCGCCGGCCGCTGGGAGCTCCCCGACGACCCGGCCGACTCGCGTGGCATCCTCAGCTGGCACGCGCAGCCGCACGATGGGCATCTCTACGAAGCCGGATCGTACGGGGAGCTGCTCCGCGTGCCGATTCCCGCCGCGGCGCTCCGCGCGGGAGCCCGCACTGGAGCGATGATCGTCAGGTTGGAGGTCGATGCAGCGCTACCCGGAGGACTCGCGATCTATGGCGCACGATTCGGGCGTTACCCGGTTGACCCCTCGGTGCTGTTTGTGCTGCGTGACACGATGAAGACTCAGTTCACGCTCACGAATGAGCACGGCATCGAAGTCAAGGTCATCACGTACGGCGGGATCATCACGTCGATCCGCACGCCCGACCGCTCGGGAAAGCTCGACGACATCGTGCTCGGCTTCGACAGCCTCGCCGGCTACCTCAAGGACTCGCCGTACTTCGGCGCGATCGTCGGTCGCTACGCCAATCGCATCGCCAATGGTCAGTTCACCCTCGACGGCGCGACGTACCACCTCGCCAAGAACAATGGGCCAAACTCGCTGCATGGGGGCGTTCGCGGATTCGACAAGGTCGTCTGGAGCGGCGAGCCGTTCCAGGCCGACAGCGGCGTGGGAGTCACACTGCGCTATACGAGCGAGGACGGCGAAGAAGGATTCCCCGGAACGCTCGTCGCGCGCGTCACCTACACCCTCACGCCGCGCGATGAGCTGGTCGTGGACTACGAAGCCACGAGCGACAAAGCCACGCCGGTGAATCTGTCACAGCACACGTACTGGAACCTGCACGGTGCGGCGACTGGCGACATCCTCGACCACATACTGACGCTCGACGCGGCGGCATTCACGCCCGTCGACTCGACGCTCATTCCGACGGGCGCAATCACGCCGGTTGCCGGCACGCCATTCGACTTCCGCACGCCCACGCCGATCGGCGCGCGCATCGCGCAGGACAACACGCAGCTGCGGTATGGACGTGGGTACGATCACAACTGGATGGTCGACCGCGGCAGCGGACCTGGTCTTGTGCACGCCGCCCGCCTCGTGGAGCCGAGCAACGGGCGCACGCTGGACGTCAGCACGACGGAGCCGGGCGTGCAGTTTTATTCAGGCAACTTCCTCGACGGCACTATCAAAGGAAAGGGCGGGCGTGTGTACCTGCACCGCTCCGGGCTGTGTCTCGAGACCCAGCATTTTCCCGACTCACCCAACCATCCGAATTTCCCTTCGACGATTCTGCGTCCCGGTGCCGTATATCGCTCGCGCACCGTGTTCACGTTCGGGGTGACTCGATGAAGCACATCCTCGTCATCCTCGTCGCGTTGAAGGGCGCGTTGGCCGATTGGCAGAAGGATGTCGATCAAGGTCGAGGACCAAAATGACCCCGAGTGATCCGTCGAACCCCGTCTCGCGCCGCGAATTCGCGGAGCTCGCCTCCCTCGCCGTCGCTGGCATCATGCTGCCCGGCACCAAAGCAGCTCACCCACGTCCGCCTCA
>QHUQ01000245.1 GCA_003221985.1 Gemmatimonadota bacterium | reverse complement strand
ATCGCCAGGCCGGACCGCGAGGCTTCCTGCATGTAGTGCCCGAGCGATCCCATGCTCGCCATGATCTTCTCGCCGGGTGCGCGACCGCCGAGACACGCCGTGACGCGCTCGCGGACGGGCGCGTTGGGCCGATCCCACTGCGCTTCGACGGCCATCGGCGCCGAGGCATCGAGCGGCCGGAGCTCGCAGCCGGCGATGGCAAGCACCGCGATCGCACACGCGGCCCGAACGCGACGATCCGGCGGCAGGCCAGCCGCCATGCCCGCGCCAACGGCTTCAAACGCCATCAGCGGCACCATGTAGCGAATCCGAAAAGGGTGTCCCTTGACGAACGCCGCCCAGGGGAGGGCCGCCATCGCCAGCAGCGAGAGCGCGAGGAGCGCGTCGGCGCGACGCCGGATCAGCAGGCCGAAGCCGAGGGCGAGCGCCCCACCGCCGGCGCCGGCCCAGACGAGCGGGCCGCCGCTCAGCATCCGCGCGCCCCAGCCAATCTCGGCGGCCGCCACCAGCGGACTGTCCAGTGCTTTGTTCTCCGGCACGAAGAACCCGCCGCCGACGAACCACTCGCCGATGACGACGCGGCTGAAGATGGTGAAGCCGGCGACGGCGATGGCGGGGTAGAGCGCGATCGCGGCGACATCACACGCCGCGGAGGAAAGCGGTTGACCGCGGCGCCACCGCGTCCATGCGGCGGCCATCAGCGCGCTCGCGGTCACCGGCCACGCCTCGTACCGCGTCAGGCAGGCGAGCGCGAACGCCCAGCCCACATGGCAGGTCTGAAGACCGGGGACTCGAAGGCCTGCTCCAGCTTCGTCGAGGCCTGCTCCAGGTTCGTCAGCGGCGGCGGTACGTTCGTTGGCACCGGCAAGGACCCCGCTGACAGCAGTCGCGCAGACCTTCGGGTCTGTCCGACACCATTCGATCGACATCGCCACCGCGACGGTCGTCGTCGCGAGGAGCAGCGGCTCGGTCATCGGCGTGGATTGCAGGTACAGCACGTTTGGATTCAGTGCGAACACCGCGGCGCCGGCGGCCGCGGCGGTCGCCGATCCGGTCAGCGACAGCACGATCCAGCTGATGGCACCGGCCGCGATCGCGAAGGCGGCGATCGAGATCGCGACGCCCGACGCGCCGGTTCGATAGAACAGATCGATCTGGACCGGGATCGCGTTCAGCAGATGGGGCAGCGGCAGCCAGACCGCGCCGACCTGCTGCCAACCCGGCGTAATGCTGTCGATGATCCGGCGCGCGACGACGAGGTGCCCGCGCGCGTCGTAGTGGGTGAGCGTCAGGCCGAGTTGATGATAATGCCACGCGACGATCGCGCCGCCGAGCGCCGCCACGAGCGCAGTCGTCACCGGCAGCGTCCGAGGCGCGAACGGTATAATCACCCGCTCATTCTATGGGGAGAATCGTCAGCCGGATCCGCGGGCTCGCGCTGACGCTCGGTGCCCCAGGTCTTGTCCTCGTCGCCTTCCTCGATTCGTCGTTCCTCCCGCTGCCGGGCATCACCGACGTCCTGCTCGTCGTGATGGTCACGCGCCACCCGGCCGGCATGCTCCTGTTGGCCGCCGCCGCGGCGGTGGGGTCGATCGCGGGCTGTCTCGTGCTGCACTATCTCGGACGAAAGGGGGGCGAGGCGTTCGTCAGGAAGCGCTTTACGGGCGATAAAACAGAGCGCGCGATGGCCACGCTGCGGCGGCACGGCGTGATGGCGGTGCTCGTGCCCTGCCTCCTGCCGCCGCCGGCGCCTTTCAAGATCTTCGTCCTGCTTGCCGGCGCCATCGGGATCAGCGCGTCGAGGCTTGCGACGGCCATCGCGATCGGACGAGGCGTGCGCTACGTCGCGCTCGGACTGCTGGCGGTCCAGTACGGCGACCGCGCGGTGGCGTACATGCGCGAGCACGGCACCGTCGTGTCGCTCGTCGGCGCGGCCGTGCTCATGGCCGGCTTCGGCGCGTACCTGCTGCGGACAAGGGAGCGGACCGGGAAGGGCCGATAAACGCGTATACTCGATTTGTACATCTGGCCATCTGGTCATCTGGTCATTGCGGCCAAATCAACCAATAACGAGATGACCAAATAACCAGATGACCAGATGGCCACATGACCAGATGGACCTGAGCGTCGTCATCCCGATCCGAAACGAGGCCGCAGCGATCGGCGAGCTGCATCGCGAGCTGACGCAGACGCTGTCGGCCTGGGGCCGCTCGTACGAAATCATCATCGTCGACGACGGGAGCACGGACGAGAGCTTCGCGACGCTTGCGCGCCTGCAGGCCGTCGATTCCCATCTGCGCGTGATCCGGTTCCGCCGCAACTTCGGCCAGACGGCCGCGTTCACGGCGGCGTTCGACCACGCCCGCGGCGCGCTCATCGTCACCTCCGACGGCGATCTGCAGAACGACCCCCGCGATATTCCCGCGATGGTCGAGAAGATCGAACGCGGATTCGACATCGTGTGCGGCTGGCGCAAGGACCGGAAAGACGCATTCATCTCGCGGCGCCTGCCGTCGGCGATCGCGAACCGCCTGATCTCGATGGCGACCGGCGTCCGGCTGCACGATTACGGCTGCTCGCTCAAGGTGTTTCGCGCCGAAGTTGTCAAGCCGCTCAGACTGTACGGCGAGATGCACCGGTTTCTGCCCGCGATCGCAAGCGAGCAGGGCGTGTCGATCGAGGAAGTGGTCGTGAACCATCGTCCGCGACGGCATGGGCGGTCCAAGTACGGCATCGGGCGTTCGATCCGGGTGATCCTCGATCTGGTGACGGTGAAGTTCCTGTTGAGCTATTCGACGCGTCCGCTGCAGATCTTCGGCCTGATTGGCGTCAGCATGGGACTGGCCGGCGTCGTGATCAGCGGCTGGCTCGCGTACCAGCAGCAGTTCGGGAACGGGTCGCTCGCGAACCGGCCGCTGCTGTTACTCGGAATCCTGCTCATTCTCGCCGGCTTCCAGCTCGTGACGCTCGGACTGCTTGCCGAGTTGCAGGCGCGCACCTATCACGAGTCGCAGAACAAACCGATTTACGCGATCCGGGAAATCCTCCAGACGCCGCCGGCCGAACGCGTCATGGCCGGACGATAGCGCCGCCGTGTCTCCGCAGGAACAGAGCGCGTACTCTGCACGTCACGTGACGGTATTGCAAAGAGAATCGAGGCACCGGGCGCGGATGACATTTCATCAACAGGTCGGCGGTACGATCAGGGCAGAGCCGGAGAACTGTGAGTCGGTTTATACTTGTTTTGCTTTTTACTTGCGACACGGCCGTCAGATCTCGTCTCCTCGGCCGAGACCGAGTCGGTCACGGACGCAACGACAGGCATCACGCTGACGTCGCCGCAGTTGACGACGCCGACGATCAACCAGCAGTTCAAGAACAGCGAGCAGCCGCTCGCGCTGACGATCAGGAACGCGGTCACGACCGGCACCACGGCGCTGACTTATACATTCGAAGTGGCCACCGACATTGGTTTTGCCAACAAGGTCTACACGAAGGACGGCGTGCCTGCGGGCGCCGGCAATCAGACGGTGCTGAGGATCGACAAGATCGGCGCGGCCAGGACCTATTTCTGGCGCGCACGCGCAGTAAGCGGAAGCCTCGCCGGTCCCTACACCGCACCCGGCAGTTTCGCGATCGGCCCCGAGGTGATTCTGCAGCAGCCGGTGCTCGGCGATCCCCAGCCCAACGCCACGGTCGGCGAGCAACCGACGATCACTGTGAATACGGTCCAACGGACCGGTCCGGCCGGCCAGCTGTTCTATCGCTTTGAAATCTCCGAGGTGGCGTCCTTCAGCCCCCTTGTCTACAGCGTAACGGTTGCCGAACGGAGCGACCTGCCATACACCCCTCATGACGTGACGATCAAGCTCCTGGAAAAGACTTACTTCTGGCGTGTGATCGCAACCGATCCATCGAACGCGGTCAGCAGCCCCTTCTCCACCACGGGACAGTTCAAGGTCCAGCCGTTCAGCCTGGCGCAGGCAACAATCATCAACAACCCGTCCGACTTCGCGAGCTGGGCTGAGACGGCGGCGATCACAAGCATCGATTTCACGCCCAACGCGATTCTCGTTGACTTCGACAAGAGAACGGGACCGGGCCGTTGGCCCGATGTGGGCTTTGGCACCGGATCCCTTCAGTACACGCTGGGGATGTGTGTCAGGATCGATGATCACTGGTACTGTTCGGCCACCATCCAGTTCTGGTATGGCCGCGACTTGGACGCCTCCGGTCTGCCGTCAAACATCGGAATCGATTGGTGGTACGACGGTCGGTGGGGACGCCTGCTGAGGTATCAGCCTGCCGCGGGTGAAACGGTCGGCATCTACGTCGGGGCGGGTAACTTGCGCGATAGCGGGAATGTGATCGTCAAAGAGCGGTCGAACGTCGTGCTCATGCCGTTTGGGGGAAGTTACAGGCCTCGTTGAGCGGCGCAAGGCCTCAACGCCTTTTGATGCACCACGAGGCGACGCGCTCGCCGCCTTCGCATGGAAGCCGCTCGAGCAGCACCTCCTCGGCGGCGTGTTCGTCCACCTGACGCTGGTAATCCTGGATGCGGATCAGATCCGATGACGCGACGATGACCCGCCCGCGGGACAGAAAGTCGACGACGTACGCGTCCCAATAGGTTGCCCGCGCGTAGCGGATGCGATGGGTGATCAGGTAATCAGCGAGGACACGGTGTTCGTTGGGCGGCGGGTTGGCGACGGTCGAGCGAATGAGCCGCACCTGATCGAACAGGTTGACGGCTGCCCAGGCAACGAAGACGCCGGCGACGGCTGCACGCAGCGACGGCGAGGGCTCGCCGCGCAGAAACAGCGCGCAGACGCCAACCGGCAGCAGGATGCCGAGGGTCAGGTACCGCAGAATCGGCGGGTGCCCCAGGATTGCATTGCACGACAACGGATAGACGCAGGCAGTGAGCGCACCAACCCACATCAGGTAGGCGCCGAAGCTCGAGTCAGGTCCGGCGTTCCGCTGGCGCGGATGCGCGACGAGCATGCGTAACACCATCGCGATGAGCGCCGCCCGGACGAGCCAGCCCACGGCGGCGTAGCCGGTCACCAGCGGCGTGTTCATTCTGATCTGCTGCAACCGCGTCGGCACGCCGCCGAGGAGCGCGGGAAACGCCTCGGTCAGCAGCGAGCGAAGCCGCGAGCCCCAGGCCGCGTCGAAGCACATCTGCCCGCGCAGCGATGCGGCTTGCAGCGCGAGCGCGCCGCCCGTCAGGTGCATCTTGAGATCGTCGATGAGAATGGAGACGAGGCCGACGCCGAGCCCGACAGTCGCGGCGTGTTTGAGGGCAACACCCGACCAAAAGGAACGATAGCCCCGTTCAGCAAGGAAGAGCGCCGGCACCGCGAACATCACGAACTCTCGATGGAGAGAGCCGATCGCCAGGAGAGCGCCGAATGCGAGCGCGTGCCTGCGGATGTGCCAGAGGAGCAGCACGTAAACGAAGGGCTCGACGCACGCGCCGGCCGCTTCGAGCAGCGTGTTGCTCGTGGCGGGAGTCGGGATGATGAACGGTAAAGCGGTGATGAACGCCATCACCGGTCGCAGACCGAGTCGACGGCTGATCGCGACCACGAGCCACACCGCGACCAGGACGTTCAGCACAATCAGCGGCAGGCGCATGACCGCTACCGATGGACGCGCCAGCCAGAAGAACGGAGTGATGATCCAGGCCTCGACCGCGAGGATGTAGTTCAGACCGCTGTAGAACAGCGGAAATTCCTGAAACGCGCTTGCACGCTTCGCCATCAGACCGACGATGGCCTGATCGGAATCGAAATAGAAGCCTTCATAAACGGTCGGCACGATGCTCCGGACAAGCACCAGCGCCGCTGCGGCGGCGGCGCAGAAGAGGAGCTCTCGCCGGCGGCTCATCGCGTCTCGATCCAGCAGCCGAGAAACCGCGTATCGGTGCTGCCGGGTTCGAATGTCGTCGGACGGGCGCCTCGGGCCGAGGTGACTCGCAGCGGCACGGCCGAGCGCCCCCTGGGTATCGGGATGTCCACCATCCGCTCCTCACCCGGCCTCATCGTCAATTCCTCGCGCCACGGACCGGCCTCCAGCG
>QHUQ01000158.1 GCA_003221985.1 Gemmatimonadota bacterium | reverse complement strand
TGGCCGTCGATATGATCGACGCCATTCTGCGCGTCGTCCTCGACGATGAGAATCGCCATCGCCTTCCAGAACCGGCTGTGCGATAACCCCTCGACGATCTTGCCGAGCGCCAGGTCGTTGTCGGCCACGCACGCCTTGGGCGTACACCAGCGGGGGTTCGTCCCCTCGGTGTGATCGCTAGGCAGGTTCATCATCACGAGGTTGGGCATGTCGTTCCGCGCTTGCCATTCCCGCAGGTGCTCGAGAAAAACGTCGGCCTTCGCGACGTCGGGAACTTCCATCGTCCACCCCGGATACTCCCGCACCAAGACGCGGTCGAGCGAGGCGATATCGGAGCGCGCGTGGTAGCGTTTCGCGAATTCCGCACGGAAGTACGCCGCCCTATTCGGCTGCGAGTCTCGATACCGCGCCAGCAGCGCCGACCGCATCGAGTCGCTGTAGACGGTTGGTCCCGGCGCGTACTCACCGAACACGCGCACCGACTTGCCCTTGGATTGCGCCGCCTCCCACAGGAACCCGCCCGCCGAGTACGCCAGCGGGTCTTGCCCTTCCGACGGATAGCTGCGGCCGGTGTAGAGCGGCCACATCGGATACTCGGTCTCGTTGGCCTGCGTCAGCCAGTTGTGACCATCCGCCGAGTTGCCGCCGGACGCAAAGAAGTGATCGAGCAGCACGAACTGCTCCGCAAGCGCGTGCGCGTTGGGGGTGACGTCGCGGCCGTATTGCACGAGCGAGCTGTCGCTCGCGCCCTTCCCCATGTCACCGAGGATCTGATCGTAGGTGCGGTTCTCGCGAATGATGTAGACAACGTGATCGATAAGCGACGGCTCGCCGGGCCGCGCGGGAACGGCGCGCGCGGCAACGTTGCGGCGAGCCGTCAGGGACGGCGCCTGGCCCGCTTGATTGAGCGTGAGCCGGTTGTTCTGGGCGACCGACGTCGTGTAAGCCGCGAGCTCCGCCTCGGTCGGCTCCTGAATGACGTTGACCGATCCGCGGTAGGAGTGGACGTACCGGCCCGTCAGCCCCAAGGGCTTGCCGACACCTGACCCCACGCCGAACAGCGTGCCGACGGCAATCGCGTGGCCATCGGGACTCACGTCGATGCTCGTCGGATACCAGCCGGTGGGAACGAGACCCTTGAGCTGGGCAGCCGGCAGCGAGTACACCGCGACGGCGTTCACGCCGCCCAGCGTCACGAACAGCGTCGTCGCATCTGGTGACAGTGCGACCGCGGTGGGTGCCAGACCGATGTTCCGCTCACGGAACGGCGCGATCGTGATCGTGCTGGCGACGACGTCGCGGCGCGTGTCGATGACGCTCACCGCGTCGGAATTGCCGTTGGCCACGTACAGGCGTGCGTTCTTCTCGTCCCACGCGAGCCCGGTTGGATGCCGGCCCACCGGAATCACCCTGGTGACGGTGCCCGTAATGAGATCCACGCGCGTCACGCTGCCCGGCTGCGCCAGCCCTCGCTTGTCGACCCGCACGAATTCCGCGAATGGATCGCAGCATTGCCGCGCCGCGCGATCCCCTGTGACAGGCTTTCTCCCACCGAGGTTCGACACATAGGCAACCGACCCGTCAGCGCTCACCACGGCGGCCACCGGCAGAACGCCCAGCGGGATCATCTTGAGCAACATTCCGCTCTCGGCGTCGAGCACCGCGAGGGTGTCGTTGGCGGGAAGCGGGACAGCCACGACGCGGTGACCGGAGGCATTGGCGGTCCGCGCGATGGCCGGCGCGCCGGCTATGAAGTCGCCGAGTGCGGAGGATGTGAATCGCACGACGGTGCTGTCGCCGTCGTACGCCGTCAGGTGCGCGACCGACTTCGTCTGGGCGAGCTGCTCGGAGCCGGGGATGCGGCTCAGCGCGAGAGCGGCGGGCAGCAGGCCGACGGATGTGACGAGCGCGCGGCCGTTCACGGGATCGATGGCGACGCCTTGGACTCCGGCGCGGCCGTCGAACGCAGCGCTCCCCAATACGACGTTGTCACGCCAGCCGAGGCGATAGGCCGCGCCGTGTATGCTGACCCAGATCTCTCCTGGTCGCGCGCCGAAGCGCACGCCAAACACCCGGTCGGTGAACACGCTTTGGACGCCAGCAGGCGTGACGCGCTGCTCGGTGGCGATGACGCCCGGGTCGGGGATTTCTCGGCGCGGTTGCGGAGGGTGTTGGAGTGGATTTGCGGTCGCTTGTAGCAGCAGCAAAGAGAACAGCACGCCATTCCCCCAAGGGTTCGTTAGTTAAAAAGCTGCCCCTTCAATCCCGCCGGAGGAAGGCCAGTACCTGTTGGATGACACCCGGATCGCCGACGATCCGATGGTGGCCGAGACCGGTCGTGGTCATGAGCTCGGCGCCGGGCCACGCGCGCGTAATCGCCGCCCCATTATCCCAGCTGACTTCGCGGTCGTCCTGATCGTGGATCACGAGCAGAGGTACGCGCATGTCGCGGGCCAGGATCGGCACGTTCATCTGTGCCCATGTGAAGCCGAGCCGGCGCTCCAGCCGGCCGCGCATCGAGGCCATGACCGGATCATCCACGCCGAGCAGCGCGGCGAACTGGGCGGTGTACGAGTCGGGACTCGCCGACGGCGCGAGGAGCACGGCGCGGCGCGCGACGAGTCCGTCGCCTAGCGCCAATGAGGCCGCAAAGCCGCCGAGTGAGTGGCCAACGACGAGGCTGACCGATCCCACCGCTTTCGCCACGGCGACAGCCGCGCGAGCAAACTCAGGGCCTGAGCTGAGCCGGCCCGAGGAGGCGCCATGGCCCGGCGCGTCGAACGTCACGACGCGATAACCGCCCGCCAGGAGGGCATTTCCCAAGTCGATGAAGCGCGCGCCGCGACTTCCCCACCCGTGCACGAGCAGGACGCCGGGCCCGCGCTCGCCCCATGACCATGCAGCGACGCGTCTCGTTCCCACGTCCACGTCGATCCGGCGCGCCTCACGCAACCACGCGGCCATCCGCTGGCTGATGGCGCGGCGCGGCGGCGAGCAAAACAGCCGCTCCGCCCAGCGCGCCGCGAGCCGGGGGGAGGCGCGCTGCACGGCGCCAAATGCGAACCGCGTGAGTCGCAGAGTCGTGCTCATGGTCGCTCCATACCGGCAACGTACAAGGATCCTCCATACGCGGAAGGACGTGTCGCTGTGATCGTGGGCCGCGACAGGCCAAGGCCGGCCACGATCTCGGGCAGCCGCTCGGCCGAAATCGGATATGGCACCCAGCGGCTGGGCCGGCGCCCGTCATACTCGACGATCACGACGCGCCCGCCGGGGCGCACCCATGTCAGCAGCTGTTCTAATACGACCCGGGGATCCGCGATAAAGTGAAGCGCGTTCGCAAACAGCATCCCGCTGAGCTGACTTACCCCAATCCCTGGCAGCTTCAACGGGCGGGTGAAGTCTCCCGTGACGGGAATCACCTCGACGCCATCAGAGACCAACCGCTCGAGTGACGCGATCGCGGCACGATCACGGTCCACCGCATAGATGCGGCTTCCCGGCTGGAGCCGGTGAGCGAGGGCTCGAGAAAACGTACCACGACCGGCCCCCACATCGGCCCAATCTCCCGCCTGCCGCGGAACCGCCGTGGCGATCAGTGCTTCTGCGGCAGCGATGTTCACCAGACTCGAACGAAGGGGAACGGCCGGAGGTTCCGTTATTGTTCAAGCCGACGTGAGCCCAATCCCGGCAGGTCCTCCGAAGGCAACGCGGCGCGAGTGGATCGGACTCGCAGTGATAGCGTTGCCCTGCTTCCTCTACTCAATGGACCTCACGGTGTTGAACCTGGCGGTGCCGCGCCTCAGCGCGGCGCTGCGGCCCAGCAGCGCGCAGCTCCTCTGGATCATCGACATCTACGGTTTTCTGGTAGCGGGATCGCTGATCACGATGGGCACGCTCGGCGACCGCATCGGGCGCCGTCGCCTGCTGTTGATTGGTGCCGCTGCGTTCGGCGCGGCTTCCGTGGTTGCCGCTTTCTCACAGAGCGCCGCGATGCTGATCGCGACGCGCGCGCTGCTCGGTTTTGCGGGAGCGACGCTCGCGCCATCCACGCTGTCGCTGATTCGCAACATGTTCCTGGATGAGCACGAGCGCAGAGTCGCGATCGGCGTGTGGGTCACCAGCTATTCGGTGGGTGCGGCGATCGGGCCACTCGTGGGTGGTATCGTGCTGCAGTACTTCTGGTGGGGGGCCGTATTCCTGATCGGTGTCCCCGTGATGGTGTTGCTGCTCGTCGTGGGGCCGCTGTTACTGCCGGAGTTTCGCGATCCCAACGCGGGCCGCTTGGATTTGCCAAGCGCGGCTTTATCGCTCGGCGCGGTACTGGCGGTCATCTACGGGCTGAAGCGCATCGCCGAGCACGGCGTGGGCTGGCCGGCCGTTGCCGTCATACTCGCCGGATTCGCGCTGGGCGTGGTGTTCGTGCGACGCCAGCGACGGCTTGCCGACCCCCTCATCGATATTCGGCTGTTTCAGTCCACCGGGTTTGGTGCGTCACTCGTGCTCTATATGGTCGCGACGCTCGTCGCTTTCGGCGCATACGTCTTCATCGCGCAGCACCTGCAGTTGGTGTTGGGCCTGTCGCCCTTCCAAGCAGGACTGGCGACCGTGCCGTCGATGCTCGGATTCGTGTTGGGCTCCATGCTGGTTCCGCTGATCGTGCGCCGGGTCCAGCCGGCATCCGTCATGGTGGCCGGCTTGCTGCTCGCGGCCGTGGGATACGGTGTACTGGCCTACGCAGCCGGCAGCGCGGGCCTGGGCGCTCTCATTGCGGGTTCGGTTATCTACTCAGTCGGCCTCTCGCCGGTGGTCATTCTCGCCACCGATTTGATCGTTGGCAGCGCACCGGTCGAGAAGGCCGGCGCCGCATCGGCGATATCCGAGACGAGCTCGGAATTGGGCGGCGCGCTGGGCATCGCGATTCTGGGAAGTATCGGGATCGCGGTCTATCGCAGTGCGATGGGAGATGGCCTGCCCTCCGGCCTGACGCCGGAAGCAGCCGAGGCAGCGCGCGCCACGCTCGGCGGCGCGGTCGCGGTGGCGGAGCGGGTGCCGGAGCAACTGCGTAGCGAGTTGCTCCGGACGGCCCGCGCCGCATTCGCCAGCGCCTTCCAACTTACGGCGTTCATCAGCGCCGCCTTGGCTCTCGCCCTGATCCCGGTCGCCGGGTTGCTACGCGGGCGCGCACCAGGCGGCGACTAAGGCTCAGAAGGAGAGGCTGACTCCACCCTGCCACGCGATGTCGTGCTGGGTCTTGTCGAAGCCGAAGCGGTCGAACTTGTAGACATAGTCCCGCCCTTCAGCCCGCACGCCGAGCCGGCCGAAGCGGTACTCGACGCCAGCGCCGAAATTGCCGGCGAACTTTGTCCAGGTGCTGTCGGAGTCGAGCTGATGGACGGCGATCGCGCCCGCGCCGCCGAGCACGTAAGGCGTGACGGTGCTGGCGCCGCCGCCGAGCGGATAGCGCAGCACGACGTCGGCGTCATAGGCGAACTTGTTGAACTTGCCGCGGCCCGTGATGGCACCGCCCCGCACGCTGTCTTGAGCCCATGTGCCACCGACCCGGAGCCCGAGGCGGGGCAGGACCCAGTAGCTCGCATCGAGCGAGCCGGCCCAGCCGAGTCGCCAGTCCGCGGTGCCGGCCTGGTTCAGGTTCGCGGCGCCAGAAAGACCGCCGAAGCCGGCGGTCACCGTGAATCGACCCGCCGGCGGGTTGGGGTTCTGCGCGTGCAACGCCGCCGGGGTGGTCGCGAGCGCTGCAACCGTGAGTGCCAGAGAAAGTGAATGCTTCAGCATACGATCCTCCGAAAAACGGTGAATAGTGTCAGACAACAGGGTGAACAGGGGATTCACGCGGGCGTCGCAGCGCGGCGAGGCGCTCGTAGTTGAGCCGCAGCAGCGCGATTACGTCGCGTACGTCGTCCGCGCTGTGGATGCCGCGTGCCGCGGGGCCGACGGAATCGGGGAAGAAAGGGTGGCGCTCGATACGGCCCTGCTTGCGCAGGTCGATCCACACATGGCGGGGAAATCCGAAATGCGCGGCGCTATCGCCGTGCAGGTGGCCGATCTCGCGGCGGCCCAGCCGGAACCAGAGCTCGCCCCGCTCGCCCCGCCCCGCCGTGACGCCGGGCCAGGTGGTGACTTCTGCAACGATCGACTGACTCGCCGTAACCATTTCGAAGTTGCTGCTGGACATGCCGCGCTCCGTCTCGGGTCGCTTCGAGAACGTGTGCACAACACATAATTGTTCCTGGCGGGTCAGCCGGTCAGTCGGCGACGGCTTCCGTGAGACGCGCGAGCTGCTGGAGCTGAGGCGTACTGAGGGATTTTGTCAGCCGCCGGGCGGCGGCGGCGATTTCGGGATCGACGCGTTGCAGCAGGGCGCGACCCGCCCGGGTGAGCGTCGCAACGGAGCAGCGCCGGTCGTCAGGGTCCACGCGCCGCTTGGCGAATCCCTGCCCCACCAAGCGATCGATCATCCGCGTCATGTCTGGAGAGCGATGCATGCACCGCGCCGCGACTTCGCCGCGCGCGTAGCCGGTGGGGGGCGCGTCCCGCAGGATCCGCAACACACGATACTGGTCGGTCGTGATGTCATGAGTCTCGCAGATTGCGGCAAACGACTGCTGCAGCAGATCCGCGGCGATCAACACACCGACGGCGGCCTGTTCGGCTGGACTCACGACTCGTGGCTGGTTCACACGCTGGCGAACGGCCATACCGCAAAATCTGTTCCCAACACGCATTGTCAAGGCAGCCCGTAACGCTCCTGTAACAACCATTCTGCCGGGAACAATTCCGTGTTGTAAACACGTTCTCCGGCAATCCCGGAAACCGACCGGTTGCTGCGCGCGCGTTGCCGACACTGCCGTGACATTGCACTGCCCTGTCGAATTCGACCGCTCTCATCCGACGATCTGGTGAAGCTCATCATCCACATCAGCAATCCGCCTAGGAGGTCGTCGCACATGCGTAGTCGCATTTTCGGAGAAACTGGTCGCGGCTCTGCCTTGCTCCTCGCCGTCGTACTGGCGATCGGCATCGCGCTCGCCGGCTGGAAAACGGCGTCGGCGCGCGCTGCGGCCGCTGCCGCGGCGCATCAACCCGAGCCGATCGAAGTCATCACCACGGCCGTAGCGCAGCAGGAGCCCCATCGGGCGACCACGACGTCCATCGGTACGGTCCTGGCGCTGCGTTCCATCACGTTGCGCACCGAGCTGGCCGGTACGGTGAGTGAAGTCGCCTTGGTGCCGGGACGCATCGTGGACTCGGGCACCGTCCTGGTGGCCCTCGATATCTCCGTCGAACGGGCCGATCTCCAGGCGCAGCAGGCGCAGGCGGCCCTGGCGCAGACGAGCCTCGCGCGGCTGGAGCGCTTGCTCCAGCACGGCGCGGTCTCCGCTGAGGAAGTCGACCGCGCCCGCGCCGAGCGGGACATCGCGCAGGCGCAAATCGCCAGGACCGAGGCCATCATCGCCAAGAAGACGATTCGTGCGCCATTCCGCGCGCGGGTCGGAATCGCCGACGTGCACCCCGGCCAGTACTTGAACGAAGGAACGCAGCTCACGACGCTGCAGGGCGTCGATGGCGCGGCCCATGTGGACTTCGCCGTGTCGCAGCAAGTCGCCGCCGGTCTGCGGGCGGGAGAGCCGGTGCAAGTATTGACCGGCGCCGATTCGACGGCGATCGCGGCGCGAATCGTGGCGGTGGACGCCCGCGTCGACCCCGTGACGCGCACCACGACGGTGCGCGCGACGATCGTCGGCGCCACGCCGGCGCCGGGCTCGTCCGTGCGCGTCCTCGTCCCGATGGGACCGGTCGTCAACGCCATCGTGATTCCGGTGAGCGCGTTGCGCCGCGGACCCGCCGGTGACCACGTCTTCGTCGTCTCGCCCGACGAGAGCGGCAAGATGCGGGCGCACGAGCGGCCCGTACACAGCGGTGCGATGCTGGGCGATGAGATCGTGATCCTCGACGGATTGCAGGCGGGAGAGCAGGTCGCCGCATCCGGCTCGTTCAAACTGCGGGAGTCGGTGCTGGTAGCGGTCGGCGCAGCGGCGGGGGAGGGGGCTCAGTAATGAAATCCTTTACCGACCTCTTCATCCGGCACCCCGTGCTCGCGGCGGTCGTGAATCTCGCGATCGTCCTCGTGGGATGGCGATCGCTCGCCACGTTGCCGGTGCAGCAGTACCCCAACATCCAGAGCTCGTCCGTCGTCATCAACACCGTCTACTACGGCGCGAGCGCCGAGGCGGTGCGCGGGTTTCTCACGACGCCGATCGAACGCGCCGTATCGGCGATCAGCGGCATCGACTACGTCGAGTCGACGAGCCGCGCGGGTGTCAGCACCGTCACGGTACATCTCAAGCTCAATCAGAACAGCACCGCGGCTCTCGCAGAAGTGACCGCGCGCCTGCAGCAGGTGCGCTCCGAGCTGCCGGCGGAGGCCGAGCCGCCGCAGGTGGAGGTGCAGCGCGCAGACCGGCCCTACGCCTCCTTCTATCTGAGCTTCTCGTCCCACCAGCGTGACATCCCGGCGATCACCGACTGGTTGTCGCGCACGCTGCAACCGCAGCTCGCGACGATCGCCGGCGTGCAGCGGACCGACATCGTCGGCGGCCGGCCCATCGCCATGCGCGTGTGGATCGATCCGGACCGGCTGGCGGCCCACAACCTGTCGCCGGGCGACGTCTTCGCGGCGCTGCGCCGCAACAACTACCTGGCGGCGGTGGGCCAGACCAAGGGCAACCTCGTCCAGATCAACCTGCTCGCCAACACCGACCTGCGTTCGACCGCGGAGTTCGAGAATCTCATCGTGACCGACCGCGACGGCGCGGTGGTCCGTCTGTCCGACGTCGCGCGCGTCGAGCTCGGCGCGGAAGAACCGGACATGATCGCGAAGTTCAATGGCGAAGAGGCCGTGTACGTCGGCGTGTGGCCGACGATCGGCAGCAACGAGATCGAAGTGTCGCATCGCCTGCACGCCGAGATCGCGCGGATCCAGCCGACGTTGCCGCCGGACATCCAGCTCCGCGTCGCATATGACGGCACGATTTTCATGCAGGACGCGCTCAAAGAGATCACCAAGACCCTGATGGAAACGATTCTCATCGTGGGCATCGTGGTGTTCCTCTTCCTCGGCTCGATCCGCACCGCACTCGTGCCGCTCGTCGCCATGCCGGTCTCCCTGATCGGTGCCGGCGTCGTCATGATGGCGTTCGGATTCAGCCTGAATCTGCTGACGATTCTCGCGATCGTGCTCTCGGTCGGACTTGTCGTTGACGATGCGATCGTCGTCGTGGAGAACGTCGAACGCCACGTGCATCTCGGCAAAACACGCCTGGAAGCGGCGCTCGTCGGCGCGCGGGAGCTCGTCGGTCCGATCATCGCAATGACCATCACGCTGGCCGCCGTCTACGCGCCAATTGGCTTCCAGGGTGGCCTCACCGGTTCGCTGTTCCTCGAGTTCGCGATCACGCTCGCGGCGGCGGTCGTCGTGTCCGGCATCGTTGCGGTCACGCTGTCGCCGGTGATGAGCTCGCGCTTCGTGCATCCCTTGGGACAAGAAGGGCGACTCACGAAGCTCGTGAATCGCGGGTTCGAAGTGGTGCGCAGCACTTACGCTCGGCTGCTCGACGGCGCCCTGCAGATGCGGCCCGCGATCGTCGCGGCGGCGATCCTCGTCATGCTGGCTGCGTGGCCGCTGTACCGCTACTCCAAGCGCGAGCTCGCGCCGGTGGAGGACCAGAGCCACATCAGCCTGTTCATGCAGGTGCCGCCCGATGCGTCGCTCGCAGCCAACAATCGCGCTTCGCTCGAAGTAGTCAAAGCGATCACCGCGTTTCCGGAGGCGAAGTTCATGTGGTCGCTGACCGCGTCGTGGGGCGCGTTCGGCGGCATGGTCGCAAAGGACTGGAAACAGCGGGAGCGCTCGACGGTGCAGTTGTTCCCGGCGGTGTACGGCGCCGTCTCGCAGATCCCGGGCGTGCGCGTATTCCCGCGACTCGACCCGCCACTGCCCACGCCCGGCTCTTACGACGTGGAGCTGGTGCTCCAGAGTGACGCGCCGCCCGAGCAGATGCTCGGCACGGCGGGAGCCGTGGTCGGTGCGGGATGGCAGAGCGGCAAGTTTCTCTACGTCGATACGGATCTGAAGGTCGATCTGCCCGAAGCGCGCGTCGTGATCGACCGCGATCAGGTCGCGGACCTCGGCCTCGATCTGGCCAGTGTCGGGCGGGAGCTCGGCACGGCGCTGGGCGGCGGCTATGTCAACCGTTTCAACTTTTTCGACCGCAGCTACAAGGTCATCCCGCAAATCGGCGACGCCGACCGCACGACGGTCGGGCCGTTGCTGGACCTGAAGATCAAGACGCCGAGCGGCCAGCTCGTGCCGGTCTCGACGTTCACGCACATCGAATCGAGCACCGCACCGCGCACGTTGAACCGCTTCCAGCAGCGCAATGCGGTCCGCGTGTTCGGCGCCGTCAATCCTGGAGTCACCAAGGACGAAGGGTTACGCGTGCTCGAGAACGCGGCGCAAGGACTCAATGCGCCCGGACTGACGCTCGACTATGCCGGCGAATCGCGACAGATCCGGCGTGAGGGTGGAGCGCTGACCGTCACCCTCGGGTTCGCCGTGATCCTGATCTATCTCGTGCTGGCGGCGCAATTCCGGAGCTTCCGCGATCCATTGATCGTGCTGCTCGGCTCCGTGCCGCTCGCGATTTCGGGCGCGCTGATCTTCAGCTTCCTCAATCTGACGACCCTCAACATCTACTCGCAGGTCGGGTTGATCACGCTCGTCGGACTCATAGCCAAGAACGGAATCCTGATCGTGCAGTTCGCCAATACGCTGCAGCAACGCGGCCTCGCCAAGATGGCGGCGCTGCGCGAAGCGACGTTGACGCGGCTGCGCCCGGTCTTGATGACGTCGGCGGCGACGGTGTTCGGTCACTTCCCGCTGGTACTCGTGTCCGGCCCCGGATCAGCCGCCCGCAACAGCATCGGCATGGTGCTCGTCACCGGCATGTCGCTGGGCACGCTCTTCACGCTGTTCATCGTGCCGGTCTTCTACTCGCTCATCGCGGCGGAACACAAACCCGCGCCGGCATATGAGCCGGTCGGCCAGGAGGTATTCCAGACATGACACAGAAATTTGGGGGGGGGGCGCTGCTGGCGCTGCTCATCATCGGGGGGGCCGGGCCGGCGCGCGCCCAGGAAGCCTTTTGGAAGCGACTCGGCGATACGACGCTCGAGCGGCTGGCCGGCGAAGTCGTGAAATCCAATCACGACGTCCTCGCGGCCCGCGCGCGGCTGCGCGGCGCGCGCGCGGCGCGCCTTCAGGCGGCACTCGATTTCGCGCCGACCGTTACCGCGACGGCCAGCTACACACGGCAGCGCCTCGCGGCTGCCGGCTTCCCCGGAGGCTTCGGCACGGCATTCCCTGACCAGAATGTCTGGGACGCTGGGCTGCAGGTCTCGTGGGAGCTCGATGTCTTCGGCCGGATCCGCAAATCGACCCAGGGCCGGGGGGCCCTGATCGGAGCAGCGGAGGAGGACGAGCAGGATCTGGAGGTGCTGCTTTCGGCGGAGCTGGCCACCGCGTACTTCGATCTGCGCGGCGCGCAGGACCGCGCATCGCGGTGCTGGTTGGCCGGTCGGCGACGGGGCTCAAGCAGGAGAACGCAGAGCCCGCCCCCGCCCCATTCCCGGAGCTTCCGGATTCCGTCATCGTACCCAACCCCGACGCGCTGGTACGCCTCCGGCCCGACGTACGCAGCGCTGAGCGGCAGCTCGCCGCCGGCAATGCGTTCGTCGGTGCGGCCAAGGCAGCCTATCTGCCCCGCATCGCGTTGGGGGGCGGGTTGGGATACGTCAGCAGCTCATTCGACGCTTTGGGAAACGCGAATACGCCCCGCTACGCCATCGGGCCGGTGATCTCCTGGCCCGCGCTCAACCTCGGTCGAGTGAAAGCCGGCGTGGACGTCGCGCGCGCACAGGAAGCCGAGGCGGACGCGTTTTACCGCAAGACCCAGCTCCAGGCGTCCGAGGAGATCGCCACCTCGGTCGTCGCATACAACAAGGCCCGCAGAAGTCTTGCCTATCTCGACGTCGCCGCGCGGGCGAGCGAACGAGCCGCGGCACTGGCGCGCCTGCGGTTCGACGAGGGCGTCACTGACTTCCTGCAGGTGCTGGATGCCGAGCGCACGATGCTCGAGGCGCAGGATCGCCTGGCCGCGGGCCGCACCACGGCGACCACGGGATTGGTGGCGGTGTATCGGGCGCTGGGGGGCGCACTCCCCTAGCTCTGCCGGTAGGCCCGCGGGCTCAACCCGAATTCCGTCCGGAACGCCCGATTGAAGTTGGAGACGTCTCCGAAGCCGGAGTCGAGGGCGACATCGATGACTCTGCCCGCTTCGGTCGCGAGCCGCGTCGCCGCGGCGCGCAGCCGGGCACGCAACACATACTGGTGCGGGGTGACGCCCGTCAGCCGTTCGAACGTGCGCAGAAAGTGATACGGGCTGAGACCGCTCTCGCGAGCCAACGTGCCGAGGCTCAAGTCTCCATCCGGCCGGTCATCGATGGCGCGCACCGCCCGCGTCACCCGTCCCTCGGCGTTCAGCGGCACAGCGCCGTCGTGCCACGATAGTCCCGCCGCGAGCTTCACGGCGCTGACCGCCAGCCGCACGCCAATCTCCTCCCAGGACACCGCGGGCGGGCCCCCCCCGCCCCCCCCGCCCGCGATCGCCCCCGCGCCGGCTCGAGCGACCAGCGTGGCGAGTGATCGGAGCGGAGGAAGCTGCGGCACCGGAAACCGCGGCTTCGCGCCGGCATCGGCCGCGAGCCGTTCGAAGTAGTCGGGCTGATAGTAGAACGCGACGCAGCGGTCGCCTTCGCCGTGGCGGTGACCGCACTCGTAACAGTGCCCCGCATTGCCGAGCAACAGCGAGCCTGGCGCCATGAATCCGTGGCCGAGCGGCGAGCGGTACTGAAAGCTGCCGGCGAGCACGATCGCGATGGTGGGGCGCGTGTGGCGCTCCTCAAAGGAACGGTCCTGAGGGCCGGATGTGCAGGTGACATCGGCCACCGACCAACCCCGGCCGCCGGCGACGCTGCGGCCGACGGCTCGACCCGCTTCGCCCCGTTCTCTGCGGCGCTGCAGCGCTTGCTGCAACGCCACCGCAATTTTTGCCAAGACTTACCTCCGGGTTCGATCTACCATCCCGACACCCAAAAATGGAGCCCCGATGAGCACCACGACCGCAGTTCCACTCGAATCACGAGTCCTGAGCGAAGGCTACGGCGCCGGCGCATGGCACGGCCCCGACATGAAGGCGGCGCTGGCTGACGTGAACCCCGCGCTCGCGTTCTGGAGACCGGCGGCCGGAAGGCACAACATCGCCGAGCTCGTGCTACATCACGCGTACTTCGTACGCGCCGTCAGGTCGCAGATCTCCGGTCGCCCCGCGGAGCCTTTCGTCCTGCCGGGCGAGGACTGGTTTGTCGTCACCGACCAGAAGCCGATTTCATGGTCAAAAGTTCAATCCACGCTCGAGTCGGAGCAGCAACGGCTGGCTGAGCTTGTCACTGCGATCGAAGCGGGCACCGTCACGCCGGCGATGCCCGCGCCGGAGCGCTTCAGTCTCATACTCGGGATCACCTGCCACGCGATCTATCACGCCGGTCAGGTGCAGCTCATCAAACGGTTACGGGAAGCCTGATGGTTCCGACCGGTGAGGGCCGTCGCGGCTAGCGGCCCTCACCGCGCCACCTTCGCGATCGTATCCCAGGTACGCGTCGTTTGGTCCTTGCCGAACGTCTTCTCGATCAGGCTCATGAAGACGGGACCCTTGGGGGTCGGCAGATAGGCACTGAAGATTTCGCCGTCCTTCATCGCGAGGATGCGGGCGCCGTGCATCTCGACCGGCAAGGCGATCTTCGCCTTCGGCCGGCCGCGCAGGAACGTGACGATGCGTTTTGCCTTCGGGTCGACCTTGAAACGCTGATACGGATCCGACGCCAGCAGCGTCCGCAGCTGCTCTATCGGTCGCACGATCGTCAGAAACGCCTGGCCGAGGTGCTCCTGCATGGCGGCTTCGGCGCGCTGCTGTAACGCCTGTTCCGATGTGCTACGCGCGTCGAACACCACATTACCGCTCCCCAGCACGGTCTTCACGTCGCTGAATCCCGCCGCTTCAAACGCCGCCTTGAGCGCCGGCATTTTGCAGTTCATCGGCATGACGCCCCGGAGAAAAGCCGCATAGCGTGGCATGTCGAAATCTAGCCTCCCCATACGACTACCTGGTGTCAAGACGATATTTCAGACTTTTCTGGAGGAAGCCATGAAATACCTTTGCCTGGTTTACCAGGAGGAGAAGCAGGAAGCGAACGTCCCGCGCGAGCAGATCGAGCAAGCGAAGAAGGACTACGGGGCTTTCGCCGAAGACATCAAGAAGAGCGGCCACCTCCTCGGGAGCAATGGGCTGAAGCACACCGACGCCGCCACCACTGTCCGGGTTCGGAACGGCAAGGTCTCGACTACCGACGGCCCGTTCGCCGAGACCAAAGAGCAGCTGGGCGGCTACTTCCTGATCGAGGCCAAGGACCTGAACGACGCTATTCAGGTGGCCGCGCGGATTCCGTCCGCAAAGTGGGGGTCCATCGAGGTCCGGCCGGTCTGGGGTTGAACACTTCACGTTTGGAGGAGACGATGCGTTATCTGTGCTTGATTTACGAGGACGAGAAAGCCTGGCAGAAGCTGTCCGAGGCCGAGATGCAGAAGGGCATGGCCGAGTACAACGCGTTTACGGACAACATCAAGAAGAACGGCAACTACGTGGGTGGCGAGGCGCTGCAGCCCACCACCACCGCGAAGTCGGTGCGTGTCCGGAACGGCAAGATCTCGGCAACCGACGGGCCGTACGTCGAGACGAAGGAGCAGCTCGGTGGCTACTACCTCATCAATGCGAAGGACCTGAGCGACGCCGTGCAGGTGGCGTCGCGGATTCCCGGCGCGAAGCATGGCACGGTCGAAGTGCGACCGATCATGGAGTTCAACCAGCCGTAGACACCATCGAGTCGGTCTACCGCGCGGAATCCCGTCGCGTCCTCGCCACCCTGATCCGTCTGCTCGGCGACTTCGATCTCGCCGAGGAGGCGCTTCAGGAGGCCTTCGCGGCTGCGGTGGAGCGCTGGCCAGTCGAAGGCACGCCGGCAAACCCCCGATCGTGGCTCATTTCGACGGGCCGATTCAAGGCGATCGACCGGCTGCGCAAGCGCCGCCGCGAAGTCACCGATGAGGTGGATGTGCCGCAGGAGCTCACCGAATCAGAGGATTACGACGTCGCCGACGACCGGCTGCGTCTCATCTTCACCTGCTGCCATCCTGCCCTGAATCCGGACGCGCAGATCGCGATGACACTGCGCGAGGTCTGTGACCTGACGACCGAGCAGGTCGCGGCCGCGTTTCTCACCACCGCGCCGACGCTGGCGCAGCGCATCGTGCGGGCGAAATCGAAGATCCGCGATGCGCGGATCCCCTACGAAGTCCCCGAGCGCAACGATCTCCCCGAGCGCCTGGCGAGCGTGCTGCACGTCGTCTACCTCGTCTTCAATCAGGGCTATTTCACGAGGCCCGACCTCGCCGCGGAGGCGATCAGACTGGGGCGGCTGCTGGTCGAGCTACTGCCCGAGCCGGAGGCGATCGGCCTGCTGGCGCTCATGGTGTTGCACGAGGCGCGCCGAGCGACGCGCACCACAGCGGCTGGGGAGCTGATCCCGCTCGAGGAGCAGGATCGCTCGCAGTGGAACCAGGCGCAGATAAAGGAAGGGGTCGCGCTGGTCGAGCGAGCTCTCTCGTCCCGCCGCTTCGGCCCGTTTGCCCTTCAGGCGGCCATCGCCGCCGTCCACGCCGAAGCGCCGACCGCCGCGGCCACTGATTGGCAGCAGATTGCCGGACTGTACGAGGTGCTGCTCAGGGCCGATCCGTCGCCCGTGATCGAGCTCAACCGGGCCGCGGCGATTGCGATGCGCGACGGGCCCGCGCACGGCCTCGCACTGATCGACGCCATTCTCGCGCGCGGCGAGCTGCAGGGGTATCACCTGGCGCACGCCGCCCGGGCGGACCTGTTGCGACGACTGGGCCGTAAGGACGAGGCGCGAGCGGCGTACGAGCGGGCCCTGGCACTCGCGATCGAGGAACCGGAGCGACGTCTCATCGCGCGGCGCTTGAGAGAGCTGTCGCTTAAGTGATTATGTCGTTTGGCGCGGCGTGGCTTTCGAGGGGCGTGGCTGGCGGGTAGTATCCACGCATGCGGAGCAAGCTCTGCATCTGCTCCATTTTGCTACTCACCGGCCTGGGAATCGGCCGGGCTCGCGCACAAGTGTGCTCCGGAGAATTCGGCTTCGCGGGATCGCCGGCGCGCCTCATTTTCGGTCTCGGCTTCAACTCCTCGGCGCAGACCTACCATGGTGGCTTGCGGGTCGGCGGCGAGCGTGTCTTTGGCGAGGCCGAATTCGGGATGGCGACTTATGACGTCGGGGGCGACGCCTGGGACTATGGAGCCGGTTTCGGTCTGCAGCTGGGGGCCGGCCATCCAGAAGAACGCAAGGTCCACCTCTGCCCAGAGATCTTCGTCGGCCTCTCCAGCGGGCCGCAGAACATCGCTGGTACCGGGATCGATTACAGCGAGAAGCACTTCGCGATCGGCGCCGATGCGGGGTTTGTCCTCGTTCACAAAAAGGTCATCGACCTCGTGCCGACGGCGAGTTTTGTGATTGCGAACGCCTGGTACACGCTCAAGGCCCCGACCGCCGTCGATTCAACCGGTTTTGATACGTGGGAGATTGTGTCGCTGGGGGTCGGACTCGGATTCGGCAATCAGGTCACCCTCGCCCCAGCGATCGCATTTCCCATCGGTCTGTCGGGCTCAGGAACGGTCTACGGAGTCAGTTGCTCGATAAAACTGTCGGGCAAGCCCTAGCGAGCTGCGATTGCGCCGCCCGTCATCCCTCACCCGCTGGCTGGCACTCGCGTCCACCATCACGCTGGCGCGCTGTTCTGATGGAACGTCCTCACCCCCAGTGACGGTCACCGTTACCGCGAATCGTGAGGCCATCCTCCCCGGCCAAAGCGTTTTGGCGACCGTCACGGTGTTTCCACCCGAGCAGGCTGACGTCGATTATGTGAAAATCACGACTCGCGGCGTGCTCGTCAGCTCCGAGTCACTCGATGTGCACCTTGCGGGAACGTTCACCGCAACGCGGCTCTACACGGTGCCGCTCGCGGCAGGCACCGGAACGCTGATCGTGCAAGCCACCGCTACGGCGGGCGGCGGCGTCGGCAACGGCCAGACGGTGGTCGCGGTCGCAGACACCACGCCGCCGGCGATCATCCAGTTCACGGCCACACCTGCCGACACCGTGCAATTCGGGGACTCGCTGACGATCCGCTATGTCGCCACCGACAATGTCGGGCTCCGCTACAGCGTCATCCGTCTCACGGGCGTCATGACCCGGACGGACTCGATCAACGAGAACTTTGCCTCGTACGTGCAGCGCACGATCCGCATTCGCGTGCCGCCCAACACCACGGCAGGCACGGTGTCCATCACGGCGCAAACCAGGGATGTCGGGGGGCACCTGGTGACCTCCGCGGTTCAGCCGATCGCCGTGCTCGATACCCGCCCACCGCTCGCGCTGGGTACGGTGATCAACCCGACGGGGCGCTCGGGCTTCGCGCCCGGCGATTCGCTGCGCCTCACGCTGGACGCGCGAGACAATGTGCGGCTGGCGCTCGTCGGCTATCGCTTCGGCCCGCCCGCGAACGTGCAGGATTCCTTTCCCGCATCCGATACCACGTTCAGCCGGACGGTGGGCTTTCGCGTTCCGAGCGCCTGGAGCGGGACGTCCACCGTCACGGCGTTCGCGCGCGATGTGTCCGGCAACGCGCGCGAGATTCTGCTCGGCACTTTCACCGTGTCAAATCGCAGTCGCGCCGCGCCGTGGAGTGCCGCACTCGGCGGCATTGTTCGCGACCTGACGTACGACGCGAAGCGAAACGCGCTGTACGCGTCGTTGCCCGACAGCAACCGCGTCGCGGTGCTGTCGCTGGCATCCCAGACGTTCGGCACGGCGCTCGTTTTCACGGGGAACCCGCGCGGGCTGGACTTGTCGCTGGGCGGCGATTCGCTCCTGGTCGCGTTGCGCGCGACCCCGTACGTCAGCGTTTACAACCTGGTCAGCGGAGCGCGCGACACCGTGCGCGTCAACAGTGACGACTTCCTGAATCGCGGCCCCGACAACGTGCGCGTCATGGGCAACAACAAGGCCCTGGTGACCATCACGTTCAACGGGAGCGGCTACGGTGGGTCGCTGGTCGAGCTCGATCTCAGGACCCGAGCCTACCAGAATCGCAAGACAGTGACGGAATTCGTGCCGCTGTGCCGCTCGGGAGACCGCTCGACGGCACTGATCCTGATCGACGATTCCTGCTGCCCCATCGAGGGAGTCGTGTACGACGCGCTCTCGGGCACGTTCCCTACGGACAAGGGAACCGTTGACTGGTACTTCAACTACACATCCGTGGATTTTGTCGGCAACCGGTTCCTGATCAACAGCACCGTGTTTACCCGGGCGTTGGTTTCGGTCGGCTCGATCACGCCGGCGGGAGCGGTGGGAGCCTCTGTGATCGCTCCCGACGGGGGAACCGCGTACTTCGCCACGAGCAGTGGGATCACGCGCGTCCGGCTCAGCGACGGCGGCATCGTGGAATCCTTCAGCCTCGGCGCGCAGCCGTATCGGCTGGCGATTTCCGCGGACGGCCTGACCATCTTCGCGGCGGTGCCGGACAACATCGTCGTCGTCGATACCTGGTAGGAGCTTAGGCCGAGTCTCGTTAATCGGGCGGATACCAGTTCTTGTCCCAGGCATGCGGCTTGAGCTTAGCGAGCATGCCCGCTGGTAGGGCGCCTCTGGCAGACGCCGTCGCATTCTGTCGCACGTGCGCCGGGCGGCGCATCCCGGGGATGACCGTCGAGACTTCCCGTGACGAGAGGCAGAATCGCAGCGCCAGCTCGGGCAGCGTCTCGACCTGATCGTCGAGCACCTGCGCCAGCGCCTTCCCTCTCCGCTCCGCCTCGGCCTTGCGGTCGCCCGCGAAGTACTCGGCGCGCCAGTCGCCGGCGGGAAAGACGGTGTTGGCCTTGATCTGGCCGGTGAGCGCACCTTCGTCGAACGGCACGCGCACGATGATGCCGAGCGGTTTCTTGTTCGCGAGGGCGAAGAGCGCCGTTTCGGGCGAGCGATCGTAGATGTTGTAGATCACCTGCGCCGTCTCGAACAGAGGATCGGCGAGCACGCGCAGCGCGGTCTCCGGCGCGTGGTCGTTGATCGAGACGCCCCAATGCAAGACCTTCCCTTCCTCTTTAAGGCGAACGATCTGCTGGTAGGACGCTCCCCAGTCGCGATCCTGCAGCCAGGCGTCGTTCCAGACATGCAGCTGCTGCACGTGCAGCGCCTCGACGCCCAGGTTCTGGAGCGACGTTTCGGTGCAGGAGGCGATGTACTCGGCGGGAAAGACGTCGGCGAGCTTGTAGCCGGCTTTGCCGGGCCACTGACGGTTCATCGGGGGGATCTTCGTAGCGACCACGGTGCGGTTGGCGCGGATGTCGTCCTTCAACACCTCGCCGATGATCCGCTCGCTGTGGCCATTACCGTAGGCGAGCGCGGTGTCGAAGAATGTGATGCCCTGGTCGACGGCTTCGCGCAGCGCTTTGCGGCCCTCGCTGTCGTCCACGCCGCGCCACATTTCACCACCGATGCCCCAGCCGCCGAAGCCGATCTCGCTGACGCGATAGCCCGTAGCACCGAGGAGTCGAGTCTTCATTGCCTTAAGAATGAGGAGCATTGACACGTGCCGCAACGATATGGTACTACTCGGCATGCCTTCAGGAGGTACTATGGGTCACGACATGGGGACCTTCCGCGTTGACGTGGAGCTTGAGAACCCCGCTCGCCCGGGGGAAAGACGCACGCTGCGATCGCTCTTGGTGGATACCGGCGCCCTGTTGAGCTGGGTACCCGCCGAGGTGCTCGAATCGTTAGGCGTCGAGCGTGGTGAGAGGTGGCGGTTCCGCCAGGCGAACGGAACCGTGCTCGAGCGCCGCTCCGGCATTGCGGTGCTGCACGTCGCGGGAAGGCGCGCCGTAGACGAAGTCGTCTTCGGCGAACCGGGCGATCTCATTTTGCTGGGCGCACGAACGCTGGAGGGGCTCAACTTCAGGGTGGATGTCACAACCATGCAATTGATGGACGCCGGCCCCGCGCCCGCAGCCGCGGCGTAGCGCTCGAAAAGGATTTAGCATCAGCCGCTCCGTCGAAACTGGCGCGTGTATTTGACGATCAGCGACCGCGCCTGGGGCCGGTTCCATTGGAAGAAGCCGTCTGCTTCCTGTCCTTCATTGAAGACGACGAACAAGCCAGTGCCGGCGGTGCCGAGCCAGCCGAATCGCGCGTTCGCGGTCCACACGCGTGCCTGATTGCTGTATTGCACGAGTGTCTGGAACAGCACGCGGGGTGTGAAGAAGTAGGCGATGCGGGCCGCGGTGAGCGTGCGGGTGAAGGTGCCCTGGTCGAGCCGCACGTCGTTGTACTCGAGAAGCAGTGACGTCGTAAGAGAGCTGGCATGCCGCGCGGCCACGGTCACGCTCCCGCCGCGACGCGTGGACCATCGACTGGTGGGGAGCGGCATCGGCCGTCCCCGGACCAGACCGGGACCCCACGTCGTACAGCGCGCGCGTGGGATATGAGACCGGCTCCTGGAGCAACCTCGCGCGGGTCATCCGGGTCGGAAGCGGATTCGATCCCGAGGTGGGATTCTTGAATCGCGGTGGCGGCTACCGGTTTTATGAGGCGACGGTGATGTGGAAGAAGCGGCTGCCGGGCAGCACGTGGCTCAAAGACTGGCATCCGCACGTCGGCTACCGTGGCTACTATGGGCTCGACGGCTATCGGCAGGAAGATCGTATCCACATCGACATCACCGAGTGGTACACGTCGAGTGGGGCCAACCTTGGTCCCGAGGTGAATATCGAGCACCAGGGACTGCAGCAGCCATTCGCGATCGCCAGGAACGTGACGTTGCCGGTCGGCGCGTATGAC
>QHUQ01000236.1 GCA_003221985.1 Gemmatimonadota bacterium | reverse complement strand
CTTGCCCGCTTCAATCGTGCCGGCGTCCAGCGCGAGGGCCCGGGCGGGATTCACCGTCGCCGCCTTCAGCGCTTCGTAGTTCGTCATGCCGGCCAGCGTGTACGCGGCAATCTCGCCGTGCAGGTTGATCGCGTTCGGCGTGTCGGTGCCGGCGACCACGAGCCCGCCCGCGCGCATGATGTCCATCACCATCTTCCCGCTCCCGGCGGCCGGATCGACCGGCGCGGCGAAGGCGTTCATCTGGCGCGACACGAGCTGCTCTTGAATCCACAGCGGATACAGCTTGAAACGCGGATCGTTGGCCAGGTCGGGATCGAGATCAAGGAGCCTGCGCGTGCCGGCGGGTGAGATCATCGGGCAGAAGATGCGGCCGCTCCTGCCGAACAGCTGCACGACGTGCTCGTAGCTGCGCTGAAGGGTGGCGATCTTCGGCGAGTAGCCGCGACGGCTGGTCGCGCCGGTATGCTCGGTGTTGTCGACGCCGACGAAAGCGGCGGGATAGATCTCGTGCGTCGCCACCGGCACTCCGATGGAGTGCGCGAACTCGACCATGCGCTTCTGCTGCAGGTCCGGCAGCCGCACGTAGCTCTTGATCAAGTCGTGCTGCAGCACTTTGGCGCGCTGCAGCTCCATTTCGAACTGCGCGACGCTGGAGATCGCGATCCCCATCTTGTAGTAGACGCGCTGCCACTCCATCAGATAACCGGTGCCGTATACGCGCGGGCCCGGGCGCACGCCAGCCTCGTTCGCTTCGCGATCCTCCACGGCTTCGTATGGGGTGTTGCCGGGGCTCCTGATGGTCGTGATGCCGAACGCGAGCCACGCCCGGCCGGCCGCCTCGCCGAAATCCTTCTGCAGATGCGAGTGGAACTCCACGAGCCCCGGCATCACCGTCAGGCTGGATGCGTCGACGACCTGCCCGGCATGATTGCCGGCCGCGTGCGGCACCACGCTGGTGATGCGGTTGCCCTCGATGACGATGTCGACGTTCGAGCGCACCGTCGGGCTCTTCATGTCCACGAGCTTGCCGGCGTGCACGATGATGCGGCCCTTCGGGATGGCGGGCGTGTACTTCAGATCGAGCGGGGCCATGCGGACCTCGCCCGTCTCGACGTCGATGATCCGCAGTTTGTCGATCGACTGATACAGGATGTGCCTGGAGTCGCCCGCCCAGCTCGGAGCGTGCGCGCTCTCCGTCGTGATGCGGCGAGGCGGACCGAGCGGCTCGCCCGCTGTGGAGACCGGCCACACCGCGAGCACACCTTCATAGATCGCCGCCATCTTCGTCCCGTCGGGCGACCATACCGGGCCGCAGCCGCCGCGAGAGTCGATGGAGAGAGCCGGCACGGGTGCGTACCATTTGTCGCCATCGTTGTCCGGTCGTAGGGCACCGCTTTGAGGGGTGCCGGCCCCCGCGATATTGCCGGCCCCGCTGAAGCGGGGCCCTACGTCGATAGCGCCGGCCCCGCGTAGGGCGAGCCTTTCAGGCTCGCCACCCGGGCGACCCTGAAAGGGTCGCCCTACATCTGACCGTGACCGCGGAGGGTTCTGAATGAACGTTTCACCGGCTAGACAGCCGAGCGCCTTCATTCCAGTCGCCATGTCCATCGCAGCACTCATCACGGTGCTGTATCACATTGCCATGTCCGGCATTGCCCGCGAGACCGACGAAGGTGCCGCTGCCCATATCTGGCAGCTGCTCATGGCCGGACAGGTACCGGTCGTCGCGTTCCACGCGGTCAAGTGGTTGCGGCGGGCTCCGGGAACGGCGCTGCGGATCCTCGCAGTGCAAGCCGGCGCTGCACTCGCAGCACTTGCGCCCGTCTATTGGCTCGGGTGGTAACCGACGCCAGGCCCGGCACGGACCTCGAAACATGTGGCCTCTTTGTTCATCTGCGTGGATATAATCGTTGCTCCTGGAGGAGGGCCCCATGAGAACGATTGGTCTGTCCAGTGCGGCCGCCCTGGCCGTTTTGGCGTCGCTTCTGTCGACGACCGCCTCCGCACAGTGGCTCAAGTACCCCACTCCGGGAACCCCGCGCCTGCCCGACGGCAGGCCCAACATGGCCGCGCCCGCGCCTCGGACCGCGGACGGCAAGCCGGATCTGACCGGCGTCTGGAGAGGCGCCGGCCCTCTCTACCGCTTCAACATCGCTCAGGATCTCAAACCCGAGGACATTCAGCCCTGGGCCGAGGCGCTGTTCCTGCGGCGCGTGCGGGATTCCCGAAAGGACAGTCCCCTCGCGCGATGCCTGCCCGTCAGTGTCCCGTTCCATAATTTTCTCAACTTGACCAGGATCGTCCAGACGCCGGCGCTCATCATGATCCTGTACGAGTCTCCCAACAGCCCGCATCGAACCGTGTTCATGGATGGCCGCGATCTCCCCAGGGACCCCAATCCTGCCTGGCTGGGGTACTCGGTCGGGCGGTGGGAGGAGGAGACGCTGGTGGTGACCAGCGGGGGGTTCAACGACAAGGGCTGGCTCGACAGCGCCGGACATCCGCAAACCGAATCGCTTCGCATTACGGAACGCTTCCGGCGTCGCGACTTCGGCCACATGGACTTCGAAATGACGATCGATGATCCAAAGGTGTTCACCAGGCCGTTCACCATGAAAAGGGAGCGGTTGCTGGCGCCGGATACCGACCTGCTCGAAGACGTCTGCGAAAACGAGATCGATGCCACGCACATGTCCGGTGACACGGGGATCAGATTGAGCCCGGAACTTCTCGCGACCTATGCCGGGGTGTATGAGCTCGCGACGCGGCGCGAGGTCGTGGTCACCGTCACCGGCGACATGCTGTTTGTGCAGGGTCTCAATGAACCCAAGCACGCATCGTGATCTGGACCGTGATTGGATTCCTGCTCGTGGTGCACCGCGGGCTGTCGGCCGGCGCCGCCGCGCGTGAAGCTGACGTGCTCGCAGCATCGGAATGAAGAGGTCGTAGACGGTTGATCGCAAAGAGATGGTCGGGGCAGCAGAAGTCCGCGAGGTCACTAACCGCGAAGATCACGAAAACACGAAAACACGAAAAGAAAACGTTTTAACGCAGAGCCCGCAGAGCACGCAGAGGTACCGCGTGCGACCGGCCCGCGAAGCGGGCCTCGCTGACTGAAAAAGCCGGCGCAATCACAAACTCTGGCCTCGAATGTTTGTGTTGCGGCGGCTTTTTCCGTCAGCGCGACGGCCGGCTATGCCGGCCGCTGGTCGCACGCGTTGTTTTCGTGTGTTTCGTGGCCTTCGTGTTTTCGTGGTGAAGGTTTGACTGCTGCGAGCACGTCAGCTTCACGCGCGGCGGCGCCGGCCGACAGCCCGCGGTGCACCACGAGCAGGAATCCAATCACGGTCCAGATCACGATGCGTGTCTTTCTGACCAGGGCGAGGCTGATGCCTGCCGCCGGTCCCAGATTGACCGCACTCGTCACGGCGGCCGTACCTGCCTCGTCGACGCCGAGCCACATCGGCACGAACTGAAACGCAATCGTAATCGTCCGATTGACGGCCTCGAGCACGAACGCCGTCAGCACACGCGTCTGAACGCCGGTAATCAGACCAAGAACGAACCAGATCTCTCCGACGGCTGCGACGTGGTAGGTCGCTTCGAGCAGGATCAGGGGTATGACCTTGCCGGGGTGGCGTGCCACAAAGCCGAAGATGCGATCGCCGGCCTGCCGGATGTGGGGCAATCGTTCGCTGAGGTAGCCTGCAGCTATTCGATGGCGCACCAGCCACTCGATGGAGCCGCTCACGACTCGCCGGCGCGTCGCGATGATCCAGACCGCGGCAAGGCCCACGAGCGGTGCCACCAACAGCACCGCCAGGCATATGATTTCGAGGGGACGCGGCAGGGCGAAGGACAGCAGCAGGGCGGCAGTGCCAGTCACCAGCATCACAAGGACGGTCGCGCTGTAGAACAGGTTCTCCACCGTCAGCGAGGCCACCGAGGCCGGCAGCGCGATCTGCCTGCGAACCATGGCTATCTTGAACGGCTCACTGGCGATGAGTCCAAAGGGCGTGACGTTGCCGATGGCATCGCCCGCGAGGTACGCGGTGAACATCGATCGGAGCGCCAGATGGTCTTCAGGATCGAGGCACAAGCGCCACGCTGCTGTTCGGACGAGGGCGCGTACCCCGCCAAACACGACGACAATGACGATTCCGCCACCGACGCGCCTGAAGCCGTCGACGACTGCCGTTGTTCCCGCATGCCGCATGGACCAGGCGAACAGGATGGCGCCACACAGCGCGGCGAGCAGACTCGCCCCTCGAAGACGACGCGGCGTCCGCCACGCCTGCAACCGGCCCATACCGGCGAAACCTTGCTCCATTCGCTGCGACATTGGCTTTGGAAGATGTCTAGACCTCGTCAGGGACGACAAACGGCGCCCGATATCCGCGGTCCCGGCCGGACAACAGACGATCGGCCTCTTCGTCGCCGACCACCCGTTCCCCGTCAGGATCCACGCGCAACGCCCTGCCCAGACGATAGGAAGCATTCGCCAGATGGACCAGCGCGCAGGAGATGTGTCCTTCCTCGATGGGGGCGTTCAACTCCTCCTTCTTTCGGCTGCGCACGCACTTGATGAAATTGGCGAAGTGATCGTTGTCCGAATGACCGCGGGGACCAGGCTTCCGGTCGCGGCCCAACCAGCTCTCATAGCTGAAGTCGTCTTCGTTGCCCGCAGCGAGGTACCCGTTCGATCCGTAAAAAATGTTGCCGATGGCGTTGTGGCGATTGGACAGACCGCCGTGGATGCCGGCTTCATTGTTCGTGATCCAATGCCGAACCTCGACTTCCATAATCTTGCGGCGGCCGCCCGGCTGGTCGAATTCGAAGACGCAGTTGAGCGTGTTGGGCGTTTCCTGGTCGTCGTCGAACATGAAGTGGCCTCCGACGGCGGACACGCGGTTCGGGAACGCGACACCGAGCCCCCATCGTGCGGCATCCACCTGGTGGATCGCCTGGTTGCCCAGGTCCCCGTTTCCCGTCTCCCAGATCCAGTGCCAGTTGTAATGAAAGCGATTGCGTGTAAACGGTTTCAACGGCGCGGGCCCGGTCCAGAGGTCGTAGTCGACCCCGGCGGGAACGGGTTCGGACGGCGCCCGGCCAATCGTGTCGCGCCATTTGAAGCACAGCCCCCGTGCCAGATAGATCTCGCCAAAGGTGCCCCCGTGCAGCTGCTGGATCGCGTCGATCAGGGCCCGTGCCGAGCGGCTCTGCGTGCCGTGCTGGACGATGCGGCGGTACTTCTCGGCGGCACGAACGAGCTGGCGTCCCTCCCACAGGTTGTGTGAACACGGCTTTTCGAGGTACACGTCCTTGCCCGCCTGGCACGCCCAGATCGCCATCAGCGCGTGCCAATGGTTGGGCGTGGCGATCGAAATCGCATCGATCGACTGATCCTCGAGCAGCCGGCGGACATCGGTGAAGGTTCGCGGGCTGCCTCCGACTTCCCCGCGGCGCCTGTCGAGCACCGTGCCGTCGACATCACAGAGGGCGGCAATCTCGACGTTCGGGACGCGCGAAAACGCGTCCAGGTGATCCTTCCCGCGACTCTTGAGGCCACAGACGGCGACGCGTACGCGATCGTTGGCGCCGAAGACGCGCTCCGGCCGGGTGAGGAACGTGATGCCGCCGATCGCGCTCGCGCTCGCCGTCGTTCTTGCCGCGGTCTTGAGAAAGTCGCGTCGCGTCACATCTGATTCGGATGACATCGGTCGCACCTATTTCTGCGCCGCGAATTGCCGGTATGCCTCGGCGACCTGGGCCTGCAACGGATCTCCGTGATGGATGAACACGCGGTAGCGGAACACGAGCGCCTCACCGGCGGGAATCGCATACTTCCCGTTCTGATTGCGGTCGCCGGTAAACTGCCTGACGCCGAACGGATTCGCCGCGAGCAGACCGTACGCGCGGGCGTGCCAATACGTGGGAGCGCGCGGGTTGTGCGGGTGGTCGAAGACGGCTATGCCGACCTCCTCATCTCCCACGCGTCCGTAATAGTCCACCCATTCGGACCGCTTGCCCCAGATGCCCTTTTCTCCCCTGGCGCCGCTTGCATTCACCATGCGGCCCGGGGGCGAGTCCAGCGCCTTCACGACGCGGATGGCAAACGTGCCCTCCTTGGTGTCACCCATCGTAACCGGACCCTGACTGGCATGAATCGCAAACTCGGCGTCGATGATC
>QHUQ01000241.1 GCA_003221985.1 Gemmatimonadota bacterium | reverse complement strand
GGAGGCGGAGGGCGAGTTCGGCACGTGCGGGGTCGGCGTCAGCAGCCTGGCCGACATGGAGGTCCTCCTCGACGGGCTGCCGCTCGACCGCGTCTCGACCTCGATGACCATCAACTCGCCGGCCGCGCCGATCTGGGCGATGTACATCGTCGCTGCCGAGAAGGCCGGCTTCCCGCGGGCGATGCTCGAGGGCACGACCCAGAACGACATCCTCAAGGAGTTCATCGCGCAGAAGGAGTTCCTGTTCCCGCCCGAACCCTCGATGCGCCTCGTGACCGACACGATCGAGTTCGGGACGCGCGAGCTGCCGCGCTGGAACACCGTCTCGATCTCGGGCTACCACATCCGCGAGGCGGGTTCGACCGCCGTGCAGGAGCTCGCGTTCACCATCGCCGACGGGATGGCCTACGTGGAGGCCGCGATCGAGCGCGGGCTGCGCGTTGATGACTTCGCGCCGCGGCTCTCGTTCTTCTTCAACTCCCACAGCGACTTCTTCGAGGAGATCGCCAAGTTCCGCGCCTCGCGCCGGATCTGGCACAAGCTGATGACCGAGCGCTACCACGCCGAGAACGCCCGCTCGACATGGATGCGCTTCCATACCCAGACCGCGGGCGTCTCGCTCACGCCGCAGCAGCCGCTGAACAACCTGACGCGGGTCGCCATCCAGGCGCTCGCCGCGGTGCTCGGAGGGACCCAGTCGCTGCACACCGACTCGTATGACGAGGCGCTCGCCGTCCCGACGGCGGAGGCGGCGCTGCTCGCCCTGCGCCAGCAGCAGGTCATCGCCGAGGAGACCGGGGTGACCGGCACGGTCGACCCGCTCGGTGGCTCGTGGTTCGTCGAGTCGCTCACGGACGAGGTCGAGCGGCAGGCGTGGGCGTACCTCGACGAGATCGACCGGCGCGGCGGAATGGTCAAGGCGGTCGTGGAGGGCTACCCGCAGCGCGAGATCGCCGAGGCGGCGTACCGCTTCCAACGCGAGGTCGACGAGCGTGAGCGCCGGATCGTCGGGGTCAACGCCTACGTCGACCAGCGCGAGGTGACCACCGTGCCGGTGCTCGACGTGCCGCCGGGGTCACTGGAGAACCACATGGCGCGCCTCGAGCGGACGCGTCGGGAGCGAGATGCCGCCGCGGTCGAGGGCGCTTTGACGGGGCTGCGCGAGGCGGCCGCTCGGCCCGGCTCCTCGGACTCAAACCTGATGCCGCACTTCATCCGCTGTGCCGCGGCGTACGCGACGCTCGGCGAGATGTGCGGTGTCCTCCGCGGCGTCTTCGGCGAGTACCGCGAGCCGGTCGGGGTCTGAGGCGCCGTTCGATGTACCTCAACGCGCTCGAGTTCCTGGAGGAAGAGCGAGAAGCGTGGCGGCCGTTCGAGGCGCTCGATGGGCTATCAGACGATCAGCTCGGCGTCCCGATCGACGACGCGCACGACTGGTCCGGCCGCGACCTGATCGCGCACCTCGTGGCCTGGCAGGCGAACGCGCTCGCGGTCGCGCGGGAGCTCGCGGTGGGCGAGACGAGTGCGACGAAGGAGCGCTCGGACAGGGAATGGGACGCGCGGGGTGACGAGATCAACGCGGAGATCCAGGCCGAGTGGCGCGCGCTGCCGACGGACGAGGTGCGCCGCCGGTTCCGTGAGGTCCCGGGGGAGCTGCGCGGCTACCTGACCGTGGTGCCCGAAACTCGCTCGATCCAGCACGCCGACCACCTGCGCTTCTTCGTCGACGAGACGATCGACCACTATGCGGACCATGCGGCCGACCTCGAGGCGATCCTCGACGCCGCTTCGTGACGTCAGGCGCTCGATAGCTCGCCCGTGAACCCGCAGCTTCCTGCCGCGATCGTTGAGGTTGTCCTCGACCTGCCCGAGACCCGCAGCCTCGCGACGGATGGCGTCGTGACCTGGTCGCGTGATGGTCGCGAGTTCGCCGTCCTCGGCTCATCTGGAATCGAGCTGCATCTCGACCCCGCCGTCGCCGCGGCAGCGACGCGCACGCCCGATACCGCGCCCTCGCCGCGCGGCCGCGACTGGGTCCGATTCAACCCGCGCGAGCTCGACGGCCACGCCCTCGACCGGCTGCGTGCCTGGCTCGAGCTTGCCTACCGCCGGGCAGCGGAGTAGGAGGCCGGCAACCCGATTCGGGCAGATTTGCACCTGCTGCAACCTCGTCGGCGAATTGGTGTCGAACGCTCTCCCTGCGCACATCTGACAGCGATTGCAGCGTGACCCGAGCGTGGCCGGCGCCCCGACCGAAGCTTTTCGCTTTCTTTGTTGCGTGGGATGCAAATCTGGCCGAAATTTGCCCTGATGCGAGCGCGAATCGAAGAGCCCGTCCGGCAGGCCGGACGGGCTCCGATCGTTCGAGAGAGAGGTTATGCGGCGTCGCTGGCGGCGGTCGTCGAGGAGCCGGTGTCAGTCGAGGTGGCAGCTTCGGCGGTGACCTTGGGGAATGAGGCGAGCTGGAACTGCGCCTCCAGCTGCTCCATGGGCCGGAAGCCGACGACGCCCATCGGCTGCTTACCGGGGGCGAAGAAGGCGATGGTCGGGATCGACATGATGTTGAACGCGCGGGACAGGCCCGGGTTCGCATCGACGTCGACCTTCACGATGTCGATCGCGCCCTCGTACTTGGCCGCGAGCTTCTCCATCTCCGGAGCGACGAGCTTGCATGGCCCGCACCAGGCGGCCCAGAAGTCGACGACGACCGGCTTGTCGTTATGGAGGACTTCCTGCTCGAAGGTTGCGTCGGTTGCGACTTTGATCGCCATCGACTGGTGATCCTTTCTCCCGTCTGGGCGGGCTGCCCGTCGAGGCGGGCGTTTCGTTCGTCCTAGCGGGCGATCGACTGGAGGAGTTGGTACGCCTCGAGGACCCGCGGGTCGGTGAGGCGATAGAACACGGTGCTGCCCTCACGTCGCGTGGCCACGAGGCCGGCGGCACGCAGGACCGCGAGATGCTGGCTCATGTTGGGCACCTGGCAGGCGACCCGGCCGGCCAGCTCGCTGACCGACAGCTCGCCGACGGCGAGCGATTCGAGCACGCACAACCGCTTCGGATCGGCGAGGGCGCGACCTACGACGGCCGTGCGCTCGTATTCCGACTCGCGGTTCTCCGCGCGCGTCGAGCGAGCGGAAAGCTCGATTGCCACGTGGTTACTATGTCACGACTTGCGCAATCTCGCAAGTCGACCGATGGAGCCGATGGCCGCCTGTATGCTCCCGCCGATGCTCGATCCAGACGCAGGAACGTCCGGTCCGCCGTACCTGCCGTTCGCGGCGTACGCGCCGCCGAGCAGGCTCGCCGCTCCCGCCCCGAGCTGGACCCGCGCCTACGAGCTCCCCTCGGCGCGGAAGGTAGTCAGCGCCGGCCTTCAGCTCGCCCTCGGGTCGAACGTCGCCATCCGCCGGGCATCGATCTATATCGGCCTGCTATCGCTCGGCGCGTTCGGGCCCGCCGCGATCCTCCTGCTGATCGGCCTCGCGCGCCTCCTGAACGATCCCGCAACTGCGAGGACCCTCACCGGCGGCGACCCGACGCTGATCTTCTTCGAGCAGCCCGAGCTGGCCGGGCCGCTGACGCTGCTGTACGTCGTGGGCATCGTCGGGATCATCCTGCTCATCGCGATCTCGATCGATGCCGAGGCGATCGCCATCTCGCTCCTCGGCAGCAGCGCCTCCGAGAGCCCGCTGCGCCTGTCGGAAGCGCTGACCCGGGCGCGCCAGACGTTCTGGCGTCTGTTCTGGTCCGGCCTGGTCGTCGGACTGACGTCGGCGTTCATCTCGTTCGTGATCGCGCTCCCGTTCCTGCGCCCGTTCGACACCAACCAGGGCATCACCTTCATCGCCTCGATGGTCGCGACGCTCGTGGTGTCGCCGTTCGCGTTCGCCGCGACGGGGATCGTGCTCGGCGACGCCGGCGCGATCGAGACCCTGCGTCGATCCGTCCAGCTCTTCCGCGCGCGACCCCGGATCGGTCTCGTGGTGACGCTGTTCACGCTCGTCACGTCGGCGATCCAGACGCTGGCGTTCAGCGCCGGTGCGGACATCGCGTTCCGGGTCGCCGATTTCTTCCATCTCGGCGAGGGCGGTGCCGCGCTGATCCTGCCGGGCATCCTCGTCCTTGCGTTCATCGTCGCCTTCGGCAGCCTCACCTTCACGATCGCGGCGATCGTGGCCGCGCCGCAGGTCTCCGCATTCCTCGGCCTGACGTTCTACTCGGCCGGGCTGGACAAGGGTCGGGCGCCCACCGGCGGCCCGCCGCGCCGCGTGCGCTGGGTCAGCATCCCGATGTCGATCGTCATGGTCGGCCTAGGGATCGTCGTCGTGCTGGGCATCCCGACGATCGCGTCGTTCAAGCTGCGCGCCGCCAGCCCGTCGCTGGCGTTCCTGCGCACCGAGGTCGAGGGCCACGATGCATTGATCATCCCGATCGGCGAGCCATTCGTCGCCGAGGACCCAGCCGGCGACGACGGCCAGGGAGCGCCGGCTGATGGCGACATCCTCGCCGCGGACATGACCGGGTTGTACGAGATCCCCCAATGGCTGCTCGACGACGCGTTTCCCTGCGGTTCAACGGGCGTGGCATGCGGCGACGACGGCGGAGGAGGACCGATCGTCCTCGAGGAAGGCGCGCTGCTCTTCGTCCAGCGAATGGCGGGGGCGCCGCCGCAGGCTGCCGGCCTGCGCCACGGCGAGTGGGGGCCCATGGTCCGAGTCCCCGGCTACGTGGCGGCCCCGGCGTTGGCGGGCAAACGGTTCGAAGGTTCGAACCACCGCTTCACCACCGAGCTCAATGGCGACCGGCTGGAGATCCGCGAGTACGTCTACGAGGATGGCGCCTGGAAGGAGTACTTCACGACTGCTCGCTCGGCCTGGCTCGACGACGTCCTCGTGACGATCGTGCCGCTCCAGAATCTCGCGGCCGACCCCACGGCGTGGGATGCCTTCGCGTTCGTGCGGGATGCAAGCTCG
>QHUQ01000157.1 GCA_003221985.1 Gemmatimonadota bacterium | reverse complement strand
GCCGCAGGGCGTGCGCATGTACACGGGGGACGATTTCAACTACGACCGGCTGATACTTGGCGAAAACGGCGTGCACAGCGACGCGTTGCTGGGCATCTTCGACGCGATCGCGCCCGCGGCGTCGGGGGCCCTGCAGGCGCTGGACCGGGGGGACGTGGCGGGGTACCGCGCGGCGCTCGAGCCCACGGTTCCGCTGTCGCGCCACATCTTCGAGCCCCCCACCTACGCCTACAAGACGGGGATCGTCTTCCTCGCCTATTTGAACGGGCACCAGAAGCGTTTCCGGATGCTCGCCGGCGCGGAGCGTGGGCGCTCGGCCGTGCACCTCGCGGAGGTGTTTCGGCTTGCCGACTGCGCGGGCCTTCTCGCAGACCCGGAGCGCGCGGTGGAGCGGATGGAGCGCGTCCTGGAATGGACTCAGTCGCGCGCCTCAGTCTGAACCAGATCACGACGGAGCGCGCAAGCCTCGTCGAGACGGTCGATGCGTGCGCGCGCCACGGCGTGCCCGCGATCGCGCTGTGGCGTCACAAGGTGGCGGAGACGGGCGTGGATCGGGCGGCGCGGATGGTGCGCGATGCGGGGCTTCGGGTGTCGAGCTTGTGCCGGGGCGGGATGTTCCCGGCGCCCACGCCTGCCGAGCGGGCGGCGCGGATCGACGACAACCGACGGGCGGTGGATGACGCGGCGGTGCTCGGCGCCGACGTGCTCATTCTCGTCTGCGGGCCGGCGGCGGATCGGGACATCGATGCGGCGCGGCGCATGGTCGCGGACGGGATCGCGGCGCTCGTTCCGTACGCTGCGGAGCGGCGGGTGCGCCTCGGGATCGAGCCACTCCACCCCGCCTTCGCCGCCGAGCGGTCGTGCATCACAACGCTGCGTGAGGCGCGCGCGCTGGCGACGAAGTTTGACCCAGCAACCGTCGGGATCATCGCGGACGTTTACCACATCTGGTGGGACCCGGCGTTGTACCGTGAAATCGCCCGCGCCGCCGGACGGTTCATGGGCTTCCATGTGTCCGACTGGCTCGTCCCGTCGCGCGATGTCCTGATGAGCCGTGGGATGATGGGCGACGGCGTAATCGAGCTGCAGCGCATCCGCACCGCCGTGCAAGAGGCCGGCTACGCCGGGCCGATCGAAGTCGAGATCTTCAACGACGCGGTCTGGAGCACACCCCTCGACACCCTGTTGCCGCTCGTGAAAGAGCGGTATCTCGCGTGCGTGTAAGCCACCGCCCGGGGGCAGAGGATGAGCAAGGAGGAAGGAAACATAAGGACGATTCGACTCTGCTGCGTCGCTGTGGTGGTTGGCCTGCTCGCGCCGTTCGTGCCGCGCGCGGCGGATCTCCCGACCAACTACGTGGCCGGCCACCTGATCCAGTTAAACGATAACGGGGCCTGGTCCTGGTTCATGGACGAGCGGGCTATCGTGGACGAGGGCAAGCTCATCGTGGGCTCGGTGCGCGCGGTGGGCGACTATCGCAACGATCGTGATCCCGACTGGGGCAACGTGGAGGTGTCGGTCTATGACCTCGCGTCGGGTGTGGCGCGGCACACGGTGTTGCATCGCCATTTGCAGCAGGACGACCATGATAATCCGGCCCTGCTAGCGCTGCCGGACGGGCGCTACCTCGCGATGTATACGCAACACGGAGTGGAGCGGCGCATTTGTAGGCCTCGAGCCGAACTACATATACTCAGACGACACCGGCCGCACCTGGCATTACGGCGGCCGGGTCGCCCACGGCACGAGCGGTGGGTACACCCCGTATCTGAAGTACGCCTTCGACGGCGTTGCCACGATTCACTTCGTGATGACGGAAAACCACCCGCGCAATTACGACAACAGCCTGTATCACGCGTTCATCCGCGACGGTGCCATCTACCTGTCCGACGGAACGCGCCGTGGCAAGCTGAGCGAGACGGCGGAGGCGGACTTGAACGCCTGGGACCTGACCAAGGTGTTTCAGGGCGATCCCGACAACGTCGCGTGGATGTGCGACCTCGAGCTCGACGCGGCTCGGCGGCCGTACGTGATCTTCACCGTGCAGAAAGACGGCCGCGGCCTGCCGCGCGGCCAGGGAGGCTTCGACCACCGGTTCGAGTACGCCCGCTGGGACGGATCGGCGTGGCGCGTGCACGAGATCGCCTACGCCGGCACGCGGCTCTATGCCGGAGAGGATGATTACACGGGCCTCGCCGCGCTCGATCCCAACAACCCCGACGTCGTCTACATCTCGACCGACGCGGATCCCGTCATGGGCAAACCGCTCGTCAGTACGACGGACGGCACGCGCCATCATGAGCTGTTCCGCGGCGCCACGCGCGACTTCGGGGCCACCTGGAGCTGGGAACCCATCACCGCCAACTCGACTATGGACAACCTGCGGCCAATCGTGCCCCGGTGGACGGATCGGCGGACCGCCGTCGTGTGGATGCGGGGGAGCTACAAGAACAACCACGGCGAGTGGACGACCGCCGTGGTCGCGACCATCCTGCCGCCCTCACCCCGGGAAGGAGCCGGTCGATGACGACGCGCCGCGAATTCTTGGGCACATCCGCCGCACTGCTCGTTGCCCGCTACACGCGCCTGGTGTCCAGCCAGGCCCGCCTACCCCTCGGCTTCTCGACGCTGGGGTGCCCGCAGTGGAGTTGGCCGCAGATCCTCGACTTCGCGGCCGCGCGCGGCTACGCCGCCGTCGAGCTGCGCGGGATACTGAAAGAGCTGGATCTCACGAAGGTCCCGGAGCTGACAGGCGAGCACTTGAGCGAGGCGAAGCGGCAGCTCGCGGCGCACGAGCTCGTCGTCCCTACCGTCGATGCGTCGGCGCACATGCATGAGATGGACCCCGCCAAGCACGCAGCGCAGCTCGACGAAGCACACCGGTGCATCGACTTGGCGCACGCGCTGGGCGCGCCCTATGTGCGCGTCTTCGGCAACAATTATGTCGAGGGCGTACCGCGCGGCGAGATGCTGGCGCACGTCGCCGCGGGCTTGCGCACCCTCGGGCACTACGCGCGCGGAAAGAACGTTACCGTCGTCATCGAGTCCCATGGCGACTTCACCGATTCGCCGGCGCTGCTCGACATCCTCACGAAGGCCGACTCACCGAACGTGGCGCTGCTCTGGGACGCGCACCACACATTCGTGTCGGGCAAGGAAGAGCCCGAGGACACGGTGCGGCAGCTGGGCCGCTACATCCGGCACGTGCATCTCAAGGACTCCGTCCCCGCGGCGACGGAGGGTGGTCGCCGGTACGTGCTGACCGGCACGGGCCAGGTGCCGGTACAGCGGCAGATCGAGGCGCTGGTGAAGCTGGGGTATCGCGGCTACTACAATTTCGAGTGGGAGAAGCGGTGGCATCCGGAGATCGAGGAGCCGGAGGTGGCGTTCGCGCAGTTCGCTGACGTCGCAGGCGGGTATCTGCGTGGGGCAGGGGTAGGTGGTCGTTAACGGTAGGCACGGAGGCGTTGTCGCGAGGAGCCGAGGCCCTCGATGCCGAGCTCGACCACGTCGCCGTCGGCGAGGAAGCGCGGCGGCTTTTGGCCGAGCCCTACGCCGGCGGGCGTGCCGGTCGAGATGACGTCGCCAGGGAGGAGCGTCATGAACTGGCTGACATAGCTCACGAGGGCCGGGACGTCGAAGACCAAGTCCTTCGTCGAGCCCGATTGCTTGGTCTCGCCATTGACCTTGAGCCACATGCCAAGGTTGTGCACGTCGGGGATCTCGTCCGGCGTCGCGAGAAATGGGCCGAGAGGCGCGAAGGTATCGCAGCTCTTGCCGTCCGGCGTCGCGAGAAATGGGCCGAGAGGCGCGAAGGTATCGCAGCTCTTGCCTTTCACCCACTGGCCGTGGCTTTGAAGAACAGGACCGGCTCCGTCGGCAGCGCCTGCCCGGTTTCCTTGGCGTGATCGCGATAGTTCAACCCGATGCAGACGATCTTGCTCGGTCGGACGATCGGTGGTCCCAGTCGGACGTCGTCGTTCACCGCCGGTGCTGAGCGACCGTCCCCTGCGAGCCAGCGCCGCAGCCGCTCGAGGCCGCCCGACCCGAAAAAAGTCTCGTCGTAATCCGCACCGAACACGGAGACGTCCACGCGCCGGCCATCGGTCAGGATGAGTCCCGGCCGCTCCTTTCCCGGTTCCCCGAATCGAATGAGTTTCATCACTCACATCGTGAGTGTGAGGAAGTCGCCGTCGTCACCCGTTCAGCCCCTCCCACAGCCCCTGCAGGTACATCGCGCCGAGTGCGCGATCGTAGAGCCCGTAGCCCGGTCGGCCCCGCTCGCCCCATATCATCCGGCCGTGATCCGGACGCATCGGGCCGGCAAATCCCGTGTCGCGCAGCGCCCGCAACACCTCGCCCAGGTCCACGCCGCCCAAGGCGGAGGGATGCGGCGTCTCGTGGAACTGACGCTCACCCGTGATGCGCACGTTACGGCAGTGGGCGAAATGGATTCGCCCCATCGCGCCGAGGCCACGGGCCATGGCGGGGAGGTGGTTGTCGGGCCGCGCGCCGAGCGACCCCGTGCAGAAGGTCACGCCGTTCGCCGGCCGGTCGACGAGCCGCACCAGCCGCTCCAGGTCCGCGCTGCGGCAGATGATCCGCGGCAATCCGAAGATGGACCAGGGTGGATCGTCGGGGTGGATCGCCATCCGGACCCCGGCTTCCTCGGCGACCGGCACCACCCGCTCGAGGAAGTAGGCTAGATGGTCCCACAAGCGTTCGGCGTCGACGTCGCGGTAAGCAGCGAGCAGCGCCTGCAGCTCTCCGGGTCCGTAGGCCGCGGCCCACCCGGGCAGATCGCCCGTGCCGCGCGCGAGATCGACGCGGGCGAGCGCGCGGTCGTCGTAGGCGAGTGCGGTCGAGCCGTCCGGCAGCGGCATCGCGAGGTCCGTGCGCATCCAGTCGAACACGGGCATGAAGTTGTAGCACAGGACGGAAATCCCGAGGTCACCCATCGCCCGCACACTCTCGCAATAGTTCGCGATGAGCCGGTCACGCGTGGGACGGCCGAGTTTGATGTCCTCGTGCACGGGGATGCTCTCGACAACTGCGAGCGTGAGCCCGGCCGCGTCGATATCCCCGCGCAGCCGCTCGAGCTGCTCGCGCGGCCAGGCCGCGCCGACGGGAACGTCGTACAGCGCGCTGACCACGCCCCGGACGCCGGGGATCTGCCGGATATGGGTCAGCGGGATGGGATCGGTGGGACCGAACCAACGGAACGTCATGTACACTGATGCACCAGCTGCTCGATCTCGGCGGCTGTAGCGCGGCCGAAGTCGCCGGGGACGGCGAGCTTCAGGGCGCCTGCCGCGACCGCGAATTCCAACGCGGCGGCCGGCGCCTGCTTGCCCAGCAGCGCGGCGATCAACCCCGCCGCGAAGCTGTCCCCCCCGCCGACGCGATCCACGACCTGTACGACATGTCGTCGGCTGCGCGCGAGCGAGCTGGTCGCGGCATCGTAGAGCGTGGCGCTCCAGGCTTGCTCGCGCGCGCCCAGGATCTCCCGCTGCGTGATCGCGATGAAGCGGCTGCCGTAGCGCTCGGCTAGGAGCGGCCCGAGCGCGTCGCCGTCCGCGTCCACGCCGAGCAACGCGCGTACGGCCTCGCGGTTGCCGATCAGGACATCGGCTTGGCCCGCGAGAGGCTCGATCGCCCCCCGCGGGTCCCGGCCGTGCCACAGGGCCTCCCGATAGTTCAGGTCGAGGCTGACCGGCACGTGCGCGGCGCGGGCGCTCGCGATGGCGCGCGCCAGCGACGCGGCCGGTCCGTCCCCGAGCGCGGGCGTGATGCCGGTGGAGTGGAACCAGGCTGCGCCCGCCAGGACGCGCGTCCAGTCGATCTCGCCGGGATTGATCTGGGCGAGCGCCGAGCCCGCGCGATCGTACACCACGCGCATCGTGCGCAGGTCCGCGCCGGGCTCCACGAAGTAGAGCCCCAGCCGCGTGCCCGCCCCGGCGCGCAGGATCGACCCGGTCCCGACGCCTTCGCGTCGCAGCGCATCGAGAGCGGCGTCGCCGAGGGGGCCTTCGGGCAGGCGCGTCACGTAGTCGGCTTCGAGCCCCAGGTGGGTCAACGCGACCGCGACGTTCGCCTCCGCCCCGCCGAAAAACGTCTGCAGCTCCGGCGAATCGAACAGCCGCTGCTCGCCCGGCGGGCTGAGCCGCAGCAGCATCTCGCCGAACGTGACGACTCGCGCGGTCGCGTTCACGGCCGGGCGGCCGCCACGGCGTCCACCAGCGCGTGGGCTCGGCGCGTCAGCTCGGGCCAAGCCGCCGCTCGGACGAGCGCCGCGGTGACCAGCGCGCCACCCACGCTCACGGCGGCCGCGCCCGCCTGGATCCACTCACCGGCGTTCTCGAGCGACACGCCTCCCGAAGGAACCACGCGCAGGAAGGGCAGGGGCGCGAGCACCTCTTGCAGGTACCGGGAGCCGATGGTCGACGCCGGGAACAGCTTGACCGCCGTTGCGCCGGCGCGCCACGCCTCGTGCAGCTCCGTCGGTGAAAACGCCCCGGGCAAACACGGGACGTGGTGGTCGCGACAGTAGCGAACGACGAAGCGATCCAACGCGGGGCTCACCACGAAACGCGCTCCGCGAGCGATGACGTCGCGGGCGGCCTTCACGTCGAGCACTGTCCCTGCTCCGATCAAGCATCCCTTGAGCTCCGGCTCCGACGCGAGCCCGGCGATCGCCTCCAGCGCGCCCGGCGTCGTCAGCGTGATCTCCACGGCTGTCACGCCCCCAGCCGCGAGCGCGGCCGCGACGCCGCGGAGGTCGGCCGACTGCGGCAGCCGCACGACCGCGATCACTCCGCTGGCGAGCCAGGGCTCAGTCATGGGCGAGCGCCGCCTCGACACCCTCGTGCTCGAGCACCCGCATCCAGCGCGTCGTGGCCTCGACGAAGTCGGGGAGCAGCGACGCTTCCGCGAGCGAATCGACCGGCAGTTTTAGGAGGGCGAGGTGCGCGGCGCAGGCGAGCGCCAGGCCCCTCGGCGCGCGCTCCCGCCGCTGTCCGAACGAGACGATGAGCGGCACCACCCGAATCCGCATCTTGGTTTCCTGATTCGTCAGGATCACGCGCCACTCGTGCTCGAGCCACGGGTTCCGGAAGCGCTCCACGACCGACTGGGCGAAGTGCTCTGCCGCGTCGGCCGGCAGGTCGGTGGCCGGGATGATCTCGTCGAACAGGACCCGCCGCAGGAACGCCCCCAGCCGCGGATGCTCGACCGCCTCGCGAACCGTCCGCACGCCCGCCAGGAGCGCGAGCGGCGCCATCGCGGTATGGGTCGCGTTCAGGAGGCGGAGCTTGCGCTCTTCGTAGAAGCCGATGTCGGGCGCGAATACTACCGACTCGGGATTCCCGTCGATGGGAAACGCCGTTCGCAGCGCAAGTGGGTCGCCCTCGATCGCCCAGAGAGAGTATGGCTCTGCAAGGGTGAGCAGCGCATCCGCATATCCCAGGCCGGCCTCGATGTCTGCGCGCTGGTCGGGCGGGGGAGCGCCGGTCGTGATGCGATCCACGAGGGAAGAGCAAAACCGGACGTGAGCCGAGCGCCATGTGCGGAATTCGTTGCTACGATCTCCTTCGCGCGCTACCGCATCCACCATCGCGGCGAGCCGCGGTCCGTTATCGGGGACCAGCTCGGTGGGGATCACGAACAATGGCGGGCCGTCGGGCAGGTGCTCGAACCGGGCGCGCAGCACATCGGTCAGGCGAGCGGGGAAGCCCGCCTCCAGCCGGAAGCCAGCCTCAGTTACGTTGCTCACGATCACCTGAAGTTCCGGCCGCGCCGCGACCTCGCACACCGCGTCCCACTCGGCGTCGGCGACGAGCGCGCGCGAGAGCGACCCGATCAGACGGCTCCGCTCGACCGCGGCGCCGTTCTGCAAGCCGCGTTCCACCAGCGTGAACAAACCATCTTGTGCGTTGATCGTCCGCGCGTGCCCATGCGGCGTGCTCTGCACGACCACGATCCGGCCGTTGAACGCTCCCGCCCGGTTCGCGGCGTCGACGGACGCCGCGCACAACGCGCGCAGCAGCATGCCGGTGCCGAACTGAAGCACGCGCTCCGGGAGCTCCCGTCGGCGGTACGTGCTGTCCGGCCAGTAGGCATGAGTCAGGGTGGGAGGAATCCTCGCCTCGCGTCTCGCGGGTCGTTGCCAAGGTGCGCAGTACTACAGCGCGGCGCGCGTCGTCTTTGCGGCATCGATCTTCATTGACAGCACAAATCTACGGTGTTTTGTTTGTTTTTCCGGTCGCCTTTCGACCCGCGTTGACCTGCGGCGTCTGCTGCGTCTGGGCGTCCAGTAGTCCATGGGGTGTAGGTCAACTGGCAGACCGCCCGGCTGTTAACCGGGAAGTTGGAGGTTCGAGTCCTCCCGCCCCAGCTTCGCAGTGAACTTCGCCGCTGTTTCCAAATACGCGCACTGGCTGGATGCCGGGATTCGCATTCCCGGCACCAACCTGCGATTCGGTCTCGATCCCATCCTCGGATTGCTCCCCGCCGTGGGCGACGCGGCTGGCGCCGTCCTTGCCGGGTGGATCCTCGTAGAAGCGGTCCGGCTGGGCGCATCACGCGCCACATTGTTGCGGATGGCCGGCAACGTGGCGCTCGATGCGGGATTGGGTGCCGTTCCGTACCTCGGGGACGCGTTCGACTTCGCCTGGAAAGCCAATCTTCGGAACGTGGCCCTGCTGGAGCGGCATCTCGCGGCGCCGGTCCGGGCCGAGCGCGCCGATCGCTGGTTCGTGGTGCTCGTCCTCTCCGGCATTTTTGCTATTGCCCTCGGGTTGCTCGCGGTGGGACCGCTGCTGACGCTCTGGATACTCCGTGCGCTGGGCGTCGCGTGAGCCAGCAGGCCGTTCCTATCGCCGCCGCACTCGCCGATCGCTATACCGTCGACCGTGAGCTGGGCCGCGGCGGCATGGCCACCGTCTATCTCGCCGAAGAAAAGAAGCACGGCCGCAAAGTCGCGATCAAAGTCCTGCGGCCGGAGATCACCGCCGCGCTGGGCACGGAGCGATTCCTGCGCGAGATCGGCATCGCGGCCCGGCTTTCCCATCCGCACATCGTTCCGCTGATCGACTCCGGCGACGCCGGTGGTCTCCTGTACTACGTCCAGCCGTACGTCCCGGGCGGCTCGCTACGCGAGCGGCTCGCGGAAGCGCATCAGCTGTCGCTGAAGGATGCATTGCGCATCGCGCAGGAAGTCGGCGCCGGCCTCGACTTCGCCCACCGTAACGGTTTTGTGCATCGCGACGTGAAGCCCGAGAATATCCTGTTCGCCGATGGCCACGCCGTGCTGGCGGACTTCGGCGTCGCACGCGCCTGTTGCGATGCCGAGACTCAGGAGCGGGTCACCGCAGTCGGACTCGCGGTCGGCACGCCGGAATACATGAGTCCCGAGCAAGCGAGTGGCCAGGCGGACCTGGGTGCCGCCAGCGACGTCTACAGCCTGGCGTGCGTCGTGTACGAGATGCTCGCCGGTGAGCCCCCGTTTCGAGGTAGCAGCCCTCGCGCCGTAATGGCAAGGCAGGTGACCGAATCGCCGCGGCCGCTGCGCGCCTTCCGGCCCGAAGTGCCGCTCGCGGTGGAGCGGGCGATCATCCGGGCGCTCGAGAAGAGCCCCGATCAGCGCCTCAACAGTGCCGCGGAATTCGTGTCCGCGCTGTTGGCGGCCGATACGCCGCAGGTGGGGCGGACTCCCGCGATCACCCGTTCGATCGCCGTGCTCCCGTTCGTGAATGCCAGCTCCGATGCCGAGAACGAGTATTTGAGCGACGGCATAACGGACGAGCTCATCGACGCGCTCGCCAAGATCGCCGGTTTGCGGGTCTCGTCGCGCACCTCGACGTTTGCCTTGAAAGGCAAGCCACTCGACGTCCGCGCGGTGGGCGCGTTGCTCGGCGCCTCGGTCGTGCTCGAGGGGACCGTACGGAAGTCGGGCGATCGCCTCCGGATCACGGCGCAGCTGACCTCGACCGACGACGGCCGGCTGCTGTGGTCGCAGCGCTACGAGCGCCAGCTCGTCGATGTGTTCGCCATCCAGGACGAGATCGCCGCGACGATCGTGAATACGCTGCGCGCCACCATGTTCGCCGATCTGTCCGAGCACACGCCGCGGCGCTACACCGAAAACATCCACGCCTACGGCCTGTATCTCAAAGGACGGTACGCGTGGAACAAGCGGACTCAGGAGGGCGTCGCCGAGGCGGTCGGCTACTTCGAGCAGGCGATCGCGGAAGACCCGAGTTACGCGCCGGCGTACGCGGGCCTGGCGGATTCCTACGCGCTCGACGTGGATTATCGATCGATTCCCGTGGCGGAGGCATACGGCCGCGCGAAGGACTACGCCCGCAAGGCGTTGCAGCTCGATGAGTCCCTGCCGTCGGCGCATGCGTCACTGGCGTGGAGTCTCTTCGTCTTTGACTGGGACTGGGACGGCGCCGATCGGGAGTTCCGCCGCGCGATCGAGCTCAATCCGCGGTATGCGAGCGCGCATCAATGGTACGCGTTTCTCCTGGCGTCGCGCGGCGAGCACGATGCGGCGCTGCGCGAAGGGTTGACCGCGCTGGAGCTCGATCCCGCCTCCGTCTCGGCGCGTCGCGGCGTCGGGTGGCTCTCGTTCTATGCCCGGCGCTATGGCCAGGCGCTCGATCATCTGGCGCGCGCGATCGAGATGAACCCGATGGCCGTCGAGAGCTATCGGATCCTCGGCTCGACGCTTGGCATGCAGCGGCAGTGGGCCGAGGCGGAGCGGATCCTGCGTGATGCGCTCGCGCTGCCGGGCGCGGGGGCGTACACGCAGGCGACGTTGGGCTGGGTCCTGGCCAGCGCCGACAAGCGCGCGCAGGCCGAACAACAACTGCGTGAGCTCGAGACGGTGGCTCGGACCGGCTACGTATCACCGGTGGCGTTTGCGATCGTGCACGTCGGACTGGGGAATGTGGATCGCGCGCTGGATTGGGCCGAGCGCGCCTACGACGAACGGCGAGGGTGGCTGGCCTACTTCAAGGTGAATCCGATGCTCGATCCGCTGCGGGCCAACCGGCGGTTTCAGACTTTGCTGCAGAAAATGCGGTTGTAGCTAGCCGTGCAGCGCCGGCGCGCCGGCGAGAAACTTGTCGATCGCCTCATTGCCGACGGTGGGCCGGATGTGCTCCAGCACAATCCGGCCCAAGCGCGGCACGTCTTCCTTGCGAAAGCCCGCGGCCGACAGGCCCGCCATCAGGGCCGCAGGCCCCGCGACGCCGATCATCTCGCCGGTGCGCGCCCCGCTCATCAGCGCGCGCCCCATGTAGCTCTCATGGTTGGGCACGGCGGCGCGCACCTTCTCGAACGTCGCCTTGTCGACCGCCATCCGCATCGCCATCAGAATGGCGCCGATGCCCTTCTCAGCCTGACCCGGCTCCACTTCCAAGTTGGCAACGATTTGCTCTACGAGATCCATGAGGGCCTACAATAACACCGAAAAACGGGGACATGCAAAAACTAGGCTGCAGACGCACCGCGGGGATCGGTCAAACGTCAACGGGACAACCCGTGCGAGGCTTATCCCGTTGACCAGTTACTGAAAACCGCTGTGCGTCGGATGACTAGCTTTTGCATGTCCCCGCTTCTTACTGCCCGACCGTGAAGTCAACTCGTTTCAGAACGTTGCCCGCCGCATCGCGAATCTCGACGTGCCACGCGCCGGTCGCATCAACCGGAATCGTCTTGCGGCTCCACGTGCGCCACGGCGAGCCGCCGATTGCGAGCGGCACGGTTCCGACTTCATCCCCCCCATGGAACCAGACGGCGCTGACCGTCTGTCCGCTGGCGCCGCTCACGCGCATCCACAGCACGACCGTTCCCACGCTGTCGGGGAACGCCGTTCCCGTGTCCTGCGGCACTCGGTCTACGACCGACCGTGCCAGCACCGCTTCGACGCTAGCGTTTGCAGCCGCAGCCGCAGCCGCCGCCGGCGCTGGCGCCGGTGCGGCGGCCTTCGTGGTATCCTGCGCTGCGACTTGACCAACAAAGCCGACCAATAGCAACAGCGTCAGCATCGCTTTCATGAGGGCACTCCCTGGTTGAGTGTTGCACGCTCGGCCGCGCGTCGCCGGCTGCGCCGCTCCAGCGAGGCGCCCACGACGGCGGCGATCAGACAACCCACTAACGTTCCTGCCATCTGAAATCCCAGCTGATACTCGAGCTGAATCCAGTGACACTTGGGGGCGAATATCGGACCGACGAGCCGCCCGCACTTGTCCTGGGAAAAGGCGAATCCCCAACTGGCCCCCAGACCAAAGACCAACGGCAGCAGGGCCACGAAGAAATGGCGCAGCAGAGTCATCGGCCACGCTCGATGTGCCAGCGGTCCATAACACGATCTCCTTCGAGTACCACATACTCGTCGAAATGTGCCTCGGTGAGGCAAGAATGGTTGGGAATGATCTCAACCTGGTCGCCAACCCGGAACTTTCCATCGATCGCGGCGGGCGCGGCGGCGCGGATCACGCCGTGTTCCTGCGACACCGACGCCACGGCGAGCTCCGGATGCCCTTTGACCTCTCCGAACGCCGGCGCGAGGCCGAGGTGCGTCGGCCCGAGATCCTTCGAGAGCGACAGCGCCCCCGCGTCTACCACGAAGTGGGTCGCGCCCGGTTGGTGGGATACGACGGTTGCGAGCACGGAAACGGCCACGTCGCTCGGCTCACAGCACCCGATCAGCACCATGGTTCGGTCATAGAAGATGTAATTCCCCGGGCGCGCTTCTGTGACGCCCGTCAAGTCTTTTACGGCCGCCATCGCGGGCGTCGACCCTACGCTTACCCCGCGTACGGGCAGCCCGTCTTTGCGCAGCAATTCAGCGAACCAGACCATGACCTGCCGTTCCTGCTCCGCGATCTGGGCCGCCTCAGCCTTGTCGCGCGTGCGATAGGCGTGACCCGAATGACTGAGAATCCCGTCGAACGTGAAGCCCCGTTCAGCGCCCAACTCGCGTGCGACCTCGAGTCCATAGCGCGACGCGGGATCGACGCCCGCCCGGTGGTATCCACAGTCGACCTTCAACCAGACGTGGAGGCCCCCCCCTCCCCCGTTGCCGGCCAGCGCCTTCGCGGTATCGAGATCGTCCAAGATGACGCGCAACGTCACGCCGGTCTGGGCAATGCGCTGCACGTGCGGGATGTGCGTGCGGTCGAGCGGGAAGGCCCACGTCACATCACCGAAGCCGCCGCGCGCAAACGTCTCTGCCTCGTGCAGCGTGGACACGGTGATGCCCTGCGCGCCGTGCGCGAGCTGGCGGCGACCCAGCTCGAGACACTTGTGCGTTTTGATGTGCGGTCGCAGTGAGACGCCGAGCTTTTTGGCGCGGCCGGCCATCTGCGTCAGATTCCGCTCCATCACATCGCGGTAGAGCAGCAGGGCAGGGGTTTCGACGTCAATCAAGGCGGCGGCCCGTGACCTCCACTCGATGCATGCGCTCGATCTTACCCGACCCACCCACGAACGCCGATACGACCCAGCCTGTGAGCCCGACGATGATGGCGCCAAGCGTCGCCGACAGCAGTTCTGCGACATGGAATCCCGGGACCAGCCAGGCGACGAGCGCAAGCGAGATGCCGTTGACGATCAGGACGAACAATCCCAGGGTCAGGACCGTGAGCGGCAAGGTGAGGAAAAACAGAATCGGCCGAATCAGCGCATTGACCACGCCAAGCACCAGCGCGGAGACGATCAGCGCGCCCGTGCCGGTGATCACGATGCCGGGGAGGAGTTGATCGGCGACCCACAGCCCCAGGGCGGTGATCAGCAGTCTGACAAGGAATCCTCTCATGGCGCGGAAGATAACCGCTGCGCGCGCCCCGCGACGAACCGGGCGGTCATGCCGGGGCGCGCCTGCACGCCGAGTTTTGAGTCGAGGAGGATCGAGCCGCTCAGCGAATCACGGCCCCCCCCGACAGCGCGAGCGACAGCCCCGCGAACGGGCCCACGTCCGCGGGCCAGCCGCTGACGATCGCCTGTTCCGGCTGGCCGAACCAGTTCACGGCCAACGTTTCAGCGCGCGGCGCACGAAACACGAGCCGGCCGCGGAACAGGCACTCGCGATCGATGACGACCGTGGCGCTGTCGAGGATGACATCCCCCAGACGGAAGCGATCGCTCATGGAGGGCGCGTCGGGGAAGGTGAGCGTATCGCCGCGCGCGACGACCCAGTGGCCGGCATAGGGCATGGAATAGCGGCGCAGGCGGTCGAACTGATGACCGGAGCAGGGGTTGGGGGGTCCACACGCGGCGATCATGAGCACCACGCCGCACATCACGGCGCGCATCAGAACTCCGTTGTATCCCTCGCCACCGTGTCGCTGCTGCGGATGCGCGCGCTCATGGAGTCGGCCGCGTTCATCGCGCGTCCGACGGCACGCGCGTTGGGGATCTTCGAGTTCGCGAGGATGCTGTCCTTCTGGCGCTCGGTGAGCGTATCGCGGTTGACGGTTTGACTCGATTTGTCGGAGCCACAAGCGACGAGGATGCAGAGCGGAACCAGCCAGAGGATTGATTTCATGGCCCGCAACGTTAACAATCTGCCCGGCGGTTGCAACTCCACGTGCCACCAGAGGGAGAGACCATGCGACGTTTGGTGATCGTCCCTGCGCTCCTCGTGCTCACATCATGTAGCCAGCCATCCATCGCAGACCGCCTCGTGGCGGGCAAATGGGTCGACCTCACGTACGACTTCGACTCGACCACCATCTACTGGCCGACCGCTCAGCCCTTTCACCTCACGGTCGTCTCGGCGCGGCGGACGCCCGGCGGGTGGTACTACGCAGCGAATAACTTCAGCGCGGCCGAACACGGCGGTACCCATCTCGATGCCCCGGTGCATTTCATCGAAAAGAAACACACCACCGATCAGATTCCGCTGAGCCAACTGCTGGGACCGGCTATCGTCATCGATGTGACCCGGCAAGCCGACTCGAGCGCCGATTATCGCGTTCACCAGTCCGACATCACGGCCTGGGAGGCGGCGCACGGGGACATCCCGCCGGACGCGATTGTATTGATCCGGACCGGGTGGGGGAGCCGTTGGCCTGATCGCGCCCGCTACCTCGGCACGACCAAGACGGGGACGGCGGGGGTTGCAGAGCTCCACTTTCCGGGCCTCGACCTGGACGCGGCGCGGGCGCTGGTGCGGCGGAAGGTCAAAGCGGTGGGCATCGATACGCCGAGTATCGACTACGGTCAGTCCACCACCTACGTCGTTCACCGCCGGCTGTTCGCGTCGAACGTCCCCGCCTTCGAGAATGTCGCCCAACTGGACAAGCTTCCGGTGACGGGAGCATTCGTCATTGCGTTGCCCATGAAGATCGGCGGTGGCAGCGGCGGCCCGCTGCGAATCGTAGCGCTGCTGCCGTAAGGCATGCGTAACGCGCGGGTGAGGGGCTAGGGCGCGCCCACGCGAGGGCGCACGGCGCGCACATGAGCCCCCACTTCCGATGAACCTTGGAACGTGTGTGCCGCCGAAGCGCCCTCGCGTGACTGCGCCCGACGCCCCTCACCCGCGCGTTACGCTGTGCTTACGACGCCGGCAGCCCCTTGCGCAGCACGTCCTCCATCACATCCGCGAAGCGGTCGATCTCCGCCAACGTCGTGTAGACGTTGGGCGTGATCCGCAGGCAGTTGAATTCCGGGTGGGCGATCGGCGTCACGATGATGCGGTGCCGGTCGAACATGTAGCCGGCGAGCTTCCCGACATCGAGCTGCCCGGGCGTGAATGAGGCGAGGCCGCACGACTGCGCCGGATCGTACGGGGTCAAAAGCTTCACGCCCCCCCCCGGTACGCGCTCCAGCCGTTTGGCCCAGCGGTCCCGCAGGAAGCGCAGCCGCGCCGCTTTCCGTTCGGGGCCGATTCCGTCCAAGAAGTCCAACGCTTCGACGATCGCGTTGTGGTTCGCTGCGGGATGGGTCCCGATCTCCTCGAACTTGCGGATGTTCTCGTTCATCTCGGGTGGCGCCGCCATCATCGGCCAGATCTTCGCGATCTTCGCGCGCCGCACGTACAAGAAGCCGGTGCCGATCGGCGCGGTCAGCCACTTGTGCAGGCTGGTGCCGTAGTAGTCGCAATCGAGCTCGTCGCGGGTAAACGGGAAGTGCGCGTAGGCGTGCGCGCCGTCCACGATGACCTCGATGCCCCGCGCGCGCCCGAGCTGCGCGATCCGCTTCACGGGGAAGATCTGCCCGGTGAGGTTCGTGATGTGGCAGATATGGATCACCTTGGTGCGCGGCGTGATCGCCGCTTCGACGCGTTGCGCCAGGTCATCCTGCGACGGGGGCGGGACGGGGAACGTGATCTGCTTGAGGACGATGCCGTCCCGCCGCTCGCGCTGCTTCCAGGTGGTGATCATGCGCGGGTAGTCCTGCGTGGTGGTCAGGACTTCGTCCCCGCGCTGCAGTGGCAGTCCCAGCTGGACGATCTCGAGCGCCTCGCTCGCGTTGCGCGTGATCGCCATCTCTTCGGGATCGCAGCCGAAGTTCGCCGCCAGCCGGCGCCGCACCGCCTCGATCTCCGGCTCGATCCAGGCCCACATCGTGATCGCGGGCGCCTGATTCGAGACGGCGAGGTAGCGTTGAAACGCCGCGTTCACGACGCGCGGGCTGGGCGCGACGCCGCCGTTGTTCAGATTGATCATGCCGCGGTCGATGTCGAACGCCGCCTGGATCTCACGCCAGAAGTCTTCGTCCTCTGCGACCGCCGCCGCGCTGCGGCCATCGGCCTGCCGCAGGGTCGGCCGGATGCGCGATAAGGCGTCGTTCTTGAGAGCAGGGAGTGTAGCGGTAGCGGCGAACAGCGATTCGAGAAAGCGGCGACGAGTGGGCATCAGGAGCCTCGCGTGAGACGACGAATGAGCAGCGTATAGGCGACTGCATTGATCACGAGTATTGCCGAGCCGAGCACCGCCTGGATGCGCGGCGTGAGGCCGGACGGATAGATCACGGGCAGCAGGTAGTGCTCGACGAAGCCGCCGCTGTAACCCTGCTGGCCGGCCCGCGCCCGCAGCGTGTTCTCGAGCGGTGTGAGCGGGCAGATCCAGCCGCGGTACTCGATCAGCATACCCCACAACGCGCAGGGGATGTGCAGGGCGGCAACCCAGCGCTCCCCCGAGCGCCACGCGACGAAGCCGCCGAACACGACGAACAGGATGAACAGCGCATGGAAGGCGACGACGGTGTTCGCGAGCAGCCGATAAAGCACGTGTACGTAATACGGCAAAACCCCCCGCCCGGCCAGAGCCGGACGGGGGGCATCTTACCTATTGCTGATTACAGACCGGCGAACGTACCGATCGGCGCGAACAGGCCGGTCACCGCTTCCTGGAAGTGCTCGAGCGCATCGAACAGATGATCGAGCGCCGCGAGGTCCTCCACCGTCAGCGGCTGGCCACCCGCATCCACCCATTGCGTCCCTGGTTCTGTAGGATCGCCGTTGATCGAGGCAACGGGATGGCCGTCCACCGACACCGTAACCGTCACGGTTGTAACACCACTCGAGGTGTTAAGGACGAGGTGGGCGACCGTCCGAATCGTTTCACCGTTCTGGATCAGCCGGAAATCGCCGTTGATGATGATGTTGGGGTTGTCGAACGAGATCGACTCGTTCATGATGAGCGTAATTGCAGGATTGTTCAAGGCGAACGTGGCGTGCTCGCTGCCGCCATTGGCATTCGCCGTGAAAGTCTCGTCGAACGACAGCGTCTTGTTGTCGCCGCCGCCCAGCCCGTTCGAGATCGTCCCGCTGGCCGTCGCCGTTGCCGACGTCGCGCCGTTCATTTGGACCGAAGCCGTATAGTCAACGTAGGTCGGGGTGCCACCGGGGCCCTGGACCAGCACGTGCAGTTGCAGCTTGGTGGGCGTGCTCTCATCGATGATGTCCAGCGTCCCGATCGCACTCACCGGCTCGACGACGTATCCATCGAGGCCCGTGGCGTACAGGATGAAGCGCACGCCGTTCAAGCCGGCGACGACGCTGTCCTGCCACGTGTACTGATTGAGCGACGTGTCGTACTCGAACACGCGGCCGTACAGCGAATCGGGAATGATGCGGCCCTGCGCGGCCGAGACGCTCAGGTTGGGCACCATCGCCTGCAGGCGTCGCGCCTGCAGTAAGCCGGGCAGGAACGCCTGTCCACCCGTCCGCACCAGCTGGGGCCGGATCGTCTGCAGCAGCGTCGCCGCCGGACGAATCGCGGGCGAGGTTGCGGCATCGAGCATGAAGGTGGCGTTGCTGAAGCTGCGGAAGACGTCGCTGTCGAACGCGGAATCGGCCGACGCGAGGTTGGCCGACACCGCCGCCGGATCGTTGAAATCGGTGGGCGTCGGCGAGTCCTTACCACACGCCGTCGCCACGATGCCGAGGACGATCCCGGCACGAAGGAACAACCGCATACGGCCTCCAAATGGGAAAAGTGGGGACGAAATTGAATTCTGCACGCGCGGTGGCCGGAGGCGCTGTGACCTCCCGCACGCCGTAACAGGCTAGGAGATTACGCCACCACCGAGCAGCTGGTCCTGGGCGTCATATAACACGCCCGACTGCCCTGGGGCGATCGCCCGGACCGGTTCGGCGAGCCGCAGCGCGATGCGGGCGTCCGCATGCGCAGCAATCGTGCCGGGGACCGCACGCGCGCGGTACCGGCATTGCACCCACACGGCGTCACCCGGCGCGAGCGGATCGGCGAGCCAGTTGACCTCTTCGAGAGACACGTCGTGTCCGAACAACTCTGCGCCGCGGCCGACGACGACTTCGCGCGTCTCGGCGCGGATGGCGACGACGTAGAGCGGCTCGCTCGAGCCGCCCGGCAGGCCGCGCCGCTGCCCGACGGTGTAGCGCGCGAAGCCGTCGTGCTCACCGATCACAGCGCCGCTCGTCGTGACGAATGCACCGGGCGCGAGTGCCGGTGCGTCGGCGGGAAGATGGCGCTCCAGCACCGCGACGTAGTTGTCATCAGGCACGAAGCAGATCTCGACGGACTCGGGCTTCTCGGCCGTCAGCAGGCCGAGCTTGCGGGCCGCGGCGCGCGTTTCTGACTTCGTCAGCTCACCGACCGGCGTGAGCATGCGGCGCACGACCGCGCGATCGATGCCCCAGAGGAAATAGGACTGATCCTTTTGCCGGTCGAGCCCGCGGAATAGTGCGCCGTCCCGGGCGATCGCGTAGTGCCCGGTCGCGATCGCGTCGCAGTCGAGCGCATCGGCGTGATAGAGGAAGTCGCGGAACTTGGTGAACGAATTGCAGCGGACGCAGGGAATCGGCGTCCGGCCGCGCGCGTACTCCGCCACGAAGTTGTCGATGACGTCGTGCCCGAACCGGTCCTCGAGATTGAGCACGTAGTGCGGGATGCCGAGCTCGTGCGCGACGAGCTTGGCGTCGGTGATGGAGTCGAGCGAGCAACAGGGCCGGTCGGGGACGCTATCGCCGTAACAAAACAGCTTCATCGTCGCGCCGATGACCTCGTGACCCTGCTCGACGAGCAGCGCGGCGGCGACAGAGCTATCGACGCCGCCCGACATCGCCACCAGGACTCTCATCGGTGCAACACCGCCGACAACGATCTGACCTTCTCCACGACCCGCGGCAGCGCCGCCTCGACCGCCTCGACGTCTTCGATCGTACTGTCCTTGCCGAATGAGAACCGCAGCGCCGCCACGCCCAGGTCGCGCGGCACGCCCATCGCCGTGAGCACGTGCGACGGCTCGACGGCGCCGGTGCTGCACGCCGAGCCCGACGAGCACGCGATACCGGCGAGATCGAGATGCATGAGGAGAGCTTCGCTGTCCGTGCCGGGGATCGACACGTTGGAGATGTGCGGCGCGCGCTCGCCCTGCCAGCCGTTGATGACGGCGTCGGGCACGATCGCCAGCAGCCGGCGCTCCAGCTCGTCGCGCAGCTCCCGCAGGCGCGCCGCCAGCGCCTGCTGCTCGGCCGCTGCCAGGCGCGCCGCCGTGCCCAGGCCGATGATTCCGGGGACGTTCTCCGTGCCCGGCCGGATGCCGAATTGCTGCCCGCCGCCGTGGATGATGGCCTCGACCGCCTTGCGATCGCGCACGATCAACGCGCCGATGCCCTTGGGGGCGCCGATCTTGTGGCCGGAGATCGTGAGGAGCGTGCAGTTCACGTCGCGCAGCGACACCGGAACCTTGCCGAACGCTTGGACGGCGTCGGAGTGGAACAGCACGCCCGCATCACGACATCGCGTGGCGAGTGCGGCCACCGGCTGTACGGTTCCTACCTCGTTGTTCACCCACATCACGCTGACGATCGCGACGCCATGGGCGAGCGCCTTGTCGAGTGCTTCGTTCTCCAGCAATCCCGATGCCGTTACCGGCAGGATGATTTCCTCGCCGCCCAGGTGCCGCACCGCGTGTGCCGCCGCCAGCACGGCCTTGTGCTCCGATGCGGAGACCGCGACGCGAAACGGGGCGCCACGATCCTTGGCAGCCAAAGCGGCGCCGATGATCGCGAGGTTGTCGGCTTCCGTGCCGCCGGAGGTGAACACGACCTGGTTCGGCTCGGCGCCGGCGGCGTCCGCCACCGCGCGCTTGGCCGCTTCGATGCCCGCGCGCGCGGCGCGCCCGAAGCGGTGCGCCGACGACGGATTACCGAAGGCTTCGCTCCCGAGATAGGGAAGCATCGCCTCCAGCACCTCCGGCCGCACCGGGGTCGTGGCGGCGTTGTCCAGATACGTGATGCGCTTGGTCATGAGGCTCAGAATTTAATCACACCCTGAAGGCTCTGCTTAGATCGACTGCACGCCAAGCTTGAGCACGTCGTCCACTTCCTGCGTCTCCGCGGTATAGAAGGGCTCCCCGTAGCGCCGCCGGATGAGCGACCCGTAGTGGGCCGACTGCACCCGAATCAGCTCGTACAGATCCTGACCGGTGGGGTGGATCTCGCCTGCCGCCTTCGCGCCGTCGAACTGGGAGGCGTAGCACTTGATCGCCTGCATCTTCGCTTCGAACACGTCCGAGATGTCGACCACGAAGGTCGGCTTCACCGGGTCTTCGCGGTACGCGAGCGCATACAGCAGCTTGTACGGCCGGTGCGCCTCACCGCCGTTGCCAGGCTCATACTTGGCGAGGCCGGCGAGATAGCAGGCATCGCGTCCGAGCTCGGATGCGATCCGGTGATCAGGATGACGCCCGACCGGGAAGGGCAGGATTACCACCCGGGGTCTTGCTCGACGTATTAGCTCGACGATTTTTGTTCTCGACGCCTCATTGTTTTCCAAGTGCGCATCGCGCATGCCGGCATTGAGCCGCACGGCGACCCCGAGCGTTTTCGCGGCCTGTTCCGCTTCCGCCGCCCGCGTCGCGGCATCTCCACGCGTCCCCATTTCGCCCTGGGTGAGGTCGATGATTCCCACGCGGCGTCCGGCCATCGCCGCCTTCGCGAGCGTGCCGCCACACGTCAGCTCGACGTCGTCGCGGTGCGCGGCAATCGCGAGCAGATCGACCTGATCACTCATACCGGAGCGCTTCCACCGGATCCAGTTTCGCCGCACGCGCGGCTGGGGCGATACCGAACACCAGGCCGACCAGGATCGATACGGCCGTGGCAATGGCGGCGGGCACCACAGGGATGGTGGTGCTGAACGCGAGCAATCGCTTCAGGAGCTCACCGACCCCGATTCCGAGCACGATGCCGATTATGCCCCCGAGCAGCGTCAGCGTCGCAGCCTCGACCAGAAACTGCCAGAGGATGGCGCGGCGGGTCGCGCCGAGCGCTTTGCGCAGCCCGATCTCACGGGTGCGGCTCGTGACCGACACCATCATGATCGCCATCACGCCGATTCCTCCCACCATCAAGGCGATGCTCGAGAGCACCAGCATCACGAAGAAGAATGCGAACGTCAGGCTGTCGAAGATACTCAGGACCTGGTCCGACGTGAGCAGGTCGAATGTGTTGGTGTCGCCGACGCGCAGCCCGCGCAGCCGCCGCAACGTCACCGTCGTGGCATCCATCGCCCGGGTGACGCTGGCCTGCGGCTTCGGCTTCACAGGATTTTGAACGGATGCCCCCCGATCCGGACGACCCGGCTTAGCGGATCGACGGCGCCGAACAATCGATCGATGGTCCGCTGCTCGACGATCGCGACCGGCTCGCCGCCGCGCAGCTCCGCCGCGGTGAACGAGCGGCCGTTCGTGATGCCGCCGCCGAGGATTTCCATGAACCGGTCATCGGCGCCGAACACGCCGAGGATGCGCGTGTGGTTCCCGCCGTACTCGAAGCGCTGAAACACCTGAGTCCAGATCGCCGCGTAGTGGATCTCGGGGAGCCGGGCGATCGCTTCGGCGTCCTGCGGGACCAGCTTCGGCCGAATGCGCACTTCGCGTGGCACCGCGTCGGGATTCACCCCGGTGGTCGAGAAATAGCGGAGCACCCGGAACGTGGTCGGGCCCACCACTTCGAGGGTATTGACGATCTGCTCGCGAAACCCGGCCACGATCGAGGCCATGGCCATCACGGTGGCGATCCCGATGACGACACCCAGCACGGTGAGCGCGGAGCGCAGCTTGTTGGCGCGCAGCTGATCGAGGGCGATGCGCCAGCCCTCGCGCACCGAGTGAAGTGGAGCGGGCTCGGCCATCTATTCCTGGCGGAGCGCTTCGATGGGATCGAGCCGCGAGGCGCGATGCGCGGGGTACACGCCGAACGCCACCCCCACGACCACGCCGAGCGCCAGCGCCAGGCCGATGGACCACGACGTGACGCGCGCGGGCAACGGCGAGAGGACCTGCACGAGTCCGGCGAGTCCCGTGCCGACGGCGAGGCCGGCGATCCCGCCGAGCAGCGACAGCGTCAGCGCCTCGGCGAAGAACTGGCGGCGGATGTCGCGGCGTGCCGCGCCCAACGCCTTGCGGATCCCGATCTCGCGCGTCCGCTCGGTGACGCTCATGAGCATGATGTTCATGATGACGATGCCGCCCACGACGATGCCGATGACGACGACCGCGGGCACCACGGTGAAAATGACGCGCGTGAGCTTGGCCCAGAACGCGATCAGTCCCTCGCCGGTGTCGATGGTGAAGTCGTTGTCCGCCCCCGGGCGCAGGCGGTGCGCGATGCGCATCGCTTCCTCCACCCGGAGCATCGCGGGCGCAACGCCCTCGGCCGCACGCATCTTCACCGAGATCACCATCGTCTGTCGCCGACCATACATCGACTCGAAGGTCGTCAGGGGCAGCATCACGAAAC
>QHUQ01000156.1 GCA_003221985.1 Gemmatimonadota bacterium | reverse complement strand
CTGTGGCCGGAACGCTGACGACGCGGCTGAAGAACTACGACGATGCGTTGCTGGCCTTCCGCAATGCGCTCAAGCCGGACAGTACCAAGGCGATCAGCCAGCAGTAGCCTCGTAAGTACTAATTCTGCAATAGCTTCTGCCACTGCTGCAGCAACTCTGCGGCGGCCTGCTTGGTGTCGGCGAAGCGGAGTCCTGCACTCACGGATTGCAGCTTGGACTGCGCCATGTCGCGCCGCAGGGAGAAGCGGAACGCCTCGAGCGCCCAGCGCCGCAGATAGGGGCGTTCGTCGTCCAGCCGTTTCACCAACAGGTCGAGCGCATGGGTGTTGCCCCGGCTCGCGAGCGCCGCCAGGACGTGTACCGCGAACCGCTGATCGCCGGCGCGTGCGTCTACGGAATCCACGAGAGTCGTATCGCCTGTGCGGGCGATGACGCGGTACGCTGCGTTCTGGATGGCGTCCCGGTAGGAGGGCGTGCGCAGCGCCCGGAGGATGACGGAGCGGCGACCGGCCGAATCGGTGAGGGCCATCGCCGTCACCGCGGCAGCGCGCACGGCGTCGCTCGAGTCGCTGGTCCAAGCCTGGCGCGCGAGCGTCGCGGCCTGCGCGCCGCCCAGCTCGCCGAGTGCTTCGACCACCGCGGCGCGGACCTGTGCCGAGGTGTCCTTGAGGGCGGTCTGCAGCGCGGGGAGCGCCGTGGCCGGGGGGAAGGCGGCGAGGGCAGTAGCCGCGCCTGCACGGGTGAGGAAGTAATCGGCGCCGGTGGCGGCCTGGACCACAGCCGCCGCGGCCGCCGGTTCGGTCGGCCGCTGGCTGAGCTGGGCAATCACCCAATGGCGGTTCCATAAATCGGGATCGCGCTGCAGCTGCGTCGCGAGCCACGCGGTTGGCTGATCGAAGCTGAGCTGTTTGAGGATCGCGTTGCCGTCGTCAAAGATCACCATGGTGGGCGCGCTTTTCACATCGCGCACCACGATCGTGTCCTGGCGCTGCGACAGCTGCGCGCGCGCCGTGACGTCGCCTGACGCCGTACCGACGCGGACGGTGACTGGCATGCGGAACACCGCGGGCGTCGTAAAGCGCAGGCCGGTGCTGTCCGCCTTGGAGGAATCCTGCTGCGTCTGCTGCACAACGAGCGAGACGGTGGACGCGCTGGAATCGTACTTCGCGCTGACCGTAAACTCCGGGTAGCCCGCCTGATAGATCCATTCATCCCAGAACCAGTCGACGTTCTCGCCGGTGGCGTCGAGCACGGCCTGCCGCACGTCATCGGTGGTGGCGTTGTCGAAGGCGTGATCGACGAGATAGCGGTGCACCGACGCCCAGAAGCGCTGGTCGCCCAGGTATTGCTTCAACATCCTGAGGACGAGCGCGCCCTTGGGGTAGATGTTGTTCGAGCCGAGCGACGCGAGCGGCATCCGCCGTTGGTGGTCGATCTGCATGAATTGGTCGTACTCGTCGAGGTAATAATCCTCGGCCAGGTGGGCGCCGGCCTTCTGCTCCCAGTACTGACCCGGCATGAACTCGGCGAAGCCTTCGTTGAGCCACATGTTGGCCCAATTCTCGGTGGTGACGTAGTCGCCGAACCACTGATGCGAAAGCTCATGCGGAATCAGAATCCAGGGATACCACGGCCGGTCCTGGTAGTCACGCGGGCCTGGTAGCCAGTCAACGAGCGTGGTCGCACTGACGTTTTCCATGCCGCCGAAGAAGTCGGCCACGGTGGTCTGCGCATACTTGGCCCACGGGTAGTTGATGCCGGTGAGGCGCGAGTACGTATCGATCATATCGGGCGTGATTTTGAACAGCGGCCGCGCCAGGGCGGAGTCTTCGTGGTACACGTAGTAATCCACGGGGACCGTACGCCACGTGTCGTGGATTTTCACGAGCGGAGCTACGACAAGCGAGACGAGATAGGTGGCGGATGGTTTGTCCTGCAGCCAGTCAAGCGTGCGCGAACCGTCTCGGGCGGTGGCGTCGGAGATGAGGCGGCCATTGGAGACGGCCATCATTCCCTTGGGCACGGTGGCCACCACTTCCCACGTCATCTTGTCATTGGGGAAGTCGTAGGTGGGGAACCAGTAGTGATTGTCGTGGTCCTCGCCCTGGCTCCAGATCTGGCGCGGGCGGTGCGGCCGGCCCTCGGAATCGATGAATGTGAGGCCGTGGCCGCTCTCCACCACACCGTGGTAGGTGACAGTGAAACGGACCGTGTCCCCAAAGCCAATCGGCCGCACCAGGTACACGACGAGGGTATCGCCATGGCGCGCGGTGCGCAGGGTGGCCCCGCCCGCTCCGCCCCCGCCGGAGACGCGGCTGATCACGAGCTTGGCACCCGCGTCTAGGATGACCGAATCGAGTCCCGCTCGACGCGAGACGAGTGTCGTCGCGACCTTCCCGTCGAACGACGTCGAATCCCAGTCGAATCGCGAGACCTCGATCCGCTGATGAATCAGGTCGTAGTCATGCGAACGGGTGTAGTGGTCGTTGGCCATCCGCTCGACGTTGGACTGGCCGGCGAGCGAGGTGGTGACGACACAGCACGCTGCGAACAGGGAGAGCGTAAGGCGCATCGGCGTTCCTTGGACCGGAGGACGGGCCCGGAATGTACTTGAGCGCTGGGACCCTTACGAGAAGTGCTGTGATGATGTTGTTATAGTGTCGCTATCGGGCGAAACGCGCTCAGATTGACACGCCTGAGCGTGTTCCATACTTTTGCCCGCGGTTCAAGCATACGTGGCACCGTCACCGGCTGTCTGCGCTTCCGCGAGGACCATCTGTCTCGCGGATTTTTGTTTGAGCCCGTCCCAGGCCGCGGTGGCCTGGGTCGATCCAGTCCGGGGCCGTGCCCCATTGTGCAGAGGTTAGAACAGTATGGCTAAGGGTAAGGTGAAGTGGTTTAACGACGCGAAGGGCTTTGGCTTTATCGCGCAGGAGTCGGGTCCAGACGTGTTCGTCCACTTCACAGCGATCCAGGCGGAGGGCTTCCGCAGCCTCGCCGAGGGAGACAACGTCGAGTTCGACGTGGCCCAGGGTCCAAAGGGGCTGCAAGCGCAGAACGTTCGCAAGGTCTGAATCAGTTTCAGGCAGGCGGGCCCGGGTCACACCGGGCCCGTTTGCTTTTCATATATTGGCGCATGACTCCTGGCTTCCTCCTCCTGCTCCTCATCCAGGCGGCGCCCGCTGCCTCAGCACTCCGCCCGTTCGCGTATCGCGGCTTCAGCCCAGGCATGTCATATCGGGATTTTGCGGCCCAGGCGCGCGCCCTCGCCCAGAGCCACGACGACATCCTGGCGTGCCAAACGATGCGCCAGACGGCACAGGTCATGGACTGCGGCGTCCGTGTGCGGGATCCGGTCGATAGCGCGCGTTTCTATTTGAGCGCGAACGTCATCGAGGGACTGGCGTCGGTCATCTCGTTCGTGGACTCGGGGAAAGTCGCGTTGGTGGGGCGGACGCAGGACGACATGCGCAGGCACCTGGGTGTCCCGCAGCGCCGCGAGCGCAGTATGTGGGAGTGGACCAAAGGCCGGCGTTTCATCCGGCTCAACTGGCGAGGCGGTCGTGGGTGGCGCGTGATCTCGATTACGCTCAACGACCGTGACGTACTGGCCCGGATTGCGCGCTATCGCCCCCGCCCCTCCCCGAAACCGAAGCCTAAATAGCGCCGGCGACGAGACGCTCGGCGAGCTGCGCGATTCCCTCCACTCCTGTTATCTGATCCATCCAGCGCGGGGGCAACGACACTTCTCCGTATCGCGCTCCCAGGAGGGCGCCCGCCACGGCCGCATTGGTGTCGGTGTCGCCGCCCGCCTGTGCGAGATAGATGAGTGCGTCCTCGAGCGTGCGGTCGTGGGTGACGAACCAGAATGCGATCTCGATGCAATGCACGACGTATCCCGCCTCGCCCGCGCGCGCGATCGGCAGGTCGCCCTCCGACTCACGCGGCACCCGATGGATCGCCTCGCGCAGCACCCGGGGCGCGCGATCGCCCATCTTGTGAAGCACTTCATCGATGAAGTAGATGTTGCCGTGCAGCAGCTCCCGGGCCGCGAGGTTCACCGCCGCAGCGCCCCACGTGCACCGCTCGTCGGCGTGTGTGATCGCGGCCTGTTGCGTCGACACGCGAATCAAGCGATCGAGATCATCATGGTAGCGCAGCGCCACCGGGATACAGCGCATCACGCTGCCGTTGCCAGCGGCACGTCCCGGGTTCTCCTGATTCGCGAGCCGGCCCGCTTCGAATGGCTCCTTGCCGCGATCGATCAAGGTGAGCGCCCGCCTGGTCGTCATCCCGATGCCGCGGCCGTCCACCTTCATCCATTTCACCCAGCGGCGCGCGACATCGTTGGCGTCAAACCCTTGCGAGGCCAGCAGCGATTCGCCGAGCAGCAGCGCCATCGCGGCATCGTCGTCGTAGGGGGAGTTCTTGGGGGGTGGGGCGAGATCGACCACGCCATTCGGGAAGGCTTTGCGTATCGCGTCCGCCGTGCCCAGATGCTCGGTGGGGACGCCCAGCTGATTGCCGGCGACAAGGCCCAGCAACGCGCCTCGCGCGCGAGAGACCAGCTGTGGGTTCCCCCGGTCCATTGGCTCACAAACTAACACCGGCCATGGCGCTCGTTTGGGGCATTCCAGCGCTCTACATCGTCTTGTGCGTGGTGCTCTGGGCGCTGCAGGAGAAAATCACGTTCCCGGCCCCGCGGGCAGCGCTACCAGATCCCGCGCAGACTCTGGGGTACGGCGAGCGCGTCGAGTTGATGATGCACGATGGTACGAAGGTTGTTGGATGGTATCTGCCGCCCCTCGCCGCCCCCCGCCGCCCCTTCGCCGCCCTGCTCTGGTTCTACGGCAACGGCGAGACGATCGCCGCCATCTGGCCGATTATCCGGGAATTCCGGCCCCCCAACGCCGCACTCCTCGTGATCGATTATCCCGGCTACGGCGGAAGCGGCGGCCGCACCAGCGAGGCGGGCATCTACGAAGCGGGCGATCTGGCGTACAACGCATTGCTCAGCCATGCCGAAGTGGACCGGCAGCGCATCTTCGTTTACGGCCGCTCACTCGGCAGCGCCGTGGCCACACACGTCGCCGCCACGCACGACGTTGCCGGTCTGATTCTCGAGTCACCGTTCACGAGCGCCCGCGGCATGGCCGCGCGCCATTACCGGATCTTCCCGCGCTTCCTGGTGCGGCTGGGCCTCGATAATCTCGACCACATCAAGCGTATTCATTGCCCCGTGCTGATCTTTCATGGGACGGCCGACATGCTTGTCCCGATCACGATGGGCCGTGAAGTTGCCGCCGCGGCCGGCGGTCCGGTGGAGTTTGTGATGATCGAGGGCTCAGGCCACAACGACACCTACGACATGGGCGGGAAGGCCTACCGCGAGAAGCTCGCGGCGTTCGTCAGATGACCACGACCGGCTCCAGCCGGTCTCGTTCCTCCTCAAAAACCCGTTGGGCCTCATCGAGCGCGCGGACGACATCCGGTTCCTCTGGGTCGGCGAACTTGCTGCTCGCCGCTACGCGGCCCGTGAGCTTGCGGACCGCAACCAGCGCGCGGGTTACCTCGCAGCGTCCCGCATCGGGATCGGTATGGCCCGCCACGAGCAGCTGCTCATAAAGAGGAAGGGCCGCGGGGTCGTCGAGCACGTATAACGACTCGAGAATCTTGGGAGCGAGAAAGCGCCGCAGCATCTCGTCGCCGCGGATGCGCTGGAACAGCGCGATCAGATCGGGAGCCTGGCCGGGGTAATAGCGCGCCGCTTCGACGGCCGCCGCGACAAACGCGTGGTGCGCCCCCGGAGTCTGCAGGTACCGCGCGAAGAGGGGCCACGCGTCCCTCGGGTGGCGTTCAGCAAGTGCCAGAAATGCGAAATAGCGCCGACCGAGCGGCGCCCGGGTGTCGGCGATGACGGTGCGCAGACCCGCCACACCCCAGCGCGCGCCGACGAGCGCGGCCGCCGCGGCATGCTGCCAACGCTCGAGCTCGGGCACGCGGAAGGTGACGATGTGCGGATCGAGAAACGCCCGACCGCGCTCCAGCGCGGCGAGCAACCGGCGATCCACTGCCGTGAGCGTCGGCTCGAGTGCTTCGGTGTTGGCACGGCGCGCGAGGGCGAGCGCCTCCCATCCGAGCTGGCCCAGATTCAATTCGTCCCACGTCGCATCCAGATCGGCGGCGTCGCGTGCGGCGAGCAGGCGTTCCAGCCCCGCCGCAAATCCGCACAGCCGCCGAATCGCATCCATGCACGTAATGTGGAAAGCGCGTGGATATTGCGCTATCCCATTCACAGGCTTAACCTTGCCCGCTCATGCGGCGGTACCGGGCCCTCCTCGTTTCGATCCTGACGCTTACGGCGTGTTCCCGTGGAAGCCGCGGAGCGATTGTCCTGGGGCTCGCGGGGCCCTTTTCCCAGCCCCGTGGTGAGTCGATGCAGCGGGCGGCCGAGCTGGCCGTCGAGGAAATCAACGCCCGCGGTGGGATCCGTGGACGCCAGCTGGCCCTGCGGGTCATGGACGACAGCGGCCGCCCTGAGGTCGCGATTCGCATCGCCGAGCAGCTCGTGGACGACCCGGCGGTCGTCGCGGTGGTAGGGCACCTCACGTCCGGCACGTCGCTAGCGGCGGTCCGTGTGTACGGCGAGGCGCGCCGCCCGCTCGCCATGATCTCGCCTTCCGCTTCGAGTCCCGACCTCTCCGGCGTCAATCCCTACTTCTTCCGGGTCTGTCCCAGCGACCTGAGTCATGGCGCGCAGCTGGCCCGTTACGCCCGCCAGACGCTTGGCGCGCGCCGGGTCGGCGTGATCTACGTCGACGACGACTATGGGCGGGGGCTGCGGCTCAGCTTCGCCGCGGAGTTCCGGCGCCTGGGCGGCGAAATCGTCGAGGAAGATCCAGCGCTCTCCACGACGCCCAGTTTCGAACCGTATCTATCGCACCTACGCCTGGGAGACGGGGCGGACGCGCTGATGCTGGCGACGGAACGCAGCGGGGCGGAGCTCGCGCTGCGAGAAATGGGACGTCTCGGCGTTCATTGGGCGATACTCGGCGGTGACGCACTCACGGGCATCGAAGCGGCCGGGCCGATCGCCGAGGGCGTCCGTTTGTCATCCGCGTACCTCGTGGACCGGCCCGGCGAGCGCAACGCCCAATTCGTCGAGGCGTACACCCGCGCGTACCCGGGGCAGCGGCCCGATCATCGCGGCGCCGGCGCCTACGACGCCGTCCAGCTTCTGGCAAGGGTGCTCGCCAATGCCGGGTCGGACCGGCAGGCGATCCGTGACCGCTTGGCGCGGATCGGCACGGATGTGCCGGCCTACGAAGGCGTCACCGGATCCATCGCGTTCGATGGACGCGGCGACGTGCCGGCCAAGTCGGTCGTGATCGGCACCGTGCGTGGCGGCCGGCTGGTCGCTCGCGACCGAAATCGAGCATCTCCGTGAATCGAGCGAGGTCGGGAACGGTCTCGTGACAGCCGTATTCGAGGAGATTCGTCTCGCCGACGATGCACGCGATCAGTTTCAGACCGCTGCGGACGCCACGTTCCAGTATCAGAAGCGGCTCGACGGCCTGGCGGGACTCACCGAGGCCGACCGCGTCACAGTCAACCACATCAAGCAGCTGCAGGCGGCGATTCACGTCGACTATTCGCTCGCCCACGCCAATCTCGATCTGGGACGGACGCGGGAAGCGCTGGCGCTGTCGGCAGGCGTGCGCGCGCCCGTCGCGGAGCTGACGCGGCTGGTGCGGGAGTTGTCGGCCCGGCAGTCCGACAAAGCGGTCGTCGTCGGCCAGCGCCTGGCGGACCTCGCGCGGCAGCGCGAGATCGTGCTTTGGCTCGTGCTGATCGCGACCGTGATAGCGGGCGCGCTGCTCGGCGTGTTCACCCTGCGTTGGGTGGAAGGTCCACTCGTCCGCCTCGTGACCGCCGCCGAGCGATTCGGTAACGGCGATCTGCGGCCGGTCACCACCGGGAAGATGCCTCGCGAATTCCAGGTGCTCGCCGACGCCATGCGGCACATGGGCGAGCGGCTGCGGGGCATCGTGTCGGAAGTCGTGGGGTCAGCGGACAAGATCGCGGCATCAGCCAGCGATCTGTCGGCCGTCAGCGAACAGCTGGCCGCATCCTCGAGTCAGGTGTCGAGCGCCATGCTCGAGATCTCGACCGGGGCGGAAAGCCAGCGCAACGAGCTCAATGCGACGCAGTCGGCGCTGGAGCAGCAGCGCAAGGCGACGGCGGAGATGGCGGATGCCGCGTCCCGCGTGGCCCACCTGGGGGAGGAAATCCGCACGGTCGCGGACCGTCATCGCAATGATGTCGCGGCGGCCGGCACAACGCTGCTCGACGTGCGCGAGGTGGTCCGTACGACGGCGACGGAAGTCACACAGCTCGCCGAGCAGAGTGCGGCGATCGACGATTTCGTGGACCTGATCAAGCGGATCTCATCGCAGACCAACCTGCTGGCGTTGAATGCCGCGATCGAGGCGGCGCGCGCCGGTGAGCATGGCCGCGGGTTCGCGGTGGTCGCCGAAGAGGTCCGCCAGCTCGCCGATGAATCGTCCCGCGCCGCCGAAGACGTGGCACGCACCACGCGCGTGATTCGCGAACAGGTGGAAGAAGTCACCGCCACGATGGCCGTCGGCCAGGCGAAAGTGCGTGGCATCGAGTCGGTGGCGGAGGGAGCCGCCCGCGGCCTCACCGAAATCGTCGCGGCCGTCCAGCAGGTCGAGCAGGCGGCATCACGGGTCACCCGCGCCGCCCAGGAGAATCGCGGCGTCACGGAGCAGCTCGGCGCGCAGGCCCAGCAAGTGGTGAACCGCGCCGTCGCACATGCATCGAGCGCCGAGCAGGTCACCGCGGCGACGCAACAACAGGGTGCGTCCACCCAGCAAATGGCAGCGGCCGCCGGCGATCTACTCCGGTCGCCCTCGTCCGGGCCGATCAAGCCCCGCCGGACCGCGTAACGGACCAGCTCTTCGGCGTCTTCAAACGCAAAGTCCGCCAAACCGGCTGCGCCCCGCATCGCCTTGATGAGCGCGTCCGCGACCGGACTGCGGAGCACGCTGGCGATGCCGGGAAGGGCCTCAAGGAGCGACGAGATTTGCGAACCACCTAGCTCGGCTGGCATCGGGATCGAAAGGCTGGTTAAGGTCGCGGCAAGCTATATGACCTCCGCGGGGGCGTCAAGAATTGCGGTTACGACGCCAAATCGTGAGGTCGGATTGGGAGAGCAGCTCACCCAGCACCGTGCGGGTCCGGGGATCGAGCGGGAGCTCAAAGTGGATATCGAGGCGGTACTCCGCCCGGTCGGGGGGAGCTCCCTGGGCGGTGAGCGTGAAGCCGCGGTCCGATGGCGTCACGGCATCGATCTCGACGGTGACGATGGGCTCAAACGCGGGACGTGTGGCGCTGGGGCCACGCGGACGGATACGAGGGGTGTCCATAAGAGCTCCTGTTGCCGAAGAGATAGCCCCCGGAGGAAGTGCGTCAAGATCAGGGTAGTATAGATTTCCAGCCGGAGGGGTGTCGCTTTGGGCCGACGGGGGATCAAGGAGTACCGGGCGCCGGAAGCTCTGGCGCTCATCGCAGCCGACCGGGCGCACGAGCCGCTGGTGTGCCCCTCGTGCGGTACTCGCACAATCCAGCGTTCGCCGCGCCGCCGCCCGCTGCGGGTCGGGGAGCTCTCCACTACCGAGCGGATCAGCCTGACGTGCGCGGGGTGCAGCCGCCATGCTTTCTACATCACGCGGGGAATGGAGCCACCGCGCGATGCCACCATGGATCCCAGGAGCTTATGAGCGAGGACACGCGTGGCTGGTGACGCGATACAGATGATGGGGACCGTCACAGAAGTGCTGCCCAACACGACGTTCCGCGTAAAACTCGAAAATGGACATGAAGTCTTGGCGTATGTCAGCGGCAAAATGCGCAAGAACTACATCCGCATTCTGCAGGGTGACCGCGTGGCGGTCGATCTGTCGCCGTACGATCTGACGCGCGGCCGGATTACCTACCGATACAAGTAGTCGGTCCTCAGTCATCGGTCATCAGTACTGATAACCGACGACCGAGAACCGATGACTAGGATGGATGCCGAAACAGCCGGTTCCATCTGATCCGCAGCGGATGGGTCGCGATACTCATATAGATGAACAGCGGTCGCCCGCGGATGTGCTGCCGCGGCAGGAAGCCCCAAAAGCGGCTGTCGTAGGACTCGTCCCGGTTGTCTCCCATCACGAAATAATGGTCCGGCGGCACGACGATCGGTCCCCAGTCGTGCGTCGTCGGCCGATAATGCGGCGCATCCTTGCCGACGTATTGCGGCAGCTGCCACGCCCTGATCAGCTGCAGCCGGAACGCTTCGTCGGGGACCGGCGTGAGGGCCGTATGCAGCGCATAGGGCTCGTCCAGACGTTGGCCGTTGCGGAACACGGTGTCGTGCACCATTTGCAACGTATCGCCCGGCGCGCCCATCACCCGCTTGACGATGTTCAAGTCGGGCGTGGAGTCTTCCACCGACCGGAACACGACGACTTCCCCGCGCTGCGGCGTTGCGAACGCGGGCAGGCGGCAGCAGTGAATGCCCGTAAGCGGAATCTCCAGCTCCCCGCCGAAGACCGCCTTGTTGACGAACAGAAAGTCACCGATGAGCAGCGTATTTTCCATGCTCGCCGATGGGATACGGAACGCCTCGACCAGAAACGACCGCAGCACCACCCAAATGAGGAACGCCGTGCCGATCGCCTTCAGCCACGCGATCGTCTCCTCGCGCGCAGTCTTGCGCGGAGGCTCCGGTTGTGGAGGGCGTGCAGGATTCACGGCGTCTCAATCCAGTCGCCGATGAAGATGTTCGTCTCCCCCTGCACTTTGCCGTTCCGGTTGGACGCCCACACGAGCTGCCGGCCGTCCGGCGAGAACATCGGGAAGGCGTCGAATTCGGCGTTGGTCGTGATCTGCTCGAGCCCGGTGCCGTCCTGGTTCACGAGATACAGATCGAAGTTGCGCGAGCGCGGGTTCTTGTGGTTGGACGCGAAAATGATGCGGCGCCCGTCCGGGTGGAAGAACGGCGCAAAGTTGGCGCCGCCGAGATTCGTCACCTGACGCTGGTGCGAGCCGTCCACATCCATCACCCAGATCTCCATGCGCACCGGCCGGACGAGATTCTGCGCGATGAGGCGACGATAGTCCGCTGAGTCGGTCGCGGTCTGCGGGTGCCAGGCCCGATACACGATCTGCTTGCCGTCCGGCGAGAAGAACGGCCCGCCGTCATAGCCGAGCTGGCGAGTCAGCCGCTTCAGATGCCGGCCGTCCACGCTCATCGTGTAGATGTCGAGGTCGCCGTTGCGCAACGACGTGAACACGATCGTCTTGCCGTCCGGCGACAGTGTGCCCTCGGCGTCGTAGTGCGGGTTGTTCGTGATGCGGCGCGCCCCCCCCGCCCCCCGACCATCGGCGTTCGCCACGTAGATGTCGTAGTCGTATAGCGCCCAGACATAGCCCTGTGAGTAATCGGGCCGCGGCGGACAGGCCGCGCCGGTGTGCTGTGTCGACGAGTAGAAGATCCTGGCGTCGTTGGCGAAGAAGTAGCCGCAGGTGGTGCGGCCCATGCCGCTCGACACGCGATGCAGCCCGCTGCCATCCACGTTGATGACGAATTCCTGGTCGCACCCGGAGTCCGCTTCCTGACGCTGCAGAATGATCTGCCGACCGGAACGGGAGAAATACGCCTCCGCGTTCTGGCCGCCAAAGGTCAGCTGCCGGATGTTGCGGAGATGCACTTCCCCTGAGTCGGCGGGGATCGTCTGCAGCAGCACGGGCAACAACAGGAGGAGCATGGGACTCGCAAGCTAGACGTGAAAGGAATCGTGTGCAATGCAGTGTTCGTTCTTCACAGGCTCAAGCCTGTGCTCGGCCAACACTGTCCTTAAGGACAGCGCTCGCCGAGCCCACCCTTTAGGGTGGGTGTTAGATTATCTGCTCCGATGAATGATCCCAAAGCACCCCGTCCGTCGCGTCAGCCCTTGATGGACCGGCTCGGCCAGATGTGTGCCGACGGGAAAGAGACGGCTGAATACTTGTGGCAGGTCCCGAAGGACGCTGCCGCGCGTCAGAAGATCATGGATCTGCTGATTCAGATCGGAATCGAGAGCTTGAAGCAAGGGCGGCATGAGATGCCCAAGCTCGTTGAAGAGTTGAAGACCGCGGCCCAGGCAACGCCCTCTCCGCAGCAGGTCGAGCTGCTGGTGGATGGATTCGACCGGCTCACGAAACTGTGGCAAGCCGCCAAATCCGGACTCCTGTGACCGAGACGGTCACCCGCGTGACGCGCGAGCTCGACCAGCTCTGCATCAACACCATCCGCACGCTGGCGATGGATGCCGTGCAGCAGGCCGATTCCGGCCATCCCGGCACGCCGATGGCGCTGGCGCCGCTCGCGTACGTGCTGTGGCAACGGCATCTCAAGTACAATCCGGCGAATCCGGACTGGCTCGACCGCGATCGCTTCGTGCTGTCGGCTGGCCACGCCTGCATGCTGCTCTACAGTGTCCTCTACCTCACCGGCTACGACCTCACCCTCGATGACATCAAGCAGTTTCGGCAATGGGGCAGCCGTACGCCCGGGCACTCGGAGCACGGCGTCACGCCGGGTGTGGAGGCGACGACGGGACCACTCGGCCAGGGCGTCGGGAATGCCGTCGGCATGGCGATCGCAGAGGCTCAGCTCGCGGCACTGTTCAACCGCCCCGGCCATTCTCTCATCGATCATCACACGTATTTCCTGGCGTCTGATGGCGATCTGATGGAAGGCGTCTCCCACGAGGCTTGTTCGCTGGCCGGTCACCTCAAGCTGGGCAAGCTGATCGGGTTTTACGACGACAACCACATCACGATCGACGGATCAACCGACCTCGCGTTCTCCGACAACACCACGAGGCGCTTCGAGGCCTACGGCTGGCAGGTGCAGCGGATTCCGGACGGCAACGATCTCGACGCCATTGACGCCGCGATCGACCAGGCGAAACGGCTCACGGAGCGACCATCGTTGATCATCGTGCGAACCCACATCGCCTGGGGGAGCCCGCACAAGCAGGACAGCGCCGAGGCGCACGGGGCGCCCCTCGGCGCGGACGAGGTGAAGGCGACGAAACAGAATCTCGGCTGGCCTTCGCTCGAGCCATTTTACGTCCCCGAGGAAGCGCTGGAGCACTGGCGGCGCGCGAGGGATCGTGGGACGCGTCTCGAGGCCGATTGGCAGAAGCGCCGGGATAAGTACCGCGCGGCGCATGCCGATCTGGCGACCGAGCTGGAGCGGCGCCTGGCTGGCCGCCTGCCCGCGGGATGGGATGCGTCGCTGCCGGTGTTCGGCCCGAAGGACGCGCAGGCCACACGAGCGGCGTCCGGCAAGGTGCTCAACGCGATCGCCGCCAAACTGCCGGAGCTGATCGGTGGATCAGCCGACCTGACGGGCTCGAACAACACCGAGATCAAAGGCGCGGGGCCGGAACGGAATTTCCATTATGGAGTCCGCGAGCACGCGATGGGCGCGGTGCTGAACGGCATCACGCTTCATAAGGGCTTCATTCCGTTCGGCGGAACGTTCCTGATCTTTTCCGATTACATGCGGCCCGCGATTCGTCTGGCGGCATTGACGCATCTCAAGCCGATTTACGTGTTCACGCACGATTCGATCGGCCTGGGCGAAGACGGCCCGACGCACCAACCGATCGAGCAGCTCGCCGCGCTGCGCGCCATTCCCAACATGACCGTGATCCGACCCTCCGATGCGACGGAGGTCGTCGAGGCGTGGCGGGCGGCGATCACGCATCAGCAGGGTCCCGTGGCGCTGGTGCTCACACGGCAAAAGGGCGCCGTGGTCGACCGATCGAAGTACGCGCCGGCAACGGGGCTGCATAAGGGCGGCTATGTCCTGGCAGACTCGAGCGATCCTGACGTGGTGCTCATGGCGACAGGTTCGGAAGTGGAGCTGATCCTGGGGGCGTACGAACAGCTGAAGGCTGACGGCAGACGGCCAAGAGCGGTCTCGATGCCGTGCCTGGAGTACTTCGCGAAGCAGTCCCAGAGTTACCGCGACGCGGTTCTCATCCCCGGCGTGCCGCGTATCGCCGTGGAGGCGGCGGCGCGGCAGTCCTGGTATCGCTGGGTTGGAGAACATGGCGTGATCATCGGGATCGACCGGTTCGGTGAGTCAGCCCCGTACCAGCGGATCTATAATGAGTTTGGGTTAACTGTGGAACGGGTGGTAGACGCCGCCCGGCAACTCGACTAATTTTTCCGTAATGAAGCGGGTCTCCGTGATGATGCGCTGCGACGTTTGCCTCCCCATGTGTTGTTGTCCGGGGAGCGGACGGTCGCGCGCGTCAGCAGACGGGATGAGATGAGATAACGCAGCACGGGGCTCCCGCCCCCCCCCCCAGCAACGACGCACCGCGATCGGCCGCGACTCCTCGAATCGAGTCGCGGCCGATCGCTTTTTTGAGGAGGACTCACGTGACGGCATCCGTAATAGGCCTATCCGGCAGCCCCAGGCCGGTATCGCGCTCCCGCACCCTGCTCGCGCTGACGCTCGCGGCGCTCGAACGGCAGGGCGCCGGCTCCTCGCGTCTGGTCGATCTCGCCGAACTGCCGGCCGACGCGCTGCTGGGACGGCGCGAGGATCGAGAGGTAGCTGACGCCATTCAGGCCGTGCTCGATGCGGGGATCGTGGTGGTGAGCACGCCGATCTATCGCGCCACCTACAGCGGCCTGCTCAAGGTCTTTTTCGACCTCCTTCCGCAGGATGCGCTCGCACGCAAGGTCGCCATCGCGATCGCGACAGGCGGCGGGCCGGGCCACCTGCTCGCCGTCGATCACGGCCTGCGACCGCTCCTGGCGAGCGTCGGCGCGCTCGTGGCCGCGACCGCTGTCTACGGCACGGACGCACAGTTCCGCAACGGCACCCCTGAGCCCGCATTGGTCGAGCAGATCGAACGGGCCGCCCTCGAAGCAGCGTCGCTTGCCACGGGAGTGCCGACATGATCGGGATCTACTACGAGCACCCGCACTGGTTCGCTCCGCTGTTTGCAGAGCTCGACCGCCGCGGCACGCCGTACACGCGCCTGCACGCCGACCGGCATCGCTTCGATCCGGGGAGTGAGCCGCCGTACAGTCTCGTCTTCAACCGCATGAGTCCGTCCGCGTGGCAGCGGGGCCACGGCAACGCGGTGTTTTACACGCATCAATTCCTCGCTCACCTCGAGCGCAACGGCGTGCGGGTCATCAACGGCTCGCGCGCCTTCCACGCGGAGACGTCCAAGGCGCTGCAATTGTCAGTGCTCCGCGAGCTCGGCCTTCCCTATCCACCAGCCCGGGTCATCAACGACGCCGCCGACGCACCGGCGGCCGCCGCCGAGCTGGAGTTTCCCGTCGTGGTGAAGCCAAACGTCGGAGGCAGCGGCGCGGGAATACGACGCTTCGATACGCCGGAACAGCTCACGGCCGCCGCGGCGACGGGTGGACTGGAGCTCGGTCCCGATCAGACCGCGCTGGTGCAGGAGTTCATCCCTTCCGAAGAGGGCCGCATTACGAGAGTCGAAGTGCTCGGCGGGCGCTTCCTGTATGCCATCCGCGTCTACTCCTCCGGCGAAACGTTCAATCTCTGCCCGGCTGACGTGTGCCAGACGACGGAAGGTGCCGAGCTGGTGCGCAGCGCCTGTCCCGTCGATGCACCGCGCAACGGGCTGCGGGTCGAGGGATACGAGCCTCCACCCGAGGTCACGCGCCAGGTGGAGCAGATCGCGGCAGCGTGCGGCATCGAGGTCGGCGGCATCGAGTACGCCATCGATGATCGCGACGGCCGTCTCTACTTCTACGACATCAATGCGCTGTCCAACTTCGTGGCCGATGCGCCCCGCGTCGTGGGGTTCGATCCGTTCACGCGGCTGGCTGACTTCCTCGAGCAGGAAGGAGGAGCACGCTGATGCGCTTCGGATATTGGTTGCCGGTATTCGGCGGGTGGCTGCGCAACGTCGAAGACGAGCGCATGGAGGCGGACTGGGCGTACGTGCGGCGCCTGGCGCGGGCGAGCGAGCGCGCGGGCTTCGATCTCACCTTGATCGCCGAGCTGAACCTCAACGACATCAAGGGGCCCGATGCGCCGGCGTTGGACGCGTGGTCCACGGCCGCCGCGCTTGCCGCGGTGACGGAACGGCTCGAGCTGATGGTGGCGGTGCGGCCTACGTTCCACCCGCCCGCGTTGCTCGCCAAGCAGGCCGCCAACATCGACCATATCTCCGGCGGGCGGCTTTCGGTGAACGTCGTCTCGTCCTGGTGGGCCGAAGAGGCCAGGCAATACGGTGTCGAGTTCGACACACATGATGCACGCTACGCGCGGACCGCTGAATGGCTCGCGGTGGTGGACGGTCTCTGGTCTGAGCGGCGCTTCAGTTTCGCGGGCAAGTACTATCGGGTGGAGGATGCGATTCTCGAGCCGAAGCCGCTGCGCCGCCCCCCCCGCCCCCGGCCGACAGTTTACGCGGGCGGCGAGTCCGCCGCAGCGAAGCAGCTGATAGCGCGGGCCTGCGACGGTTACTTGATGCACGGGGACCCGCCGGAGCGCGTTGCCGCCAAGATCGGCGACATGCAAGCGCTGCGTGACTCCAACGGCCTCGCGCCGCTCGTCTATGGCGTGGCTGGCTACGTCGTCTGCCGATCGACGGAAGCCGCCGCCAGGCGCGAGCTCGAGCGAATCACCGATGTGCGGCAGCATGCGGCCGGGTACGCGAATTACGAGCAGTGGCTCGCCAACACCCAGCTCGAGCAACGGGTCAGCCTGGAGGACTATTCAGTCTCGAATCGTGGGCTGAAGGCGGGTCTCACCGGAACACCCGACCAAATCGCCGATCGCATCCGGGCGTTCGAGCAGGCGGGCGTCGATCTGTTGCTGCTGCAATTCAGCCCGCAGCTCGAGGAGATGGAGCGCTTTGCCGAAGCGGTGATCCCGCTCGTCAACGAGCCATCAACTGTGCCATGAGGCGGCCGGCTGCCCTGCCGGAGCGCACGCACGCCGACACACCCGCGCCATCGTAGCCGGCCCCCGCGATCGCGATCGGGGGCAGCCGGCTCAGGCGCCGGCGCGCCGCCGCGACCTGCTCCGTATGGTGGGCGCGATAACGCGGCAACCCGCGGTCCCAGTAGAATACGCGCGACCAGAGCGGCTCACCGCGGATTCCGAGAATCGCGGCGAGCTGGGCGTGCGCCGCCGCTCCAGGATCGCCGTTCATCGGAGGGAGATACGCGCGCAGCAGGACGTGGCCATCAGGCGCGCGGTCGGGGAATTTCTGGGACGCATACGTGCACGCCCGGATCTGTTGCGGCGATTCCACGACAAATCCCGCGCCAGCGAGCGGTTTGGCGAGCTGTGCCTCGCGATACGCGAGGGACACCGTGATGCTCGGAGCATAGATGACGTCGGCCAAGGCGCGGGCGTGCTTCACGCCCACACCTTCGAGCAGGCGACCGGCGGCGTAGGCAGGCAGCGCGAGCACGACGCCCTCCGCCTCGTGCGCTGAGCCCCCCGTAATCGCGATGCGCCAGCGTTTTCCGTCGGGGATGATTCCGGCGACACCCTGAGCAAACCGCAATGAGGCCGCGAGGCGCTGGGCGAGTGCGGCAACCGGCTCCGCCATACCCTCCGCAAACGTGCTGAACCCCTTGGCGACTTCGGCCTTCGCCGCGTCGATGCCGAGCAACGCCGCTGCCTCGCCTTCGTCGATGGGCTGAAGTGCCTTGCCGGTCCACAGTGAAGTCCCGCGCGCTACCTGGCGCACGACATGGTCGCTGATGCCGAGCTCGCGAGCGAGCGCGGGCAGCTCGGGCTCTCCCGCGAGGAACCCGTCCGGCCCGCCTTCGACGATGAACCCGTCCACCTGTTCGGTCACGATCACACCGCCGGCGCGGCGCTCGCTTTCGAGCAGCGTGACGTCGCAGCCGCCACTTTGCGTCAGCTCCCACGCGGCGGCGAGCCCGGCGATGCCGGCACCGACGACGACGACCTTCATGCCCAGCCCCGCTCAGCGGCTGCCTTGCGCACGACGTCCGCAACGGCGGCAACGAGACCGGGATCAGCGTTGAGTGATGCGGTGCGCTCCAGCTGCACACCGAGACGCCTGGCGAGCGCCTGGCACTCGACGTCGATGTCGTAGAGGATCTCGACGTGATCGCAGACGAACCCGATCGGCACCACCAAGACGGCCTCGTGGCCCGCCTTCGCCAGCTCCCTGAGCACCTCCCCCACATCAGGGCCCAGCCATGGCTCGGGCGTGGCGCCCGCGCTTTGATAGGCCAGACGCCAGTCTTTCAGTCGCGCTCGCGCTGCGACTGCGGTGGCACTCGCGGTGAGCTCGGCGGGATACGGATCTGCAGACGCAAGAATCTTCTCCGGCAGACTGTGTGCGGTGAAGACGACTTGTACGGCGGCCGGCCGCGGGAAACGCTGCAGCGCCTGCGTGATGCGGTCGGCAACGGCATCGAGGAAGCGCGGCTCGCTCCACCAGCTGCGGATCAAACTGACGTCCAGACGCCCGTCCGCGGCCTGTAGCAGCTTTTTCTCGTACGCGCCGACCGACATGTTCGAGTAATGCGGCGCCATCGCGACGCCGACGACTCGGGGGTGGCCGGCCCGCGCGATCTCCTCGACCACGTCCTGGATGTACGGATGCCAGTGGCGCATGCCGACGTAGACACGAAACGCATCGCCCAGCACGCGACCCACGGCCGACGCCTGCGCGCGGGTCAGCTCGAGAATCGGAGAGCGGCCACCGATGCGGGCGTAGCGCGCGCGGATCTCTTCGACCAATTGCGGTTTGGTCGGGCGCCCGCCTCGGATGTCCATGAGATACGGCTCTACTTCGGAGATGTTGCCGGGGCCGCCGTAGGCCATCACCAGGACGGCGACCTGTTCAGCCGTCATGCACCAGATCGACGACGGCACGCACAGCCGCCACGTCCGTCTCCGGCAAGACCCCGTGGCCGAGGTTGAAGATGTGGCCCGGCCGCCGCGCCGCGCGCCGCAGGATGTCGCGGACCTGGCGGTCCCGCTCCGCGGCGGGTGCCAGGAGCGCAGCCGGCTCGAGATTGCCCTGAATCGCACGTTCACCGATGCGGGCCCACGCCGCGTCGAGCGGAATCCGCCAGTCGACGCTGATCACATCACCACCGGCAGCCGCGAAATCTTCCAGGAACGTGGCCGTCCCGGTGCCGAAGTGAATCAGCGGCACTCCCGGTTGCACTGCGAGCGCCAGCGCGCGCTTGCTGTGCGGCTGCACGTACGTGCGGTAATCATCGGGCGACAGACACCCCACCCAGCTGTCGAATAGCTGCACCGCCTGCGCGCCGGCGCGTGCCTGCGATGCGAGATACGCGCCGACCAAGTCCGCCAGTTTCCGGAGCAGCTGGTGCCAGGCCTCCGTGTTCTGATACATGAAGGCCTTCGTCCTGGTAAACGTGCGGCTGGCGCCACCTTCGATGGCGTAACTCGCGAGCGTGAACGGTGCGCCCGCGAACCCGATGAGCGGCACGCCGTCCGGCAAGGCGCGGCGAGCCAGCCGCACCGCATCCATCACGTAACCGAGCTCGGCGTCGACATTGAACGCCGGCAGCCGCTCGACGTCGGACGCATCGCGGATCGGCCGGTCGATAATCGGGCCTTCGCCCGTCTTGAATTGCAATCCCAACCGCAGCGGCTCGAAGGGCAGCAGAATGTCCGCGAAGATGATGGCCGCGTCGACGCCGAGGCGCTCGACGGGCTGCAGCGTCACCGCGGCGGCCAGCTCGGGACTATGACACAGATCGAGGATGGAGTGGCGCTGCCGGAGCTTGCGGTACTGGGGCATGTAGCGCCCGGCCTGGCGCATGAACCAGACGGGGGTGACGTCGGTGCGCTCCCGGCGGCACGCCTTAAGAAACCGTGAGACGCTGAGCCTCGGCGTGCGGAGAGGCAATGAGAATCGTGTCGCCATCCACTTTGACCTGGTACGTCGCCACCGCGTGGACCGGGGGTCCACCGAGGACTCGACCCGTCTCCAGCGAAAACACCCCTTCGTGCCATGGGCAGGTCACGGTGCAGCGCGCGGGATCCACCGTACCCTCGGACAAACTGGCGCGCGCGTGAGTGCAGCGGTTCGCAATCGCGTACACCGTACCGTTCACATTGAAGAGCGCGACCGCGTCATTGGCGACATACACGCGCTTGGCGGTGCCGGGCGGCAAGTCTGGGAGCGACGCCACCGGCGTGAATCCGTCGGCGCGTGCCGGGCGGCGGGCAACGGCTTGCGCCGCGCCGGCTCCGCCCAGGGTGTCCAGCATGTCCCACAGCGACATCTGCACGCACGTGAACGTGGGCGTATCGCGCAGCGTGTAGGAGGACGCTTCGCTTTCACGCAGCTCCATCACCAGATCGAGGAATTCGCCGGGATTGTCGCCTTCGAACGCGACGATGAACTCCTGATCGTCGAGCCCGTAGGAGTAGGTGGTGTTCAACCGGATCGCCGGATACTTGCGGCCGACGCGGACGTGCTCGTCCATCATCCGCTGGCGCTCCGGCTTGGGCAGCGCGTACCAGGCGCGCGTCTTGATGAATGGATAGACGAACAGGTATTTGGCGGCACTCGGGCGAATCACGAGACGCTGCTCGTGCGCCGTTTCGGCGGCCGGAAACTCGTAGATTGAGCGACGCGTCATCGCGAGGTAGCTGTAGGGAATCGAGAGATAGGCGCCGAGGTCCGTGCGATTGAGCGCGGTCTGCAGCTCGACGAGGGCGTCGAGATCCTCGGCCACCTGCCACAACAGGAAATCGGTGTCGCCGCGAATGCCGACCAGCCCGTAGGGCCGCAGCAGCAGCCGCCCGTTGTAGCGCTCGAGGGTCTC
>QHUQ01000240.1 GCA_003221985.1 Gemmatimonadota bacterium | reverse complement strand
GATGATACAGCTCCAATGCGGAATGCGAAATGCGGAATGCGGAATTTCAATGAAAGGTCGTGGCGTCATTGACACTGCCCGTTACATTCCGCATTCCGAATTCCGCATTTCGCATTCCTGCGCGCGGGCGAAAGGAGCGCCGTTGTTCGTCGAATCCTACCGGGGAACGGTTCTGGAATCCCGCCACCGCATCCACATTGCTGTCGTGGATAGCAGTGGGCGCCTCGTCGCTCACGCCGGCGATCCCGAGTATCGGACCTTCTGGCGCTCCGCCGCCAAGCCGTTCCAGGCGCTGCCGCTGGTCGAGGACGGTGTCGCCGAACGGTTCGGGCTGAGCCGCCAGGACCTGGCGCTGGCGTGCGCGTCGCACTCGAGCGAGCCGGCACAGGTGGCGCTGGTGCGCGAGTTCCTGCAGCGCGTCGGCTGCTCCGAGCGCGACTTACTGTGCGGGCCGCACAGGGCCCTGTCGGACGCGGTCGCCAGGGATTACGAGACCCGCGGCGTGCGGCTGACGGCCGTCTACTCCAACTGTTCGGGGAAGCACACGGGGATGCTCGCGCTCGCCCGGCACCACGGTTGGCCGACCGAGTTCTACGCGCGCATCGAGCACCCGGTGCAGCAGCGCTGCCTTGAATCGGTGAGTCGCTGGACTGATGTGCCCCGCGAGGGACTCGGAATCGCGACAGATGGGTGCGGCGTGGCGACGTTTGCGCTGCCGTTACGAAACATGGCGTTGGCCTGGGCCAGACTCGGGATGCGAGATGCGGGATACGAGATGCGCGCCGACGCATCCCCCATCTCGCATCCCGCATCCCGAATCACCGAAGCCATGCTCCACCACCCGGAGCTCGTTGCAGGCGAAGGACGACCGTGCACTGAGATCATGCGCGCCCATCCCGGCCGGGTGGTCGCCAAGGTGGGCGCGGAAGGCGTCTATAGCACGCTCCTCATTCGGGAGGGACTCGGCGTGACGCTCAAGGTCGAGGACGGCCACAGCGTCGCGTCGGCGCTGGCGATCGCGGCGGTGCTCGCCGAGCTGGGCCTCAAACCACAACCTCCTTCATTACTCACGAAGCCAATTTCGAACTCGAGAGGCGAGACGGTGGGCGAGATGCGTGTTAGTGGAGGGTTAGCGCGATGAAAGGATTATGGGTCTCGACCAGCAAACGTTAGCCTTGATCCGCATCGCCGGCGCCACCGCGACGGGCGACGAGGCCAGGCTGCGCCAGCGGATGGTCGCCGCGCGCGCGGTGGACGTGCCGCCGCTCTGGGTGGAGGAGCTGTTGTTGCAGAGCTTTTTGAACGTGGGCTATCCGCTCACGCTGGTGGCATTCGGCGTATGGCGCAGTGTGGCGGGACCGCCGCGCGACACGGGCGAGTCCATCGCGCATCCCGAGTGGGGCCGCTGGACGGAGCGCGGGGTGGAGGCGTGCAGCGAAGTGTACGGGCGCACCTACCACAAGCTGCTGCTCAATCTCCGGGCGCTGCATCCGGCGGTCGAGCCGCTCGTGGTGGTGGATGCGTATGGGAAGATTCTCGGCAGGCCGGGGTTGGATTCGAAGCGGCGGGAGCTGTGCACGTTGGCGGCGATTGCGATGCAGAACGCGCCGAGGCAGCTGCACGCGCACTTGCGGGGAGCCTTAAACACCGGGTCCACGCGAGAAGAAGTAGATACGGTGCTTGCAATTGTAGAAGCGGATCTAACCAAGGAACGTGCTCTAAAGCTCTGGGAGATGTGGAGTGATGTGCGGGGGCGAAACCTCTAATGCGAAATTCGAAATGCGAAATGCGAAATGCGAAAGCTCTGGGCGAAATCGTGCCGCAATTCAATCTGAAGGACCGGACGAAGGCATTCGCACTGGAGGTAGTGGCTCTGGTCGAGGAGCTCCCCGCTGGACGCAGTGCGGATTCGATTGGGAATCAGCTGCTGCGTTCTGGGACCTCAGTCGGCGCGAACTATCGCGCTGCTTGCCACGCCCGATCCAGGCGTGAGTTCATCGCCAAGCTCGGCATCGTGGAAGAGGAAGCAGATGAGTCGCAGTTTTGGATGGACTTGATTATCGCTCGTGGATGGGCTGACGCCGACCGGGTGACCAAGTTGCGAGACGAAGCGCGGCAACTCGTCGCCATCGTCGTTACGTCTATTAGAACTGCGCGCAGAACTCCCCGTCCAATTTCGCATTCCGCATTTCGAGTTTCGCATTAGATGTTCATTGATCGGGTCGTCGTTCAAGTAGCCGCTGGCACCGGAGGTTCCGGGGCTTCCTCATTTCGACGGGAGAAGTTTGTCCCAAAGGGGGGGCCGGATGGCGGTGACGGTGGACGAGGAGGCAGCGTCTATGTGAAGACCGATCCCAACCTCGCGACGCTGCTCGACTATCGCTATCACACGACGTGGCGCGCCGAACGCGGCCAGCACGGCAAGGGCAAGAACATGAGCGGGAAGTCGGCCGAGGACGTCTACCTCCCCGTGCCCCCCGGCACCGAAGTGCGCGACGCCGAGACGGGCGAAGTGCTCGGCGAGATGATCCAGCCCGAGCAGGTGCTGCTGGTGGCGAAGGGTGGTCGCGGCGGCCGCGGCAATCAGCATTTCGCCACGCCGACGCATCAGTCCCCCCGCGAATGGGAGCCGGGCGAGGAAGGCCAGGCGCGGAAGCTCGAGCTGGTCCTCAAGCTGATCGCCGACGTCGGCTTGCTCGGCGAGCCCAATGCCGGCAAGAGCACGCTGCTCTCCGTGATCTCGGCGGCCCGGCCCAGGATCGCCGACTATCCGTTCACGACGCTCGAGCCCCACCTCGGCGTGGTCGGGCTGTCGGACAACCGCTCGTTCGTCGTCGCCGACATCCCCGGCATCATCGAAGGAGCGCACGAGGGGAAGGGGCTGGGGCTGCGCTTTCTCCAGCACGTCGAGCGGACGCGCGCGGTTGCGGTGTTGGTGCCGGTCGACAGTCCGGATCCGCAAGCGACCTACGAGCTGCTGCGGCGCGAAGCGGCGTCGTATTCCAAAGAGCTCGCGTCCAAACCGCACGTTGTGGTGATGACGAAGGCCGACCTACGCACGACGCACGACGCACCACGCACGATGCTCCGTCCGGAAGCGGGGGCACCAGTAGTGACGATTTCGGCCGTAGCTAGGCAGGGCATACCGGATCTGTTGGAAGTCTTATGGAAGACGCTGAAGTCCTAGCGACGGTCGCGCTGTCGCTGGTGCCCGGGGTCGGTCCGCAACGCCTGCGGCTCATCGTCGCGACGTTCGGCAGCGCGCAGGCAGCACTCGCCGCGCCGCAATCGAAGCTGCTCGCGCTCGACGGCATCGGCCGAGCCGCGGCGACGGCGATCAAGGAAGCTCGCCTCGAGGATGGGGCGCGCGTCCTGGCGCAGCTCGCGTCGCTGGGCGCGAAGGTGCTGGTGTCGGGCCAGCCGGAGTTTCCCGCGCAGCTCGAGGAGATCCGCGATCCGCCACCCATTCTCTACGTCTGGGGTGACGCCTCGCTGCTCACGTCGATCGGCGTGCTCGGCAACGGCTTCGGCGTCATCTATCCCGCCGCCAATCGCGCGCTGTACGACCGCATGGTGGCCCCCCGGCGCGGCTGCCTCGTCACCGAGCATCCGCCCGGTGAACGGCCGCACGCGGGCTCGTTCCCGCGCCGCAATCGCCTGATCTCGGGACTGTCGCGCGCCGTGGTGGTGATCGAGGCAGACGTTCGCTCAGGCGCGCTCGTCACCGCCAACGAAGGGCTCGAGCAGGGCCGCCCGATCCTCGCCGTGCCCGGCCCCATCACGAGCCGCACGTCGGTCGGCTGCAACCGGCTGATCCAGCAGGGCGCCAAGCCGGCGCTGTGCGCGGCGGACATCTTCGAAGAGATCGGCATGACCGGTGGGTTGCGGGAGCTCGGCGTCGCCCTCTCGACGCCCGCGCCGCGCGTCCCCCCGATCGACCTCACCGGATTGCAGCTCACGCTGTGGCACCGCATGACCACCGAGCCGCAGCATGTCGACGCCCTGGTGGCCGCGACCGAGAGCGGCGCGGCGAACGTGCTCGGCGCGCTGACGGAGCTGGAGCTGCGGGGGCTGGCGTGCATCTCTACGTCCATGTCCCCTTCTGCCAGCGCCGTTGCTCTTACTGCGACTTCTCGATTGCCGTCAGGAAGCGTATTCCAGCGCGGGAGTATGTGGAGGCAATTGTTGGCGAGGCGTTGCGAGGCCCGGATGGTGCAGTAGAGACGGTTTACCTCGGGGGTGGCACACCGTCTTTGCTCCCTGCAGGCGTGATTCGGGAGCTGTTGCACGAACTCACCCAGAAATTTCGCATTTCGCATTCCGCATTGCCCATTGAAATGACCCTCGAAGCGAATCCCGAGGACGTGACGCCCACCAACGCCCGAGCCTGGGTTTCTGCGGGCATAAACCGCGTCTCCCTCGGCGCTCAGTCGTTCGACGACACCGTGCTGAAGTGGATGCACCGCTCCCACGGCGCCGCCCGGATCGGGGCAGCGATGCACGCGCTGCGCGGCGCCGGGATCGAGAACATTTCGCTCGACTTGATCTTCGCGCTTCCGGAAGAGCTGCACCGCGATTGGGAGCGCGACCTCGATATGGCGCTCGCGCTGCGGCCGACCCATCTGTCGCTGTATGGCCTCACGGTGGAGCCACGTACGCCGCTCGAGCGCTGGATTTCTCGGGGAGCAACCCGGGCACCGGATGATGATCGCTACGCCGAAGAGTATTTGACCGCCCACCGAAGACTGACGACCGAGGACTACCAGTTTTACGAGGTGTCCAATGCTGCGCTGCCCGGTTTTCGCTCGAGACACAACTCCGCCTACTGGTCGGGACGGCCGTATGTCGGCCTGGGCCCCGCCGCGCACTCGTTCGACGGCACCACGCGCCGCTGGAACTTGCGCGCCTGGGAGGCCTACCGCCGCGCCATCGCCGAGGGGCGCTCGCCGGTCGAGTCGGAGGAGAGGCTGACGGAGGACCAGAAGGAGTTGGAGGCGATATATCTGGGACTGAGAACGGTGGAGGGTTTGCCCCTCTCCGCCCTTCGCCGCCTTCCGCCGCCCTTCGCCGCCCAGGGATGGATAGAAGTGAGCGCAGACCGGGTCAAATGCACACCAGAAGGCTGGTTGCGATTAGATTCCTTAGCGATGCACACCGAGACGCAGTCATGACGGCTCCGCTTACCGACCGCGAGCGCCAAGTTCTCGAGGCCGTGATCGAGACGTACGTGCAAACCGCCGAGCCGGCGGGGAGCCGGACGATCGCCAAGCGGCATCAGCTCGGCCTGTCGCCCGCGTCGATCCGCAACACGATGAGCGACCTCGAGGAGAAGGGATACCTCTACCATCCCCACACCTCGGCGGGCCGCATTCCGACCGATCTGGCCTATCGCGTCTACGTCGACTTCCTGATGCGCCCGCCCGCCGTGGCGCCCGCGCAGGCGGAGCACATCCGCGGCGAGCTGCAGGGACAACGCGCCGCCGTCGAAGCGATTCTGTCGCGCGCG
>QHUQ01000239.1:3597-4763 GCA_003221985.1 Gemmatimonadota bacterium | reverse complement strand
ACGTCGGGTACGACACCCAGTCCGATGAAGCCTCGACAACCTATCCCAGCACCGACAAGCAGCTGGTGCTGCTGCGCGATCTGGCGGCGGAGCTGCGCGAGCTCGGCATCGCCGACGCGACCGCTGACGAGTTCGGCTACGTGACGGCCACCATTCCGCCGACGACGCGCAAGAGCGGCGTTCCGACGATCGGGTTCATCGCGCACGTGGACACGTCGCCTGAAATGCCCGGCGCAAACGTCAGGCCGATCGTGCATCGCCAGTACGACGGCCGCGACCTCGTGCTGCCCGATCTCTCCGACGGGTCGCCCACCGTGTTGCGCCTGGCGGACAACCCGGAGCTGGCCGACCAGATGGGACACGACATCGTCACGGCGTCGGGCGCCACACTCCTCGGCGCCGACAACAAAGCCGGCGTCGCCGAGATCGTGACGGCGGCGGCGTATCTGGTCGCGCATCCCGACATCCCGCACGGGACCGTCCGCATCGCGTTCACACCCGACGAGGAAGTCGGCCGCGGCACGCTGCATTTCGACGTCGCGACATTCGGCGCCGATTGCGCGTACACGATCGACGGTGGCAACAGGGGCGAGATCGAGGTCGAGAGCTTTTCGGCGGACGCGATCACCGTCACCTTTCACGGCGTCAACACGCACCCGGGCTACGCGAAGGGACGGATGGTGAACGCCATCAAGGTCGCCGCGTCGTTCATCGAGCGTCTGCCGCGCGGGACGCTGTCGCCGGAAACGAGCGACGGTTACGACGGCTTCGTGCACCCTTACGTCGTGCGGGCGAGTGTGGAGCGGACGTCCGTGCGGCTGCTGGTCCGCGACTTCGTCACCGCAGGGCTGAACGAGAAAAGGGCGATGATCGACGCGCTCGCCCGCGAGGCGGCGGCGGGCTACGCCGGCGCGCGCGTCGAGGTCGCCGTCGAGGAGTCGTATCGCAACATGAAGGAGATCCTCGATCGGCATCCCGCCATCGCCGCCCATGCGCGCGAGGCCATCCGCCGGGCCGGTCTCGAGCCGCGGACACACCCGATTCGTGGCGGCACCGATGGATCGCGCCTCTCATTCATGGGCCTGCCCACGCCAAACCTGTTCGCCGGCGAGCACAATTTTCACTCGCGGCTCGAGTGGGTGTCGGTGCAGGACATGGAGAGGGCG
>QHUQ01000239.1:0-3546 GCA_003221985.1 Gemmatimonadota bacterium | reverse complement strand
AACCGCGCGCGGACGCCGCGCGTTCCACATCTCCACCAGCCGCTTGAGCTCCTTGATCGGCTCGGGATTGTCGTCCACCTGCAGGCGCAGCACGACATCGTTGTGGAGCCACACGCCGCAGTTCTTTTTCACGATCACGATGGCGGCGGATTGTTGACCGCGCTTGTCGCCGCCGCCCGTCTGCCCCCCTTCGAGCGCGGCCACCAACCGCTGAGACAGGTGACCGGACGGTTTCTCGAACGCCTCCACCATGTTGTTCACGACGGCCGGCCCGGCCAGGATATTGCCCTGCGCCGTGGCGAACGTTCCGCTCTTGTGGCCGGCCCACCCGGTGGCTTTGGGTCCGGTGAACGCCGCGTGCTCGCCCTTCAGATTCATGACCGCGAACTGACGCCCCTGCTTGCTCCAGTTGTCAGGGAGCGGATCCGGATCCTGCTCCCAGATCTGTTTGACGATGGCGTCGGGGGCCAGACCCTTCCGCAGCAGCTCGAGCGCGCGCGGCCCATAACCGACATCGACGATCGCCTGCGTCGCCGCGACACCGGCGTCCGCGTCCGCCCACAACACGCCGTTGCCGACCGAGAACACGCGCGACTGCACGGCGCCGCCCACCTCACCCGTGGCCGGATCGTAGCCGAGGATGGAGAAGGTGCCCGTGTCCCACAGTGGCGGCTCTTGCCTCGAAACCCCGCCCGCTGAAAGAACGACGCCGAGCCCAACGGCCGCGACGCCTGTCTTCGCCCTCAGCATTGTGCCCTCCGCCTTTGCCCTCTTAGATCTGTCTTCCTACTTCCTACTTCCTACTTCCTACTTCCTACTTCCTACTTCCTACTTCAGCATCCTCCTCCCCACACGCTCACCGCGACCTCGACGGTCTTCGCTTTGATCTCGATGACGACGAACCGTTCATGATCCCAGCCGGAGAACTGCGCGATCCAGAACAGCCGGCCGCCGACACGCATGACGCCGAGCGGCAACATGTAGCTCGCGCCCGATCGATCGCACGGCAGGAGATCGACGCCCATCGTCAGCGGCCGGACGCCGGCCTCGTCGCGTACGAACCAACCCGTGCCGAACGCGAGTGCGGCGCATTCGCCAAGAAACTGCCCGAGCTCGCGGTACCGCCGATTCGCTTCGACGTAGTACACGCGTGGGGAGGCGCCAAACGCGTACACCGCCTCAATTGTGGGCTCGACGCCCTCGCGTGCGCGCCTGGCGACCGGATGGCCGTGCCGTTGTTCGACGAGGCGCTCGGCCTCGTTGAACGCCTGCGTCAGCACCCGCGTGAACGATCGCACTTCATCGGCGCTCGACGGCACAATCTCAGCGCGCTCCACCGGTTGCGGCGGCGATACCGCCAGTCCGTCTTTCGGATAAGGTTGCTCGGTTCGCGGCGGCGGCAGTGTTGAAGGCAGGTAGTCGGTGCGCAGACCGATCTGGCGCACGCAGTGCACATCGACCCAGTCCGGCTGCACGACGCGAAGCATGAGGGGGCTCGGCGCCGTCCAGGCCTGCCAGCTCTCGAGCGCGCGCGTCGGCCCCCACCAACGAGAGGGGACCGCGCGCAGATCGATCGGCACGGTGAGCTCCAGGCCCGGCGGCGGCCACGCGCTGCTCCACCGTTTCCCGTCGAACGACGCGAACGGGACGACGACGCTGTCGCGCCGGAGGGCGCCGACGCCGAACGCGCCGCGCGGTGGATCCGCGGCACCCACCATCACCGCGCCGAGGCCCATGATGGCCGCCCCGGCGGCTAACGCCCGCGCGATGCTGGTCGTCACAGGCGCGGAGTATACTCCCCGCCCCCGCGAGAGGAGGCTGACTCTCGGGGACTGAGAGACCGGGGACTGGGGACTGGGGACTGGGGATTGGGGACTGGGGACTGGGGATTGTAGAGTTGAGAGTTAAAAGGCAAAACGGAAACAGCAAAGGCGACGAGCAGAAGGTTGGCGTGCCCTCTGCCCTAGCCATCAGCCATCAGCCATGACTGATTTCTTTTCTCGTTACTGCTTCTGCGCGGCGGTGGGCGTTGCCTGGGCCGCGTCGATGCTGAACGTCAGGCCCGTGTACATCATCTCTTCCCAGGTCTGATCGCCCCAGAACACGTCTTTCGACGGGTCGGGGTTCGACGGGTTGTTCTTCGAGTTGTCATACCACGCCGTCGCATGGATCTTCGTGCCCTTCGGCAGCTTCAGCGGCTGCTTGAAGACGTAGTCGGTCTGCCAGTTGAAGTCGTACTTCGGCACGGAGAGGATCGTCTCTGTCCGGCCGTCCGGATACGTGGCTTCGTAGGTCCACCGCGCGCCGCGCACATGCGTGTGCGGCAGCATGCTCCACATCGTGACATCCTGGCTGATCGTCATCTCGGCATCGACGCGGAAGTCGTTCGCGCCGGGCGGAATGTGGAGGCTGCCATTGATCAGCGACGCGAAACGCACCTCGGTCTGCGGCCGCGCCCTGGCGAACTTGACGGCGATGCGCGTGCGGTCGGTCGTCGCCTTACCGTTCGCCGTGTAGTGCGTCTGGAGGATGAGCGTGGCGCCGGCCGGCAGCTTCATGGCGCTGCCTTCCTGATAGGTGCGCACGAGCTGACCCGGCGCGAACCCGCCAATCGACGGCCCCATCCGCGGCGCCGGGCGATCGTTGGGACCCAGAGGCTTCCGCTGCTCGGGCGGCAACGGGCGGCCGCCGGTCTGGCCCGCCGGAATTTGCGTGGTGCCTTCCGGGAACGTGAACAGCGGAGCGGGACGCGGCATCGGCTGCGCGGAGGGCGCCGGCGGGGCCGCCAGCGGCGGTACGGCTGGCGGCGGTGTGCGCGCATACACGATGACGTGGTGCAGGACGCTCGGATTGCCCGCGCGGACTTCCATCGCCTGAATCCACTTGTCCTCGGCGAACGTGGTCGGGACCTCGAAGTACTGGTACGCGATGGTGCCTTCCGCGGGGATCGGATAGTCCTCCGACATGCTGAACACGGCGTCGGGCTGCCCCATCAGCCACTCGGTGGCGTAGGTGGGCTCCGCCGGGAGATCAGCCGGGTTGCCTTCGGGCGCACCGGCATTCACCCACTGCACGATTGTGTTCTTCTCGAGCTCGGTCAGACGGCGATCGTTCAGGAATTCGCCGTGCGAGGGATCGGCATGCCACGGCGGCATCGTGCCCTTCGCCACGCGCGTGGCGATCGACCTGGCCCACGGGCGCGCGTCCTTGAAGGTCAGCAGCGACATCGGGGCGATCTCGCCCGGCCGATGGCAATTCGTGCAGTTCTTGTAGAAGATCGTCGCGACATCTCTGGCGAAGGTTGGTCCGGCGGCCGCCGGCGGGGCCGTGGAGGCCTGGGCGCCGACTTGCACCGACGCGACGCCAGCCAGCACCGCCAAGGCGGCTGCGGCAACCATCGTTCGAATGATCATTCGTGAAAGCTCCTGTGCTGACGTGACGGCCGCGAAGGCGTTGTTAAATGGTACGGACCCCTGCTGCAGAGGTCAAGCGCTTTGCTGGTAAGACGTTGAGGCCGCGCGCAACGGTTCATCCGCGCGGCCCCAT
>QHUQ01000220.1 GCA_003221985.1 Gemmatimonadota bacterium | reverse complement strand
GCCGACCTGGTCGTCTTGCACGGCGACCTGACGGCCGATCCGTCGGTGATCCGCAGCCCAACAATTGTTTTTAAAGACGGGGTCGGCTACGATTCTGCCAAGTTGATCGCCTCTGTCCAGGGACGGGTGGGCGTCAACTAGCGAAGCGTCGTGGCAGGGTAGCTCAGCCTGGTGAGAGCACGGCACTCATAATGCCGGGGTCGTGGGTTCGAATCCCACCCCTGCTATAAGGCAAAGGCGTCGAAGGAACGTGTCCTTCGACGCCTTTCCTTTTGACGCTAGCGACGGGCGGGCGCCGCGGGTGGCGCGGGCGTCGTTAGCACGTCCGAATTGAAGATGTCCGCAATGATCAGCCAGCGCCGATTGTTGTCGCGCCGCCGCACCTCCACGAACTTCCCCCGATCGGTACCGCCGGCTGAGTAGGACAGTTGGTACGTGCCCCGCACATAGGCCAGATCCTCGCGCCCGTCGATCTCGATCGGGGAACCGGTGAAGTGGCTGATCGCCGGAAACGCCTTCATCCACTCGCGGATGGCGGTGCGACCTCGCACCATGGGCTGATTCGGTGGCATGTACGTCGCGTTTTCCGCGTACATCGCGGCGGCCATCGAATCACGATGCTGCACGACGTAAACGGTAAAGCTGTCGATCGAGGCTCGTATCGCCGTCTTGTCGGTGTCCAGAAATGCCTGTGGACCTGGGGACCCGCACGCGACGGTTAGACATCCCAGAACCCCAGCGACTATTGCGCGCATCAGTCACCTCCGTTTCCAAACGGCGGGTTGGATATGGCGCGACAGCTCCGTCGCGACCTGCTGCGCTTCCTTCAATTTCGCTTCGTACTCGATCCTCCACTCCGCCGGCATGTTGTTACGAAAGTACGTCGCCGTCAGCAGCTCGCCTTTGGGTTCGAGCCCAGCAGTCTTCCCGACACCCACCGCGATCACGTCGCCGAGGAACAACGTGGAGCTGCCGGTATCCATCACGTTCGCCACGCTGCATTCGAAGTGTGCGAAGCACTCGTCGAGAACGGGCAGGCCGAGTTTGCCGACATGGTGGGGAATCCCCGCCAGCTTGTCCTGATCCCTCCCGCTAAAGAAGCCCAACCGCCGGACGACGTCAAACTGCTTCGTGTGCAGGAGGTGCAGCGTAAAGCGCCCCGTTTCATACACCATGTCGTGACTGTAGTTGAACTTGTGGATGTAGACGGAGAGCCGCGGCACCGCGGGCACGATCGAGGCACGCACCGCCGCGTCGGAGATCATGCCGTTCTCCTTCCCGTCTCGGACGGTGGTAATCGCGACGACTGGGGATGTCAGATTGCGCAGGAGTTGGTAGGTGAGGTCGGGTTGGAGCATACTTCAAGATACATGGACACTCCTGGCTCGCTCCCCGCGCGCTTTCTGGCGCATCTCCAGCAGGCTCGGCTGTTTCGAGAGCCGGGGGAAGCGCTCGTTGCAGTATCGGGCGGCGCCGACTCTGTTGCGCTGCTGGATTTGCTGAACGCGATCGCCAAAGAGCTCGGCTTGAGCCTCGTGGTTGCGCATGTGGACCATGGAATTCAGTTGGAAAGTTGGAATGTTGGAAAGATGGTACAGGAGCTGGCGACGACGTACGGGCTCCCCTTCGAATCCACCGAGCTCCACCTCGGCCACGAAGCGACCGAAACCGAAGCGCGGCGCGCGCGCTATGCGTGGTTGCACGACGTACAACGCCGCCGCGGTGCAAAGTACGTAGTTACTGCGCATCACGAGGACGATCAGGTCGAGACGATCGTGCTGCGCTCGCTGCGCGGCAGCGCGCCCGCCGGCCTCGCCGGCATCGCCGCGCGCGGACGCGGCGGTCTGGTGCGGCCGCTGCTGCCGTTCACGCGCCGCGAGCTCGCCCTGTACGCCACCGAGCGCGGCCTGCCGGTTCACGACGATCCCGCGAATCGCAACCCGCGACATGTGCGCTCCTGGATTCGCACGACGCTGCTGCCGTTGCTGAACGAGCGTCTGGGCGCCCGTCTGCGGGGCGATTTGCTCGCGCAGGGCCGGCACGCCGCGAGTGATCGCCGCGCCTGGGATCGCATGCTCGATTTGGTCCCGGACCTGGCACTGCACGTGGAGGGAGAATCCTTCACCGTTGCCCGCGCGAGTGTGTGCGGCTATGATAACGCATTGTCTGTTGCGCTCTTGCGCGCGGCGGCACGAAGAGTAGGGCTGGTCCTTGGTCCCACCCGCGCCCGCCGGCTTGTGGCACTGGCGCAACGCCCCTCGGGGCGCCGCCTGTCACTGGGCGGCGGCTGGTCAGCCGAAGTGGCGTTCGATCGGTTGCGAGTGAGCCGTGATGCGGGAGCGGTCGGCTGCGCACTCGAACGAGTGTGGCCGACCGGCGAGCAGGGCATGGCGCGGTTCGGCGAATTCACGATCACCTGGTCGACCGCGCCCGCTCCGGCCCGGATCGAGCGCGCGACGTGGACGACCTGGCTGGACAGCTCGGCGTGGGAGGTGCGGCCTCCCGCGCGCGGCGATTCGCTGGTGCCGCTGGGCGGGGTCGGGCATCGCCCGCTGCGTCGCCTATTAATGGAAGCGCGGATCCCGCGCAGCGCGCGGCCGCGCTATCCCGTAGTCAGTCGGGGTGAGACCATTCTCTGGGTGCCGGGCATCTGTCGTAGTGCGGCTGGCGTGCCGGCGCCCGGAACTCGAGCGGTGAGGGTGGATGTTATCGAGTATCGTTGAGCTGAAGCGCGTCGTGTTTGAAGAAGAGACCATTGCGGAACGGGTGCGGGAGCTGGGGCAGGAAATCACCGCGGCCTATCCGGATGGCGAGTTGCTCGTGCTCGGGTTGCTCAAAGGCAGCTTCATCTTTCTGAGTGATCTCGTACGGAAGATCGACCGGCCGTTACAGGTCGATTTCCTCGTCGCATCGAGCTACGGCGAAGGGACGGTATCGAGCGGGAACGTGCGGCTGGTGTACGATCCCGAGACGGAATTGGCGGGGAAGCATATCCTGCTGGTAGAAGACATCATCGACACGGGTAAGACGCTGAACAAGCTGGTCGCGCTGCTCAAGCAGCGCCGCCCCAAAAGCCTGGAGATCTGCGCGCTGTTGCACAAACATGTGGCTGAACACCTGGAGCTGGAAGCGAAGTTCCTGGGATTCGACGCGCCGACGCTGTTCCTGGTCGGCTATGGGCTCGATCACGCGGAAAACTTCCGGCACCTTCCTTATATCGCGAGTCTGACGTAGATGGCCAATCGCATTCCCCCGCCACCGCGGGAATTCAACTGGGCCCGGATGCTGCGGACGCTCTCGTTCTGGGCGCTCCTCATCGTCGGGACGATCGCGCTGGTGCAGCTCGCGTCGAGCCGCCGCCGCGAAGAAGCCGAAATCACCTACACGCAGTTCAACGAAGAGCTGAACGCGGGCAACATCGCGTCCGTGGAAATCGCGGAGCGGCAGAAGGTCCGCGGCGCGTTCCAGCGTCCCGTCGTGGTCAAGCGCCAGACGGTCGAGCGGTTCAACGTGCTGCTCCCCTTCGAAGCCGACGACAAGTTCGCCGCCAACCTCTCGAGCAAGGGCGTGGACGTCCGCGCGCGCGAATCCGGCCAGTCCTTCGGCGTCGTGCTGCTCACGTTCCTGCCGTACCTGCTGATCTTCGGCCTCGTGATCTTCATGCTGCGGCAGATGCAGCAGGGTGGGAACCGCGCGTTCGCGTTCGGCAAGTCGAAGGCCAAGCTGCTGGCGGGCGACACGCCCAAGGTCACTTTCGCCGACGTCGCGGGGTGCGACGAGGCGAAGCAGGAGCTCGAGGAGATCATCGACTTCCTGAAGGACCCGCAGAAGTTCCAGCGGCTGGGCGGCCGGCTGCCGAAGGGGGCGTTGCTGGTCGGCCCGCCGGGGACCGGCAAGACGCTGCTCGCCAAAGCGGTCGCCGGTGAAGCGGGCCGGCCCTTCTTCTCGATGTCCGGGTCGGACTTCGTCGAGATGTTCGTGGGCGTCGGCGCCTCGCGGGTGCGCGACCTGTTCGAGCAGGGCAAGGCGCACGCGCCGTGCATCATCTTCATCGACGAAATCGACGCCGTCGGCCGGCACCGCGGTGCCGGGCTGGGCGGCGGGCACGACGAGCGCGAGCAGACGCTGAACCAGCTGCTCGTCGAGATGGACGGCTTCGAGTCCAACGACGGCGTGATCCTGCTGGCGGCGACGAACCGTCCCGATATCCTCGATCCGGCGCTGCTGCGGCCCGGCCGCTTCGACCGCCAGATCGTGGTCGACATGCCGGACCTGAAGGGCCGCGAGCAGATCCTGCGCGTGCACGTACGCAAGATCCCGATGGCGTCGGGCGTGAACCTCGAGCGCATCGCCCGCGGCACGCCGGGGCTGGCGGGCGCCGAGCTGGCGAACATCGTCAACGAAGCCGCGCTGCTGGCCGCGCGCCGCAACAAGGCCGCGGTCGACATGCAGGACTTCGAAGACGCCAAGGACAAGGTGATGCTCGGCCTCGAGCGGAAGAGCCGCGTGCTGTCCGACGAGGAGCGCCGCCTGGTCGCGTATCACGAAGCGGGGCACGCGCTCGTCGGGCTCACGGTCCCCGATGCGGACCCCTTGCACAAGGTCACGATCATTCCCCGCGGTCGGGCGCTCGGCCTGACGGCGTATCTGCCGGAGGAAGAGCTGCACAAGTACACCAAGCGGTCGATCGAGTCGCGGCTGGCGATGGCCTACGGCGGCCGCGTGGCCGAAGAGCTGGTGTTCGGGCCGGAGAAGGTGACGACCGGCGCGGCGCAGGATATCCAGCAGGCGACCAACATCGCGCGGCGCATGGTGACGCAGTTCGGCATGAGCGCCGTGATCGGTCCGATCGCCGTGGGCGACCGCGAGCAGGAGATCTTCCTGGGCCGCGAAGTGGTGCAGCGCCGGGAAATCTCGGACCGCACGGCCCAGATCGTGGACGAGGAAGTGCGGAATATTCTCACGCACGCCTACAGTGAAGCGCAGCGGATCCTCGCCGAGCGCCGCGCCGCGCTGGACCGCCTCGCCGCGGCACTGCTCGAGCGCGAAACGTTGGAGCGTGAGCAGGTGGAGATGGTGGTGGCCGGCCAGCGGTTGCCGCCGTACACGCCGCCCCCGGCGCCCCCGCGGGCCGAGGGCGAAGGGACCGAGAAGGAGAAGGCGCCGTCGCAGCGTCCCTCGGGGGGAATCCTCAGGAATCCGCCGCCTGAGCCGGCCGGGGCGTGACCGGCTCTCCGTCAGCCGCGGACCTTTCCAAGCTTCGGATCAATCGCGACGACCCACCGCCCGCGGTGAAGCGGGCGCTGGGTCGTGTGCTGTGGCTTGTCGCCGCAGCGGTCCTGGTTTTCCTCGTCGTGATCCTGGCGGCGCGGCGGGGCGGTGCGGTGCCGGTCTAAGTCGTGACTGTTGCAACGTCGGGCGGCGAAGGGGCGGCGAGGGGCGGCGAAGGCGGGGCGGTTGCCGTAATAGCAAACGGTTACGTCGTTGCGCGTACGAAAGCCGCGGTCTCGGCGAAGATTCCCGGCCGGCTGGCGATGCTCAATGTGAGTGAAGGCTCGCGCGTCCAGAAGGGCGACGTCATCGCGCGGCTCGACAACGCCGACTATGCGGCCGCGGTCGGCCAGGCCGAAGCCGGTCTCGCGAGCGCGAAGGCGACGTTGATCGAGACGCAGTCGGATCGCGACCAGCTGCAGCGGGAATTCGTCCGCGTGCGCGACATCCATTCGCAGAATCCCAACCTCGTTTCACCGCAGGAAGTCGAGAATGCCGAGAGCCGGGCGCGGCAAGGCGATGCACGGGTCGACGCGCAACACGCGCGGGTCGATGCCGCTGCCGCCGGGCTGCGGGTGGCGCAGGCCAATCTCGAGAACACCTATATCCGCGCGCCGTTCAGCGGCACGGTGCTTCGCAAGGAAGCCGAGGTGGGTGAGGTCGTGGCCCCGTCGGTGGGCGGCGGGTTGACGCGCGGCGCCGTCGTGACGATGGCGGATCTCGCGACGCTCGAGGTGGAAGTCGACGTCAACGAAGCCTACATCGCGCGCATTCAGGGCGGCCAGCAGGCGCGCATCACGCTCGATGCCTATCCCGACACATCGTTCCGCGGCACGGTCCGCCAGGTCGTACCGACGGCCGACCGGCAGCGCGCCACGGTGCAGGTGAAGGTGACGATCGTCGATCGCGATCCGCGCATTCTCACCGAGATGGGGGCGAAGGTCGAGTTCTTGGGCGCCGCATCATCCACCGCGAGAACGGAGCGTCCGAGGATCATGGTACCGGCGGAGGCCGTGCGGTCCGACAACGGCCGCGACGTCGTCTGGATCGTCCGGGACGGACGGTTACAGAAACGTGACGTTGACGCAGGTCCCGTCAGTGGTAATTTCCGCGAGATTCGTGCGGGACTTGCGGGCGGCGAGCAGTTGCTGGTTGGTGGCGTGGAGAACCCGCGCGACGGTCAGCGTGTGAAGCCGAATAATCAATAATCACTGATCAATGATCATTGATCATTCACCATTCAACATTGGACATTCTTCAGCATGGCGTTAGTCGAAATCCGTGACGTCTACAAGTCGTTTCAGCGCGACAGCCAACGCATCGACGTCTTCACCGGGCTGACGCTCGACATCGAGGCCGGGAGTTTTACGGCCCTGATGGGGCCGTCGGGTTCGGGCAAATCGACGCTGCTCAATCTCATTGCGGGGCTCGATAAGCCCACGCGGGGCCTGGTCAGCGTCGGCGGGAAGCACGTCAGCGAAATGACGTCGGGGCAGCTCGCCGCCTGGCGGGCGCGCAACATCGGTTTCGTGTTCCAGTCGTTCAATTTGCTGCCGGTGCTCACGGCGTATCAAAACGTCGAGCTGCCGCTGCTGCTCACGAAACTGTCCGGCAAGGACCGCAGCGAACGCGTGAAAATCGCGCTCGACGTCGTCGGTCTCGCGGATCGCGCGGACCACTATCCCCGCCAGCTGTCGGGCGGACAGGAGCAGCGGACCGCCATCGCCCGGGCCATCGTCGCCGATCCCACGGTGATGCTGCTCGATGAGCCGACGGGGCAGCTCGACGCCAAGAGCTCGCAGGAAGTGCTCACGCTGCTGCAGCGGCTCAACAACGAGTTCAAGAAGACGATCGTCATCGTGACGCACGACGCGCACGCCGCCGAGCGCGCCAAGATGACGCTGCACCTCGAAAAGGGTGACCTGATCGAAAAGCGGTCGGCGGTGGCTGGAGCGGCGCGGTGAAGTATCTGCGACTGGTCGTCGCGAATCTGGGCCGTCACAAGCTCCGGACGATCCTGACGATCCTGAGCGTGGCCCTGGCACTGTTTCTGTTTGCCTCGCTCCGCAGCGTCACGACGACGCTCGCGGCCACGGCGCAATTCGGCGGGGCGCGCCGCCTGGTCACGCTGAATGCGACCGGTCTCGTCTTCCCGCTGCCGCTGGCATACGGGAACCGGATCAAGGCGATGCCACATGTCACCGGCTTGAGCTGGGCCAACTGGTTCGGCGGCAAGTACGGGGACGGGAAGCGGTTCTTCGCGAATTTCGCGGTGGACGCCGAGTCCTATCTCGCGATTTATCCCGAGATCGTCATGCCCGAGGATCAGAAGCAGGCGTTTCTCAAGGATCGCACAGGTGCGATCATCGGCAGGCGTCTCCTGACGCAGTTCGGCTGGAAACTCGGCCAGAACGTCACGCTCCAGGGCACGATCTTTCCGGGCGACTGGACGTTCACGATTGACGGGGTCTACACGCCGACCGATCCCGCGATCGGCGATGACGTGCTGATCTTCCACCACGACTACTTCGACGAGCGGATCGGCCGGGCCGGCATCGCGGGGTGGTATATCGCGGAGATCGATGATCCCTCGCGGGCCCCGGCGATCGCCAAATCCATCGACGACATGTTCCGCAATTCGAGCTCGCCGACCAAGACCGGCACCGAACGCGAGTTCCAGGCCAGCTTCGCGACGATGTGGGGGAACGTGAGCTTTCTGATGAGCACCATCGGCCTGGCGGTGGTGTTCGCGATTCTGCTCGTCACGGCGAACGCCATGATGATGAGCGCGCGCGAGCGGACCGGTGAGATCGCGGTGCTCAAGACCGTCGGGTTCTCAGACCGGCTGCTGTTTGCACTGGTGATGGTCGAGGCCGGCGCGCTGGCGCTGACCGGGGCGGTCCTCGGGCTCGGCGGGGCGAAGCTGCTGTACCCCGCGATCAACTTCAACGGCGCGGGCTTCCTGCCGGGATTCACGGTGACGACGAGCACCGTGATTCTCGGGGTGCTCGTGGCCGTGGGCTTGATGCTGGCGAGCGGCCTGGTCCCCGCGCTGCGCGCGGCGCGGCTGCCGGTCGTCCAGGCGCTCCGGCACGTCGAATGATTCCCATCGTCTACAACGTCCGCAGCGTCGTGCAGCGGCCGGTGTCGACGGCGCTCACGGCCCTCGGCGTCGGCCTCGTGGTCGCGGTGTTCATCGGCATGCTCGCGCTCGCGAACGGCTTTCGCGCGGCATTGGCCAAAACGGGTTCGGACCGCAACGTCGTGGTGTTGCGCAAAGGGGCCGATTCGGAGCTGTCGAGCGGATTGGGACGCGACGTCGTGAGCATTATCGCCGCGTCGCCGCATGTCGCCGTCGGCGCGGACAACCGCCCGCTCGTCTCGCCCGAGGTATACGTCCTCATTCCGCTGGCCAAATCATTCGACACGACCCAGGTCGCCAACGTGGTCGTGCGCGGCGTCAGCGATCAGGTGTGGACCGTGCGCGCCAATGTCAAAGTGACGGAGGGCCAGCGGCCGGCGTCGGGGCGGGCGGAAGTCTGCGTCGGCAGCCGCCTCGTGCAGCGCTTCCCGCATACCGGCATCGGGCAGACGCTTCACTTCGGGGGCCGCGATTGGACCGTGACGTGCCATTTCAGCGCGGCGGGCTCGGCGTTCGAGTCGGAGATCTGGGGCGAGAACGAGCAGTTCATGCCCGTGTTCCGCGGCGAGGTGTTCCAGTCGGTCACGTTCCGCCTCAAGGATCCGGCGGCGTTCGATGATGCGCAGCGTGCGCTGCAGGACGACAAGCGCATGACCGTCGACGCGCATCGGGAGTCCGCGTTTTACGCGCAGCAGTCGCAGCTGTTGGGCAATATCCTCAGCTTCCTCGCAGTCGTGATCACCGGCATAATGGCGGTGGGCGCGGTGTTCGGCGCGATCAACACGATGTACGCCGCCATCGCTTCGCGCGCGCCCGAGATCGGCGTGTTGATGACCCTGGGCTTCAGGCCGACGAGCGTGCTCGTCAGCTTCCTGGCGGAGTCCGCGATCATCGCCGCGATCGGCGGCATACTGGGGTGCCTCTTTGCGCTGCCGCTCAACGGCATCGTGACCAGCACGACGAACTGGTCGAGCTTCAGTGAAATCGCGTTCAGCTTCCGCGTGACGCCGCAGTTGCTCGTGGCCGGCCTGATTTTCGCAGTCGTGATGGGAGTGCTGGGAGGCTTTTTCCCGGCGCTCCGTGCCGCGCGGCTGCAGGTGGTCCAGGCGCTGCGGTGAGAGTCACCGCGCTCGCCGCGCACACACCGGAAGCGGTGCGCGCGGCGCTCGCGGCACGCGGATGGGAAGCACAGCCGGCGTGGTTGGCGGCCACCGGCATCCAGTCGTTCGTCGTTCTCATCGAAGAGATCACCGAAACGGAGCGAGAAGCGCTCGTGCACTGGGGCACCAAGTCCGGTGCCGACGTGCTGACCGGCGAGGGGTGGGCGCTGGTGGCCGGCGCCACGAGCCGCATCGCGCCGCTGGCACGCTACGATCGGGCACCGCAAGAACTGGCGCGTCTCGCTCCCGCCCTTGGCCAACTCCTGGCCGCGCGCGCTGAGCCGCCGCAGAGCTGGGCCATTCGGGGCGGGGAAATCCCGCTGGACAAGCCCGTGATCATCGGGATCATCAACGTCACGCCCGATTCCTTCTCCGATGGTGGGCACCTGTCCACGATCGAAGCTGCGGTGGCGCACGCGGAGAAGCTGACGGCCGACGGCTGTCGGCTGATTGACGTCGGGGGCGAATCCACGCGCCCCGGTGCAGCCCCCGTTCCTGTTAAAGAAGAGATTGCCCGCGTCGTCCCGGTGATCGCGGGACTGGTCAAGCGCGGCCTGGGGCCGGTCTCGGTCGACACGCGCAAGGCGGAAGTCGCGCGCGCGGCCCTCGACGCCGGGGGGGGGGCGGCGGTGATCAACGACGTCTCGGGGCTGCGCTTCGATGCCGAGCTGGCGAACGTCGCGGCAGCGGCGCAGGCGGGCGTCATCCTGATGCACATGCGCGGCACGCCGGCCACGATGGACGACCTGGCGCAGTACGCGCATGTCGCTACCGAGGTGGCGGCAGAGCTGGCGGCAGTGGCGGCAAAGGCGGAAGGGGAGGGTATCGCCCGGGAGCGGATCGTGGTGGATCCGGGGTTCGGGTTCGCCAAGACCGCCACCCACAACTTCCGGCTGCTCGACGAACTGGCAACGATCGTCGCGCTGGGCTATCCTGTAGCCGTCGGCCTGTCGCGGAAGCGGTTTTTGGGTGCCGCCACCGGCCGTCCCGTGGAGGATCGCGATCGCGCCACGGCTGTGGCTTGCGCGCTCGCGTGGGAACGCGGGGCGCGGTTGTTCCGGGTTCACGACGTCGCCCTGACACGCGAAGCCCTTGCACTGGCGAGCGCCACGACCAACCCACAATGAATGTAGACGCCTTTAAGTTTCTGTCGCCGAGGCTTTGGCCGGATCTCTTCGAGATCCTGCTGGTCTCGTTCGTCATCTATCGTTTCCTGCTCTTCCTCGTCGGCACCCGCGCGCTGCAGATCGTCATTGGACTCGTGATTCTGTCGCTCACGTATTTCGTCGCGGTGTTCGCCAAGTTCACGATGATCAGCACGCTCCTGGGCGTCGTCTTTACGTACGGCGCCTTCGCGGCCGTGGTGGTGTTCCAACCGGAGCTTCGCAACGCGCTGGCGCGCCTCGGGCAGTCGCAATTCATGCGCGCCTTCTCGCGCGGCGACCGGCAATCGGTGGCGGAGGAGATCGCCGAGGCGCTCGATCGCCTGTCGCGCGCGGGGACCGGCGCGATCATCGCCGTCGAGGGCGACATCGGCCTCGAGGAGTTCATCACCACCGGAGTGCCGATGGAAGCGAAGGTATCGGCCGACTTGCTGACGACGATCTTCACGCCGTATTCGCCGCTGCACGACGGCGCGATTCTGATCCGGGGCGATCAGATCATCGGGGCAGGGTGCGTGCTGCCGCTCACGCAGTTCAAAGTCGCCGACAAGTCCCTCGGCACGCGCCACCGTGCCGCGCTGGGCCTGTCCGAAGAAACCGACGCGACGGTGCTCGTCGTCTCGGAGGAGACCTCGACGATTTCCGTCGCGAGTCACGGGCTGCTGTACCGCCACCTCACACCGCAGCAGGTGCGCGATCTCCTCTCCGGCGCCGTCTCGCATCTCGAAGGCGGCGAGCGCGTGACCCAGCCTGCCACCTAAGCCTCCATACAGGGAGGCCGCCGCTGTCGCCTTCCTTGTACTGCTCGGCTATGTGATCACGCTCGCCCCCACAGTGACGCTGTGGGACGCGGGCGAATTCATCACCGCCGCCAAAGTGCTCGGCGTGCCCCACCCGCCGGGGA
>QHUQ01000238.1 GCA_003221985.1 Gemmatimonadota bacterium | reverse complement strand
ACGCCCCCTGGGTTCACCGCGAACTCAAAGCCGGTGCGGCGGTCGTGGTAGGAGTCGATGATGATCTTGATTTGATCGCAGCAAATGCGGACGTCGCGGCGCGCGAGCAGCGTCTTGATGCTGTCGGGATGCGGGTCGAACGCGCGCACGAACGCGTAGAAGTTGTGATCATCGTAGGCCACCTTGGCTTCGGTGACCACGGTCGGCTCCCCGTCCTCTGTCGGCTGAAACTGGCGGAACTCCCTGATAGACGGCGCGAGCCGCCACACCGCATCGTCGTCTTTCCCGTCAATGGTGGGGGGAGTCGTGGCGCGTTGGGCGACCGCAGTGGTCGTGGAGAGAGACGTCGGAGGAGCCGGGGAAACGGACTGGAATACCAAAACGACGGCTGCGATCGGCGTCAGCGGCATCATGGATTGTCCCGGGAGTTGGCTATTCCTTTGATGGTACGATTCGCAAAATGGTTGGTTTCGTGATAGCTTGCGCTGGCCGCCAAAACCAGGGCTTTCCCTAGTGTTCACCAGACTGTGGGCTGACCGCCGCACCGGCACCGACCGCCGCGCTGAGCCGCGCCGGCAGTCGGTCGGGGTCGTCGGCGAAGAAGCAGAGCGCCGCACTGTCGTGGACCGGCGCCGCGGCGCGGAGCGGCGCAGCACGCTCGATCGCCGCGGCCGCCAGTCGCGCGCGCCCAATGCGGAGCGCCCGGTCGAGCACGTGCGGAACGCCCTGCAATTGCTGCGCGAAGTCGCGTTGGTGGGGGAGTTGTCGCCGGGGTCGAGCGAGGACCTCGGCGCGGCCATCGACCGACTGAACCGCGCCGTGGGCCTGCTCGAACGTCCGAAGACGTAGGGGCGCAGCATGCTGCGCCCCTCCATCTATTTTCTAAACAATGCCAGATACTGGCCGTAACCCGCTGCGTCCAGGCTGTCCACCGGAATGAATCGCAGCGACGCCGAATTGATGCAGTAGCGCAGTCCCGTGGGTTTCGGCCCGTCATCAAAGACGTGGCCCAAATGGGAGTTCGCATGAGCGGACCGCACCTCGGTGCGCTCCATGAACAGCGAGCGATCGGTCTTCTCCGTGACGTTGCTGGTCTCGAGCGGCTTCGTGAAGCTCGGCCAGCCGGTGCGGGAATCGAACTTGTCGAGCGAGCTGAACAGCGGCTCGCCGGACACGACGTCGACGTAGATCCCGTCCTGATGATTGTCCCAGAACTCGTTCTGGAAGGGGCGCTCCGTGGCCTCGTGCTGCGTGACTTCATACTGCAAGGGCGTCAGCGTGCGTCGTAATTCCGTGTCGCTTGGCTTCGTTTTCAATGTATACATCTCCCGTGTCCCGTGTCCCGTGTCCCGTGTGCTGACCCGCCCCGCCTCGTCACCCCAAATCTCGCGCAACCGCCGGTCGCGACCACAGCCGGTGCGGTACATCCCGTAACGGACGGGATTCTTCTTGGCGTAGTCCTGGTGGTACTCCTCGGCCGGATAGAACGCGCCGGCCGTGAGAACTGGCGTCGCGACCTCGCGGTGGAAGCGGTCGCTGATCTGCTGGCGCGACGCGCTCGCAGCCTTGCGCTGCTGGGGACCACGAACAAAGACCGCGGTGTGGTAATTCGGCCCGATATCGCACGCCTGCCCATCGGCCTGGAAGGGATCGATGTTGTGCCAGAAGGTCCAGAGCAGCGTCTCATAGCTGATCTTGGCGGGATCGTAGATCACCTGGACCGACTCGAGGTGACCCGTATTCCCCTCCACGACCTGCATGTATGTCGGGTCTTTGATGCTGCCACCCATAAACCCGGAGGTCGCTGAGATCACGCCCGGGACATCGTCGTAGGCGTGCTCCATCGTCCAAAAGCAACCGCCCGCGAACGTGGCGGTGTCGGCTGAAGATGTGAGACTCAGGGCCAGTAGGAGTGCAATGTTCATGCGCTGATTATGACAGGACGCACATTCTCAGGGAAGTGCCGCGGCGCATTCTTAGAGCTTTCTCATCCTGTTCACATTGCCCGTGGCCTCAGTCCCGCCGTAGGTTAGCCCCGTGCAGATACTTCTCGTTGAAGACGATCGCGATCTCCGCCGCTTTCTGAGCAAGGCCTTCCGCGAGGAAGGCTACGGCGTCACCGAGACCGACTCGGCCGATCGGGCGCTGGAGCGGGCGCTCGAAGGCAACTTCGCCTGCCTCGTGCTCGACGTGATGCTGCCGGGGCGCGACGGTTTCAGCGTCGTCGCCGAGCTGCGCAAACGCGGCGTCTCGACGCCCGTCCTGCTGCTCACGGCGAAGGACGAGCTCGAGTCGCGCGTGCGCGGGCTCGAAGGCGGCGCCGATGATTATGTCACGAAGCCCTTCGACTTACCCGAGCTGCTGGCGCGCGTGCATGCCCTCATCCGCCGTGCCGAGCTGCGACACAAGGACGCCACGCTCGACGTCGCGGGCGTGACGCTCGATCCGCTGACGCGCCGGGTCACACAGGACGATCGTGTCGTCGACCTCTCGCCCCGCGAATTCGCGCTGCTGGAGTTTCTCATGCGGAATGCCGGGCGCACGGTATCGCGCTCGCGCATCGCGGAAGCGGTGTGGAATTACAAGTTCGACCCCGAGACGAACGTCGTGGACGTTTACGTCAACTATCTGCGCAAGAAACTGAGCTTCGGCGGCCGCACGGCACCGATCCGCACGGTCCGCGGCGTCGGGTATCGGCTCGAGGCGAACGCCGGTGACTGAGCGCCGCCTCAGCCAGGTACTCACGCGGCGATTCAGCCGCGTCGCCTGGACTGCGCTCGCCGGGTATGCCCTGGTCGTCGTCCTCCTGTTTGCCGCGGCGGCCGAGATGGCGCTGCGCAGCTCGCTCGAGCATTCCGCTGATGTCATCCAGTCGCTGCTCGGCGCCTATCGCGATTCGACGAGCGCGCCAGGCGGTGTAATGCCGTCGGCGCTCGCCGATCAGCTGGTGGGCATGGGCGGCCAGGTCGTCATCACCCGCACCACCACAAACGCCGGCGGCATGCCACAGGTGTTTTACTTGTCTCCCGGAATGCCGGCCCGCCGGCTGGAGGGACTCCCCGATTCCTCCCCGGAGCAAGTTCGCGCCGCGCTCGTCTCGACGATCACCGAGCGGGCACGCTGGCGCTACCGCGTGCTGCATCGCGCGATGGGGGAGTTCGATATCTACGTCGTCGCGAGCCGCCAGTCCTACCTCGTGCCGCTCGGCGTCCTCGTGGGCGCCGCCGCACTGCTGCTGCCACTCGCGGCGTTCGCGGCCGCCCGCGGGGCGCGGCAGGGGGTCGACGCTGCACTGCGGCCGCTCGAGCGCGCGACGCGGGAAACACGCGAGATCGGGCCATCGGAGCTGGGTACGCGGCTCGCGAGCCCGACCGGGCAAGCCGCGGCCTCGATCGCACGACAAAGCTGGTCGAAGAATTGCTGCTCATCGCGCGCGGCGAGAATCGCCAGTTGGCGCTGGCCCACGCCCCGTTCGATCTCCAGGCGGTAGTCGAAGAGGTCCGGGAGATCACGGAAGCGATGGCGATGGACAAGAACCTGACAGTGCGTGCCGAATCAGCTGATCGGGCGACCGCGATCGGCGACGCGGATCGCACGCGCCATATTCTCTTGAATCTCGCGTCCAACGCGGTCCGCTATACGTCGAGCGGCAGTGTCACATTCGCCACGAGGCGCAACGGCACCGAGGTCGGCGTCAGTGTGCACGACACGGGGCCCGGAATCGCGCCCGAGCACGTGGACCGGATCTTCGACCGGTTCTACCGCATTGACCAGTCGCGCAGCCGGGAGCTGGGAGGAACGGGCCTTGGCCTCGCGATCGCGCGGTTGTTCGCAGAGTTGCAGGGGGGACGGATCGAAGTGGAGAGCAAGCTGGGTGAAGGCAGCACGTTTACGGTGTGGCTGCCTTCACCCGCGTGATTTACCGCGCGACCAATCCCACGGTGCTCGCCGGCAATCCAACGACGTTTCCAACCGCCGTCAAGTGCCCGTCTGCCTCAATCCGGAAGCCGCTGATGCTGCGGTTGCCGGTGAGTTGATACAGGTACCGGCTGTTCCCGCTCACGGCTAAATCGACGTTCCCACCGCCGACAACCGCCGTGCGGCCGTCAGCGTCGATCAAACCAATCGAGCCGTCGTTCGCGATAGCGAAGCCCGAAATCGAGCCGCCCTGGGCGTTGGCGGTGTAGCCGAACTTGCCGTTCTTCGTGACCACGGCCCAGCAGGGCGCGCCCTGATGCGTCGGCACCGCACCGCTCGCGAGCGCGAGGGCGCCACTTTGATCGATCGCGTAGGAGGATGCGCTCCCCGTGGCCTCAGACACGAACAGCTCGTCGCGATGCCCGAAGGCGAAGCCGAATGGGGTGCCGCCCGCGGATGCGGTGGTGTTCGCCGCCGACGCGCTGCCGTCCGATCCCACCGCGTAGACGTCGAGCCGGTTGGTCGCCTTCTCCGTCACGACCAGCCACCGGCCATTGGGGCTGAACGAGACCTGCGCGGGACCAACGGCACTTCCGGAGAGCGAGCGAGTCGAACCCGCAATCGGGGTCAACGCGCCACCGTTGCCGACAGTGAAGCCGCTGATGTTGCCGTCGCCACCGGCGTTCAGGACATACACCACGTCACCATGAACCGTGACGCTGATCGGCCGAATGCCACCCGAGGCCGCGCGACTCGTCAACGCAAGACCGGACGGCGTGATCTGAAATGCCGAGATATCGTCGGAGCCGGCGTTCACCGCGAACAGCCAGCGGCCGTCGTCGCTCAGTGCGACGGCGCCCTGCGAACCGAGACTGCTCCCTGCCCCGCTGCCGCCCGTTGCGACGCTGCCCAGCCAGGTGAGGGTGCCGTCCGCCGCGCGCGCATACATCGCGACGGCGTTGCCGGCCGTCTGGTTCGTGAGCGCGTAGACCGCGCCCGGCGCGTCGGCGGAAACCGCGGCGCTCGCTGCGATGTCGACCGCACGGTCCGCCGCGGGTCCGGTGATACCGTTGTTGTCTTGAGCGCATGCCGCGAGTCCCAGCAGCATGGCTGTGCCGAGGGCGAAAGACTTGTGCATCGAAACCTCCCGAGAAATGGTGACCGTGAATTGCTCGGGAGAATGAACGCGCGTGGCGGGGAAAGCGCAGGACCCTTTTCGCATTATGAGAGACTTCTCATGCGCGTCTCATTATCGACCGCGAAGCCCCTCGCGTTCCAGCCTGGCACCGAACGGCCGGGTTTCCACCGGTTACCGGGATAGCAGCCCCAGCGTCTTCACCTTAGTGCTTTCCTTCTTTACCGGTGCGGATGTAACAGTGATCGTGCCCGCCTTCAACGAGGCGGCAAGCGTGGCGGACACGATCCGGAGCCTCCAGGCGCAGACGGCGCAGCCGCGTGAAATCATCGTCGTGGACGACTGCTCCACCGACGGGACCGGCGACGTCGCCCGGGCGCTCGGGGTCACGGTGGTGCGCCCGCCGGCGAACACCGGCTCCAAGGCCGGGGCACAGACGTTCGCGCTGCGCTACTTCCGTACCCCACTCACCATCGCCGTCGACGCGGACACGGTGCTCGCGGCCGACGCGATCGAGCGGCTGCTGCCGGCCTTTGCGCAGCGCGGCGTCGCGGCCGCGTGCGGCTTCGTGCTGCCGCAGCGCGTCCGCAGCGTATGGGAGCGCGGGCGCTATATCG
>QHUQ01000237.1 GCA_003221985.1 Gemmatimonadota bacterium | reverse complement strand
GCCGGCAATCCGTCAAATCAAGCGAGAGGCCGCACGCGCGAACTACCGCTTTGCATCACTGATCCAGGGCATCGTCTCGAGCGTGCCGTTTCAAATGAGGATGGCGCGGGACCGCGTGAATTGAGACAATTGAGGCGAAGCTTCGTTACGGAGACTGTCGAATGGTGATCACAAGGTTGGCGTTGCCACGCCGGACGTTCATTCGCGGAATGGGTGCAACCCTGGCGTTACCGCTCCTCGACGCGATGGTGCCGGCGATGTCGGCCCTTTCAAAGGGGGCGCCTCGATTCGCGGCGATCTATTGCGGGAACGGGGCCAATATGAACGACTGGACCCCTGCCACGGAAGGGGTTGGTTAAGCAGACCGAAGGTGCCGATGTGCAGGCCGGCACGACGATCGATCAACTGATTGCCCGGCAGATCTGTCGCGACTCGAAGCTCTCGTCGCTGGAACTGGCCGTTGACCGGAACGACGTCGTCGGCGCCTGCGACCACGGGTACGCCTGCGCGTATATGAACTCGATGTCGTGGAAGACACCGACGATGCCGCTGCCATCGGAGACCAATCCACGCGCTGTCTTCGAACGGCTGTTCGGGAGCGGCGACACCGCCGAAGCGCGCGTGGTCCGAAGCCAGGAAGACCGCAGTATTCTCGATGGCGTGATGCAGGAGATCTCGCAGCTTCGCCGCAGGGTCGGCCCGCGCGACGGTGCCAAGCTGAGCGAGTATCTCGATGCCATTCGCGATGTGGAGCAGCGTATCGCAAAGAGCGAATCCTACAACGGCGATTTTGCGGTGCCGGAGCGGCCGGCCGGCGTGCCGGAGACTTTCAAAGAATACGCCGAGCTGATGTTCGATTTACAGGCGCTTGCGTTCCAGGCGGATATCACCCGGGTCAGTTCGTTTCTGATGGCGCGTGAGAATGTCAATCGCTCGTATTCCGAGATTGGTCTGCCCGAGGCACACCATTCCATGTCGCACCATGGAAACAATCCGGAAAAGATGGCGGTGTACTCGAAGCTGAATACCTATCACGTCGAAACGCTGGCCTACTTCCTGAGGAAGCTGCAGGCGATCCCCGATGGTGACGGGACTCTATTGGATCATTCGATCGTGCTCTATGGCAGCGGCATGAGCGACGGCAACACCCACAACAACTTCAATGTCCCGGTGGTTGTCGTGGGCGGGCGCGACCAGCAGATGAAGGGCAACCGTCACCTTGTGTATCAGAAGGGCACTCCGTTGGCGAATCTGTCGTTGAGCCTGATGGACAAGTTCGGGGTGAACCTGGAGCGGTTCGGTGACAGCACCGGCGAGCTCGATCTTTTGTCTGGTGTCTAGCAGCCCGTGGTGAAAGTCTGGCGTCGCACCGAGACGAGCGAGGCGCCCCGCCGGCAAGGCGCGACGACTGAGAATACCGGGAGTATTTGAAGGAGGAGCAACGCCGCCGGAGGGGATGCATCGCTCGTCGAATGCAGCCAGACTTTCACCACGGGCTGTTAGCATCAAGATGACGCGAGGCGCATGGTGGCACGGCTCATTTAGGGTGTCAAGAGGGACGCTGGCGGTTGCGCAGCTCTGCCAACACCTCAGCGTGGTTCGTCTTCTCCGCCCATGCTCTTGGGGTCGCCCACGGTTCAGCGTCCGGCTCGCCGGGATCTGCGCCGCGGTCGAGAAACAACTTCACCAGCGGCAGCTGTCCCCATCGGCACGCCCATCCGAGCGGCGTGCTCTTCAGCAGGTTGTCTCGGAGGTCGAGGCGCGCGCCGCGATCGAGGATCGAGGTCGCGAATGCCACGCGCTCCTCTGGCGTCATACTGCCGCGCGCAACGATATTGTGGAGCGTCGTCAGGCCGAACTGCCCACCGTCAGTCGGGCGTCCGCGCAAGTTGGGATCGCAGCGGTCAAGCAGCAGGCGGAAGCACGTGAGGTACGTGGTCTTGTCCCAAGTCTCGCTGACGGAGCCGTGCGTCCATGTCCGCAGCGGTTGCTCGAGCATCTCAAACCAGCGGGGATCATCGCGCGCCCAGTCCACGCGATCGAGCGCCATTCGTACAGTTTCCGGATCGCCTCCGCACGCGGCCCCCCAGAGGAGCTGCTCCGCAAGCGTTGCCCCGCCCACGCCGTCCAATCGATAACGGGCCTCGCCTGCGAGCATCCGCCTGGCCAGTTCCGTCTGTCGATACAGGCCTGCTGTGGCCGCGTTCGGTACGCCGCCGTATCGCTCCAGGAGCGCGATCATCTTTTCGTCGCCTTCGCTGTAGGCGGAGAACACCGGGTCACCGCTCGCATAAACAGAGGCGTTCGGGTCCGCGCCGCGTTTCAGCAGCGTCTCGGCCATCTCATATCGCTTCAGTTGCACGGCGTGCTGGAGTGCCATGCCGCATGTAAACGGGGCATCGTCTCCCTCGTGCAGGCGGACGCGCTCGTCGGGATCGAAGCCGAAGTCGAGAAGCAGGTGGAAGATCTCGGAACGATTGTGCGTCACCGCGATCCGCAGCAATCCGCCGGAGCCGTCGTTCTGGTCCCTCAGCGTGCCAGCCGTCTGCTGCGCGCGGAGCCAGTCGGCGTCACCGAGGGCGGCTGCGCCGGCCGGCGTCATCGGTGCGCCGCGATCCAGCAGCAGCCGGGCGACGGCTTCGAAGCGCGGCGTGTCCGTTCGATACCATCTGTGTGCGGCGAAGTCGATGGGTGTGAGGTCGTGATGCATACGTGAGCGCGGATCCGCGCCGTGGTCCAGCAGCCAGGCCACCAGCGCCGCGTCGAGCGCCTGCGCCGCCGCGTGCAGCGGCGACGCCTCCGATGGGATATGACGAGTGTGAATTCGCAGCGGGTTTTCGTCCATGAGCGCAATCGCACGGTCCGTGTCGGCCGACGCGATCGCGCGGAACACATCGTCGGCGGCGGGAGCATTCGGCAGGCCACTCTTCGCCTGCCTCTGGTTCTGTTCTTCTTCCTCGATGATGCGAACGATGTCGTCGTAACCGCGCTGAAGGGCGATCGCGTGTGCGGTCGTGGCCTCGCGGTGAGGGTAGACACCGTCGCGCGCGTTGGCACCGTGCGCCATCAGGATGCGGACCATCTCGGGCGCGCGCGCGAGCACCGCGTGGTGTACCACCTGCAGGCTGTCCTTCGACATGCGCGCGAGCTCAGGGCGGGCCTTCAGCATCACGCGGACGTCGTCCATGCGCCTCGCCCGCACGGCGTCCACCAGTCGGCGGACAGTTGCGCCGTCGACGAACGCTTTCAGTTTGGGCCAGCTCTCGAAGCCGTACGCGCGCGCAACGACGAGCTGCGCGTCGTGCAATGCAAATGTCTGCGGATTCGCTCCGCGATAGTGCGCGTCGACCTCGGCGACTGCGGCGCCGTCGCCCTTCCTGAAGGATTCGAGAAGCTCCTTCGCCTGGCGTTTGAGCTGTTCGAGGTCAGGCCGTTCCCGGAGCGTGCGGATGGGAACGGATTGTCGCGTCACGATGAGACTCCTTTCAGGGGCGGCGTCCAGCCGTCCGTGCGCCCGGTGTCCGCTCACTCGGGCAGAAAAGAGTTCATCGAACCGACAGGTTGTGAAAACGGATTCAGGTGGACGCAGTCCTTTCCGCGGACACGGTCGCGCCCTGATGCGCTGCGCACAGGATAGCCGGACACCGCGACGGTCGCAAGCCCTAGGAAAGATCAATCAGGACGTGCGATCCGCGCGACCGTGAAGGCCGTCGCCGGCACGCAGTAACAGAAGACGATCTATTACCGGCGCCGGAGATCATCGAACATGAACACGCGGATCATGGCGAGCGGTCTCCTCGCAGCTACGCGCTCGCGAGCGCGCTGTGATACCGAACGATGCCTGATTTTCCTTGCAGCCCTCCGGCGCTGATCTCCAGCA
>QHUQ01000051.1 GCA_003221985.1 Gemmatimonadota bacterium | reverse complement strand
AACCGTTTGAGCAAGTCGCCCAAATTGCGCGGGAACGGGCTCAGGTAGCGCACGTGAATGTGCGACACGTCGCGCTGCTCGTTGCGCGCGATTTTCACGGCCTGATGGATCGCGCCGAAGGTCGAGCCCCAGCCGACCACCGCGAGCTTGCCGTGATCGTCACCGAGCGCGGCGTCCTGCAACGGAATGTCGCGCGCGATCCCCGCGATCTTGTCGGCGCGCGCCTTCGTCATGCGGGCGTGATTGTCGGGATCGTAGGAAATGTGCCCCGAGTCATAATCCTTCTCGAGCCCGCCGATGCGATGCTCGAGCTGCGGGGTGCCGGGCTTCACCCACGGCCGCGCCAACGTCTCCGCGTCCCGCAGGAACGGATGGAATCCTTCGGGATCGGTGCGATACGACACGGGGAAGCGCGGCAGCTCGGCCTCGCGCGGAATGAGCCACGGCTCGGCGGCGTGCGCGAGGTAGCCGTCGCTCAGTACGATCACCGGCGTCATGTACTTGGTGGCCAGGCGCACCGCCTCGATCGCGATATGGAAGCAATCGGCCGTCGATGTCGGCGCGAGCACCGCGAGCGGCGCGTCGGCGTTGCGGCCGTGCACCGCCTGAAACAGATCCGACTGCTCCGCCTTGGTGGGCATGCCGGTGGACGGGCCGGCGCGCTGCGAATCGATCACGATGAGCGGCAGCTCCGTCGCGATCGCCAACCCCAGCATCTCGGTCTTGAGCGCGATGCCTGGTCCGGAGCTCGACGTCACGCCGAGGGCGCCGGCATACGCGGCACCCAGCGCGGCGCCGCTCGCGGCGATCTCGTCCTCGGCCTGGAACGTGACGACGCCATAGGTGCGGAGATTCGCCAGCGTGTGCAACAACGCCGAGGCCGGCGTGATCGGATAGCCGGCGAACACCATCTTCTCGATGCCGGCGGCCCGCAACCCGGCCACGAGTCCCCACGCCAGGCCTTCGGTCCCGCTGACCGTGCGGTAGCGTCCCGGCTGCGTGACGGCTCTGGGGACGACGTACCCAACCAGATGCTCCGGCATCTCCGCCGTCTCGCCGAACGCGTGGCCGGCGTTCAGCGCGGCGATGTTGGCGGCGGCGATCACCGGCTTTTTGGCGAACTTCCGGTTCAGCCATTCGATCGTCGCGGTCCGCTCGTGCCCGTACATCCAGAGGAGCAATCCCAGCGCCCACATGTTGCGGCAGAGATGCGCCTCGCGCGACGACAACCCGTGCGGCTTCACGGCATCGGCGGTGAGCTTGGTGATGTCGAACCGGAGCACCTGATACTTGGCGAGGGAATCGTCGTCGAGCGGATTCCGCGCGTACGCCGCCTTGCTGAGATTGCGCTCGTTGAATGCCGCGGTGTCGACGATGACCGTGCCGCCGATTTTCAGATCGCGCAGCTCGACGGTGAGCGCGGCGGGGTTCATCGCGACGAGTACGTCGACGGCGTCGCCCGGCGTCATCACGTCGCTGCTGCCGAAGTGGATCTGGAATGCCGATACGCCGAACGTCGTGCCGGTTGGGGCCCTGATCTCTGCGGGGAAATCGGGGAACGTCGAGAAATCGCTGCCGGCGAGCGCGGTCTCGAGCGTGAACTGGCTGCCGGTCACCTGCATCCCGTCCCCCGAGTCGCCGGCGAATCGGATCACGACCGAGTCGCGGGTTTCTCGTTGCCGGCTGGAGATCGCAGAGGTGACCATGCCCGTAATCTACACGACGTTCCGGAGCACGAACCAGACGTTCGCGGGGCGTTCGGCAAGCCGCCGCATGTACCAGGCGAACCAGGCGCTGCCGTAACTGATCAGGACCCGCACCTGGGCGGCGCGCGACGCCAGGGAGCGCTGCTCGGCGGCGCGGATCCCGTACAGCATGTGGAACTCGTACGCGGACGGGTCGAGCCGCTGCGCGACCGCCGCCTGGCGAATCCGCCCGATCATGTCGAGGTCGTGCGTGCCGAACACCGCTTTGACGCGCTGCCGCCCGGTCTCCGTGAGCAAGCGCTGGGCGAGCTGGAAGTAGGCTGCATCGACGTCGCGCTTCCTGGGGAATGCGACATTGGCCGGCTCGTTGTAGGCTCCCTTGACCAGGCGAATGGCCGGTGACAACGCGAGCAGCGACTCGAGGTCCGCCGGCGTGCGCCGCAAGTACGCCTGGAGGCAGACGCCGACGTTCGACCATTCCGCTTTCGCACGGCGGTACACGTCGAGCGTTGCGGCGGTGTAGCGCGATTCCTCCATGTCGATCCAGAGAAACGAACGCGCCTGCTCCGCTTTGCGGGCCAGCGCCAGCACGTCCTCCACGCACGCGCCGCGGTCGCCGTCGAGGCCGAGGTGCGTGAGCTTGACGGAAATCTGCGCCGGCAGCTTGCGGCGTTGGATCTTGTCGAGCACTCCGAGGTAATGATCCCGCACCGCTTCCGCTTCACCGCGACTCGTCACCTGCTCACCCAGCTCGGTGAGCACGCTGCCGAGACCGGCCTTGCCGAATTGCGCCGCGGCGTCGAGCGCCGAGTCCAGCGTCTCGCCGGGCATGAAGCGGCGCGCGGCTCGCTGGAAGAAGCGGCGCTCACGTAACTGCCGGGCGAGCCATTGACTGCGGGATGCCTTGAGGAGGATGCTGCGTGCGAATCCCATGTAGAGATAGTGTAGTGTATCGTTATTTCATGCCAGCGCATCGGATTTCGCTACTCGCCTGCATCGCGCTCGTGACCGCCTGCGCGCACCCGCGCGTCGGTACCGGTGTGAGCGGCGCTGGCGCGCGGGAGGCGCCGGACGAGAGCTGTCTGCTCTCTACGGGCTCGGTGTCTGGCCGCGTCGCCACGATCACGATCGGGCTCACCGACGCCGTCGATCCACGGCACGCGCCGCTGCCGCGCAACGACGCCGAGCGACTGGTGTTTCGGCATCTGTACGAAACGCCGGTGCGTCTCGATTGCGACGGCCACGCGCACCCCGAGCTCGCCGGGAACTGGGCGAAGGATGACGGCGGCCGGCGCTGGACGATTCGCCTCCGCGACGGTGCGCAGTTCTGGGATGGCGCACCCGTCACGGCGCAGGACATCGTCTTCGGCCGCAGCGGCGTCGGATACACGCTCGGCGCGCCCGAGGCTCGCGTGGTGACGATGACGCTGGCCAAGTCACAGGACGACGTGCCGCCGGTGCTGGGCGATCCCGCATTGGCCGTCGTGAAGCCCGCGCCCGATTCGAGCTGGCCCATCGGCACCGGCGCCTACTGGGCCACGAGCGCCACCACGACGGCCCAGGAAATCCGCGCCCACAGCTCACGCGGCGACACGCTGCTGTTCAAGTTTGCCGCAAGCGGGGATGCACGGGACCTGCTCGACGCGGGGGTCGATCTGCTGGTTACGCGCGACCGCGCGCTGCGCGATTACGCGGCGACGCTCCAAAACTTCACCGTCGTCGCGCTGCCATGGGATCGGACCTATGTGTACGTCACCGCCGAGGCTCCAGGGACACGGTTCGACGGCCTCGAGCAGGCGGTGCGCGCCGAGGCGCGCCGCGCCGAAGGCGGCATCTGGTGGCTCGATCTGCGCGCGTGCGGGTTGGGGGGTGGTCAGGACAGTTCTCCGCCAGCCTCGAGCGGCCAGCACCGTATCCTCTATTCCCGCTCCGATCCGACCGCGCGCGAGCTGGCGGGACGCCTCGCCGCGCTGACGCATGCGGTGGCGACGGGCCGTCCTGCCGACGATTTCAGCAGCGCCGTGGCAGCAAGGAAGGATTGGGGATACGTCGTGGCGTTGCCGCGAGTCACTGCCGATCCGTGCCGTACCGCCAGGGCCTTGCTGCCCTCGTCGCCTGCCACGCTCACCGCGCTCGTCGATACGCGTCCCACCGCGATCGTACGCCGCGGCGTGGCGCGTTGGACGGTAGATCAGGACGGGACGGTGCATCTCGCCCCATGAGATTCCGCACCCGCCTCCTCATCTCGTTCGGGGTGGTGGTGCTGGTCCCGCTGCTCGTGTTTGGTCTTGGCATCAGGCTGGAGATGGCGCGGCGGGTGACGTCCGGGGACGAACGCCGGGTGACGGCGCTGCTAAACGTCATCAACGCGGATATCGCGCGGGAGAGCGACCGCATTGCGGCCCGTCTCGCCGCCCTGAAGAGCTCGCTCGCCCTCGACAACAGCTTCCGCGGGGTGGTGGTGCGCGGCGAAGATCGCGCCTACGCGCTCGACTACGCCGGCAATGCGATGCGCCTGGCGGGCCTCGATTTCCTGCAGATCCAGGACGGCGAGGGGCGAGTCGTATCGTCCGGCCACTTCCGGAACGAGTATGACCGCTTCGGTCCGGCAGTGCCCGACTCAGGCCCCGCGCTGGTGCGTGCGGCTGCCGCAGAGGGACCATTCCTCGCCCTTGTGACGAGCGATTCGCTGCGCATCGCGAGCCACCGCTTTCGGCTCATTGGTGGCATCGCCGTCGATTCGCAGTTTCTCGCCCGCCTCGCGCGCGATCCGGAGCTTAGCGTTGGGCTCGTCCTGCCCAATGACACCACCAACGCCGATTCGGGCACACTCGTCGTCGAGTTGCCGCCGCTGCCCTATGTGGATGCGACCGAAGGACCAGGACGCGTCGAGCAGGCGCGCCTCGTGGTCACCCGCTCCTCCGCGCTCCTGACCGCGCTGCAACGCAACGTAAATCGCTGGTTTGCGGCTGCGGTTCTGGTCGCCGCGCTCGCGGCTCTACTGCTGGCAGGCTGGCTCTCGACCCGCATCAGCGAGCCGGTCGAAGCTCGCATCGCCATCGGGGACCTCGCGCGACAGGTGAATCACGATATCAAGAACGGCCTGGCCCCGCTGCGCAACGTGTTTCGCCATCTCACCCAGGTGGCGCGCGACAAACCCGTCGAGCTGCCGCAGGTTTTCGCCGAACGCCAGGGGACGGTGGAATCGAGCATCAGCTACCTCGAGACGCTCGCCGCAAACTACGCCAAACTATCGCCGCAGTCGGAGCGAAAGGCGACTGACGTGAACAGCGTCGTGCGGGAGACGATTGGCGCTTCGGGCTCCGTGCGCACCAAGCTTGCCGAGGGACTGCCGCCGGTGTCGGCCGACGCACTGGTGCTCAGGCGCGTGATCGAAAACCTGTTGAGCAACGCCGCCGATAGCCTCGAGGGGAAGAACGGCACCGTAACGGTGACGACCGAGCGCGGCAACGGCATGGTGCGCATCGCCGTAAGCGATACCGGCCGCGGCATGAGCAAGGCGGAGCTGGACCGAGCCTTCGACGACTTCTACACGACCAAGTCAGGTGGGACCGGGCTCGGCCTCTCGATCGTGAGGCGCCTCGTGCTCGACTCGAATGGCTCCCTCAACGTCGAGACCGAGCTGGGGCAGGGGTCGACGTTCATCGTGGAGATCCCAATCCTCTCATGACACTGGTCTTGATCGTGGACGATGTCCCGGCCATGGCCGAGCAGTACGCCTACGACCTCAAGCGCCTGCGGGGCTATGAAACGCTGGTCGCGAAGAGCGGCCGCACGGCGCTCGAGAGTCTCACGCGTGACTCGGTGGACTGCGTGATTCTCGACCTCGAGATGCCGGGCATGGACGGGTTCGAGGTGCTGCGCTCCGTTGAGCGGCTCGGCCTGCGCGTCCCGATCATCGTTTATACGGGCACGGGCGACTACGACCGCTGCGCGCAGGCGATACGGCTCGGGGCCTACAGCTTCATCGACAAGGCGGAGCCGATGGAGCGTGTGGCGCAGGAAGTTGAGAACGCCATCGAACGGCGCCGGCTGAGCGCCGAGGTCACGTTGCTGCGGCACGGGTTCGGGCTCGAATCGCCGCTTGTCGGCACGAGCCCCGCGCTCGCGAAACTCAAAGAGGGCATCGTGCGGGTGGCGCCGGTGCCAAGCCCCGCACTCGTCGTCGGAGAGAGTGGTACAGGGAAGGAGCTGGTCGCGCGCGAGCTGCACCGCCTCGGCGCCAATCCCAAGGGGCCCTTCGTCGCAATTAACAGCGCGGCGCTGCCGCACGAGCTCGTGGAGAGCGAGCTGTTCGGCCACGAGCGCGGCGCCTTTACCGGCGCTAACGCCACGCGCAAAGGCGCGTTCGAGGCGGCAAGCGGCGGAACGCTGTTCCTGGACGAGATCGGCGACCTGCCGCCGGCGGCGCAGGCGAAGCTGTTGCGCGTGCTCGAAGAGCGTAAAGTCACCCGCCTCGGCGGCAACAAGCCGATCGAGGTAAACACCCGAGTCGTCGCGGCGACACACCGCGATCTCGAGAAGGAGGTCGCTGAAGGCCGGTTCCGCGAGGACCTGTTCTACCGGCTCAACGTGCATGTGCTGCGGGTGCCGCCGCTGCGCGATCGCCTGTCCGACGTGCCGGCGTTGGTAGAGCACCTGGTCGCCGCGACCTGTGAGCGATTCGGCATGAAGCCGAAGGCCGTCGTACCGGAAGCCGTCGAGGCGCTGATGGCCTATGACTGGCGGCGCAACAACATTCGCGAGCTGCGCAACGTGATCGAGCGGATGATCATCGCGACTGACGGCGACGAGCTGACGAAGGCTGCGGTCCCAGCCGAGATCCGGGATCATCGCGGCGCGTCCCGCATCCCCCATCTCGCATCCCGCAGTTTCGAGGAGCAGAAGCAGGAAGCCGAGCGGCAAATCGTCATTCAGGCGTTAGAGCGCAACGAGTGGCACGTCACGAAGACGGCGAAGCAGCTGGGCCTCTCCGACCACGCCAGTCTCTTGAAAATCATGCGCCGCCTCGGTGTTCAGCGGGACACATAGAAAACCGTGATACGAGTACGTCGAAACACAATCGTCAAAAAACAACGTTGTAAATCAACGACTTAACTCGCGGTCCGCAGCGTGCCTTTCCTCCGGGCGAACCCCTGCTCCCGGAGGAGCCATGTCATACCAATTCGAGCTGGATCAGTCCAACCGTTCGCTGCGATTCCCGGTCATTCTGATGGCCGCGATCGTGTGCACCGTGATCGCCGCATACGCGTTTGCCGCGTGCGGCGACCGCAACCCCGACCAGGCGCGTGCCGGTGAGCCCGTCAGCACAACGACGAGCACCGTGCCGGTCGGCAACGCCAGCACCGAAAAGCCGGCGCTCGTCATCAGCGGCCCGGTGACTTTCGAGATGGCGGACTCTGCTTACCGTGATCGCCGCTTCGGCGACGCCACCACGCTCTTCAAGACCTACGCGGCAGACCGGCCCACCAACCCGTGGGGGTTCTACATGCTCGGCCTGTCGGCCTGGAAGTCGGGGGATCGCGAGCAGGCCGAGAGCGCGTTCGTTCAAGCACTCTCGCTCGATTCCACGCACGTGAAGAGTCATCTCAATCTGGCCCGCGTCCTGCTCGAGTCCGGGAAGCCCGACAGCGCGTTGCAGCACATCGAAGCCGCCATCGCCCTCGACTCGACGTCGAGCGAGCCGCTGCGCCTGCAGGGCCGCGCGTTCGAGGCCCAGGACAAAAACGACGATGCGATCGTCGCCTACCAGCATGCGATCGTGAAAGACGACAGCGACGTCTGGGCGATGAACAACCTCGGCGCGCTCTACATGCGGGTGCAGCGGTTTGAAGACGCGATCGGTCCGCTGGCGCGCGCGGTCGAGCTCAACGACAAGGTCGCCACGTTCCACAACAACCTCGGCATGGCGCTCGAATTGACCGGCCGCTTCGATATCGCGATCGAGCAATATCGCGCGGCGCTGGCGATCGAGGGGACCTACGGGAAGGCGGTTGCCAACCTGCAGCGTGTCGAGCTGGTGAAGCAGGATCCGTCAGTCACGCCGGTGGATCTGGCGGAGCGGTCGAAATCGTTTCAGGGAGAGGTTTCCAAATGGTAAACGTAGCGGGCACGCCATTGGCGTGCCCGTACGTCAATTGTTTTCCGAAAGCCGCCTCAAGAACCGATTGAGGCGGCTTTCGCTGCTGTGCGGATCCTCACCGATGTAGTCGGCGCGCGCCTCGATAAGGGCGGCATGGAGCTCGGTGCGAGCTTCCGCGGCACGGGCGCAGAGTGCGGCCTCCTCGGGCGCGGATGCCTCGAGCAAATCGGCGGCGAGTGCCAGCATCCGGCCGGCGAACGTCACGTAGGCGCGCACCATCCCATGTCCCGCGCCGCCACGTTCGACCCATTCAGGGAAACAACCGGCCCACCACAGCGCCAGCGCCGCGGCGTCAGCGGCGGCCTCGGCTTGGGCAACGGTGCCTTGCGGCAGCGCGGCGACGAAGCGCCACCAATCCTCCATGCCGTTCTCACCCCGCGCGATGGCGCTCTGAGAATGCGAGCTGGCGAACACGACCGGGAGTGTCGCGGCATAGTCCGCCAGCAGAATGTCGGTTACGCCGCGGTTGCGCAGTTGGGCGCGAATCGGGACGTACCACAGGAGGGTCAGGGGGAGCGGCGCAGGGGCACCGCCGCGGCCGAGTACCGCTTCGAGGGCCGCGGGGGAATCGAGGACAATATCGACCGCGCCGGCCTGCAGCGCCTGGTCGGCTTCACGACCTTCGGAGACATCCATCCGCGCGATCTCGTCGACGAGGCAGGCGAGGTCGCCGCGGGTCAGCTGACGATGGATGATAGGCCTGATCATGCTTCCCTCCCTTACGGCATTTAGAGAGGCAAAGATGGTGCCGCTCATCTATCCGACTGTTACGCAAAGCCTTAGGCTCGAAACCGTTCGCTAACGTTGGGACACGGTGCTACGGAAAGCTGCAATCCGACACAGCAGTCGAGTGTGAGGCTGCTCACGCTAGTAAACGGCCGCCCCTCAGGCAAGCCGATAGCACTCGGCCCCTTTGAGTGCTAAGGCGACCGGTTTATGTTCCCGCTCCTATGAAAGCCACAGATATTCGCAAAGGGCACGTGTTGATGATCGACGGCCAGCCGTGCCGCGTCATGGATTTCACGCATCGGACTCCGGGCAACCTGCGCGCGTTCGTGCAGATGCGCTTTCGCAATCTGGTTTCGGGCAACACGTTCGATCAGCGCCTCGCCGCCACCGACTTCCTCAATGAAGCGCGTCTCGACACCAAAGAGATGCAGGTGCTCTATCAGGATCACGGCGGCGTGCACGTGATGGATCAGCAGACCTACGAGCAGTTCACGCTCGACGAGCGCGCCGTGGGCGAGGACACGCCGTGGCTGCAGCCGGAAATGGTGGTGCAGGTGGAATGGCTGGAGGGACGGCCCATCGCCATCGAGCTGCCGCCGGTGATCGAGCTGAAAGTCGTCGAGACGTCCCCGGTGATGAAGACGGCGACGAAGACCGCGAGCACCAAGCCTGCGAAACTGTCGAACGGTGTGACGGTGCAGGTGCCGGAGTTTATCAGCCCGGGCGAGAAGGTGCGCGTCGACCCGCGGTCGGGCCAGTATCTGGAGCGGGCGAAGTAAGCACAGGGTAGCGGAAGCAGGACACCAAATGGTCGTTGACCATTCCCACCGCCTGCATGAACGCGTACACGATCGTCGGTCCCACAAAGCGAAAGCCGCGCTCGACCAGCGCCTTACTCATCGCGATCGATTCCCTGGTTTCAGCGGGAACCCGTTTCAGCGTCTTCCAGGCGTTGACCTTCGGCTTGCCGCCCACGAATTGCCAGAGAAACCGATCGAATGACTCGCCCGCGTCCTTCATGTTCAGGAAGGCGCGCGCGTTGCCGACCGCCGATTTCACCTTCTGCTTGTTGCGAACGATTCCCGGATCTCTGAGGATCTTGGCGACGCGTCGCGCGTCATACCGGGCCATCTTGTCGGGGTCGAAGCCTTCGAAGGCGTGCAAGAACGCGTCGCGCTTGCGCAGGATGATGGCCCACGACAGGCCGGCCTGAAATCCGTCGAGCACCAGCTTGCCAAAGAGTTGGCGATCATCATGGACCGGCACGCCCCATTCCGTGTCGTGATACGCGATCATCTGCTCATTGGACGTTGACCAGCCGCAGCGGTTGTCCATGCCTAAGCATACCACCCAAGCAAAGAGGCCAGCACAATCGCTGGCCTCTTGCTTCTTGCGGCAACTCCTTTAGCGACTGACGGCTTGCTGCTCCGAGCTCGTCACAGGCCGGTCGGCCACCGTGCCCGACGATCCCTCGAGTATGATGATCAGGAACTTCGAGGTGCGCCAGAAATCCACGGGCGACGTAATCGTGAGGCTCGGCACGCCGGAGTACCTGTTGTCGTGGCGCTCTTCGGCCACGTAGTCGAGATCCTGCAGCGACGCGACCCGATACTCCGCGGTCGCGCTCGGCAGCGGAATCTGGGTCACCTGCCGCGTGTCGATCGCCGTGAACAGCCTGGGATCGAGGTTGCGCGCCGGCTGCAGAGTCTTGCCCGTCCGCCACAGGATGAACAAGACGCGCCCACCGCCCTGCTCGGTGAGAATGCCCTTCTTCTTGAGCTCAGCGCGGGTGCCGATCACGTAGTAGCCGGTCGACAGGCTGTCCGCAGGCTGTCCGACAGCGACGTCAACCCTTTGATCCGCTCCCGGCTCGCGCTCAGCGCGCTCTCCGTCTCCCGGACGCGCGCCACGACGTACCGCAGTCTCGCCATCAGCGTATCGGTGGACGCGGTGATCGGGCTCTCACTGGAGACGTGCAGGCGGTTGTTGCGGATCTTCGCCTTGGCGAGCTCGGTGTTGACGTCGCTGATGAGCCGCGAGCTGATCGCCACTTCCTGCATCAGGCTGTCCTTCTGCGCGTTGGCCTGCTCCAGCTCGGCGAGCTTCCGCTCGGTTTCGGCCGAGGTGCCGCAGGCGGCGACTGCGAACGCCAGCGCGGCGGCCGTGAACTTGAGCTTCGTCATACGACGACTCCCCCATCGAGAGTGGTGAAACTAGGTTTGACGCGATGCCTCCCGTGCGGCTGCGCGTCGGTACGTCCGGTTACAACTTCCCCGAGTGGAAAGGCAGCTTCTATCCGCCCAAGCTCCCGAGCGCGAAGTGGCTCGAGTACTACGCCCAGCAGCTGGGCACCGTCGAGATCAATTACACGTTTTATCGCATGCCCAGCGCCAAAACGGTCGCCGGGTGGGATGCGGCGACCCCGGCGGGGTTCACGTTTGTTTTGAAAGCTCCACAACGAATAACGCACTTCATGCGCCTGCGAAACATCGACGAACCACTCCGCATCTTCCTCGACACCATTCGAAAGCTTAACACCAAACTGGGATCGGTTCTATTTCAATTACCCCCCAATTTTACGAAAGACCTCGACAAACTCGGTGACCTACTTACCCAGTTCCCGATGGACGTCCGCGCGGCGTGTGAGTTCCGTCACGCTTCGTGGTGGTCAGACGACGTCTACGAGCTGCTGCGGAGCACCAACACGGCGTTGTGCATCGCGGATACAGAGGAAGGGACGACGCCGCTCGAGGTGACCGCCGACTTCGGCTACGTGCGGCTACGGGATGAGGGCTACGGGGCGGAGGCGCTGGGGGAGTGGGCAAAAAAGATCCAGGCGCTGGGAGGCGCCTGGACCGATGCGTACATCTTTTTCAAGCACGAAGAGCAGGGGATGGGCCCTAAGCTGGCCCGGGACTTCCTGCAGCTGGCCCACGATACTCCGCATCTCCCCACGCCAGAATCGGAAAGAAAATCGGACTCAGGAACAGGAGACCCAGCGTGAAGCCGACACCCTTCCCGAAATTCACCGAGATGTTGTGCAGCACGATGATCGCGATGATGAAGCTGACGACGGGAATGAGGTAGAGGAGAATCCACCACACCGGCTTGCCGGCGATTTGGATGAGCACGATCACGTTATAAATGGGGATGATCGCAGCCCAACCGGGTTGGCCTGCCTTCTCAAACACCTTCCACATCGCGGCGATCTCGAGGACAATGAGGGCGCACATGACGATCCAGAATACCGGACCGGGCCCTTGTGTACTCGTCGGGAACGTGTCTTGCACGGCGGCAACCTCGGGGTGAGGGTCGCCCCAAGATAATGCTTTAGCGCTTGCCCGCGACTTTTTTGCGCTTGGCCGGCTTCTCCTCCGCCGCCGGAGCACTGAGGCTCTGCTTCAGCGCCTGCATCAGGTCGAGCACCCTGGTCTTCGGCGCTTCCTCCGGCTCCTCGGTGATCTGCTTGCCTTCCACCTTGCGGTCGATCTGCTCCTGCATCCGCTCGCGCACGTTGTCCTTGTATTTCTCCGGATGGAATTCCTCGGTCGCGGCCTGGTCGATCAATTTGATCGCGAGGTCGAGCTCGGGCTTCTTGACCTCGGTCTTGGGAATCGGCACTTCGGCGATGTCGCGGATCTCGTCGGCGTAGCGCAGCTGCTCCATCACCAGGCCGCCGTCCATCGGACGGACCATGATCAGGTATTGCTTGCCGCGCGCGGCATACTGGCCGATCGCCACGCGCTTGGTCTTCTCGAGCGCCTCCGTCAGCAGCTTGTACGCGCGCTCGCCGCCCTTGTCGGGTCCCAGGAAATAGGTGCGGTCGAGATAAATGCGGTCCACCTGCTCGGCGGGCAGAAACTCCACGATGTCGATCGCGCCGGTGGCGCGCTCTTCGAGCGCCTTGAGCTCCTCGGGCGTGAAGGTCACGTACTGCCCCTTCTGGAACTCGTAGCCCTTGATCATGTCGCTGCGTTCGACTTTTTCGCCGTCTGCGGAGCAAACGTACTGCTGCTTCAGGCGGGCCCCATCCTTCTTATGGAGCCAGTTGAACGAGATCGCGGCCTTCGACTCGCCGGCAGCGAACAGCTGCACGGGCACGGACACGAGGCCGAACGAAACCGTGGCGGAACCGATGGAATGGGCGGCCATATCGGAGTATGATACGCCCTCATGCCTACTCGTCGGAAGCCCCGCCCGGAGGAAGGCGGAGGCGACTCGCTCAGCACCTATCGGGCGAAGCGCGCATTCGATGAGACGCCGGAGCCTGGAGGCCTAGTCCCAAAACCCGGTCCACAACCGGGCGGGTTGTTCATTGTTCATATGCACGACGCCACGCGCCTGCATTGGGACCTGCGGCTCGAGATGGATGGCGTACTCAGATCCTGGGCGGTCCCCAAGGGCCCCTCCGCCAACCCGGCCGACAAACGGCTCGCCGTCAAAGTCGAAGATCACCCGCTCGAGTACGGCGACTTCGAGGGGATCATTCCGGAAGGAAACTACGGCGCCGGAACGGTCATCGTCTGGGACCGCGGGGTGTGGGTCCCGCTCGAGGACGTGCGCGCAGGATTCGCTAAAGGGAAGCTGCTGTTCGAGCTGCGAGGCTACAAGCTGCACGGCCGCTGGACGCTGATCAAGCTCAAGAAGACCGAGAAAGAATGGCTGCTCATCAAGGAGCGCGATGAGTACGTCTCGACCGAGCCGTACTCGGATGAGTCGGTGCTCTCAGGGCTGACCAACGACGAGCTGCGTAATGCCAAACAGCGCGCCGAGCCGATCAAGCAGGAGTTGGAGAAGCTGGGTGCGCCGAAACGCGCTCTGCGCGTGGAAGACACAGAGTTGATGCTGGCGGAGACGCGCGCCGAGCCCTTCAGCAAGGACGGGTGGCTGTTCGAGGTGAAGCTCGACGGGTACCGGATGCGCGCCGCGTGTCAGGACGGCGAGGCAATCCTCTACTCCCGGAAGGGCCTGGACTACACGGAAGCATTTCCGGAAATCACGCGCGCGGTCAAAGCCCTGCCGTTCGACGGCGTGATTCTGGACGGCGAGCTCGTCGTGCTGAACGAATCCGGCCATCCCAGCTTCAACAAGCTGCAGGTGCGTGCCAAGCTGGGCGCCCGCGAAGCGAAACGCGCGGCCATCGAATCGCCGGCAACGCTGTATGTATTCGACCTGCTGGCGTTCGCCGGCTATGACCTGCGCAAACTCCCGCTCGTCAAACGCAAGCAGATTCTCCAGCAGGTGCTGCCCCGGACCGGGCCGTTACGGTACTCCGAGCACTTCGAGAAGAACGGCGAGGCGTTGTACGAGCAGGTCGTGAGGCTGGGACTCGAAGGCATCATGGCGAAGAAGGCGGACAGCCCGTATCGCAGCGGCCGCTCCGCCGATTGGCTGAAGATTCGCGCCGACCGCATCGACGACTTCGTCGTCGTCGGGTTCTCGAAGCCCAAAGGATCGCGCGGCGGCTTCGGCTCACTGCACGTCGGCGCCTACAAGGACGGCAAGCTTATCTATTGCGGGCGCGCCGGCTCGGGGTTCAGCGGCGCGCAGCTCGACGAGATCAGCGCCACCTTGAACCAACTGGTGCGCGAGACGCCGCCGTGCGAGCCGCCCGAGCACGGCGCACTTCCAAAGGGGCCGGATCACAACTGGGTCGAGCCGCGTCTCGTGTGCGACGTGCGGTACAAGGAGTTCACGCCGGACGGACTGCTGCGCCAATCCGTGTTCGTGCGGTTTCGGGATGATAAGAAACCTGAGGACGTCCAAATGCCGGGAACGCGGGATGCGGGAAGCGAGATGCGGGATGCGAAAGAACCTGAACCGTCCGTCACGCATCCCGCATCCCGCATCCCGCATCGCGAAGTAAAGCTTTCCAATCTCGACAAAGTCTTCTGGCCCGAGGAGAAGTACACCAAGGGCGACCTGATTGAATACTACCGCAGCATAGCGCCCTGGCTGCTGCCGTACCTCAAAGACCGCCCCGTCGTGCTCACGCGCTACCCTGACGGCATCAACGGCAAATCGTTCTACCAGAAGGACGCGCCCGGCTTCGTGCCCGACTGGATCCAGACGATTCCGATCTGGAGCGAGGACACGCAACGCGACATCGATTACTTCGTCTGCAATGACGTGGAGTCTCTCGTCTATCTCGTAAACCTCGGCACGATCCCGCTGCACGTCTGGGGCAGTCGCATCACCGATCTCACGAAGCCCGACTGGTGTCTCATCGATCTCGACCCGAAAGACGCGCCGTTCGCCGACGTGATCGTGCTCGCGAAGACGATGAAGCAAGTGTGCGACGAGGTCGTCATGCCCGCGTTCGTCAAGACAACCGGCAAGTCGGGCCTGCACATCATGCTGCCCCTTGGCCGGCAGCTCACGTATGCGCAGTGCTTGCAGCTCGCGATGCTGTTCGCCCGTCTCGTCACCGATCGTCATCCGGACCTAGCGACGACGCAGCGCACGATCAGCAAACGCGAGGGCAAAGTGTACGTCGATGCGTTCCAGAATCGCGCCGGCCAGCTCATGGTCGCGCCCTACAGCGTGCGGCCGTCGCCGGGCGCGCCGATGTCGATGCCGATCGAGTGGGACGAAGTCAACGGCAAGCTCCATAACAGCAAGTTCACGATCGCCAATGCGCTGAAGCGCATGCAGAAGCTCGGGCACGATCCGGTGCTGCCCCTGTTGGAGCTCAAACCGGACTTGATGGGGGTATTGGAGCGGCTGAACGAACGGCTGCAGTGACGGTTCGTCATTATGACGCTTGGCGCGCCTTGGTGGGGAGTTCTAGCTCCTTTGGTGTACTGCCAGCAGCACATCCCCTCAAGGAAGGCTCGTATGACACTCCAACGCTGGTTCGTTGTTGCTGTCGTCGCGTCCTCAGTTGCCGCTTGTAGTCGTCCCGATCGACCAGTCGCGACTGCCCCATCGTTCGAGGTCATGGGAGACCCTGTCCTGAGCGGAAGCGTTTTGGGACCGGATGGCGGCAATATCTGTAACTCGCTCGAAGGTGGCGGCACGTTGCAGGTTCGTGTGATTGACATGGGTGCGTCCGGCTCTCCGGCGGGTGTCCAAAACGTTACTTGCCCGCAGAATACGTACTCGTTCTCGCTTCGCCCAAGCAGCTATCTCGTGCGCGTGCGACTTCCCATTCCAGGAGCGATTGCCGGCGGCTTTCCATGGCAAAGCTATCTCCTGACGCCCGTCGAGCTGGCTGCCGACGTTACTGCCGACATGACGGTGACACCAGGAACCGCGCTCGGTGGCGGAGTCACAGTCGATGGCCAGCCGCTCGAAGGCATCATTCTCTCGCTGGTTCATGCCGACGCCCCGTTGTTCGGGGTCAGCATCTCCACCAGCGCGGCGGCCGGCGGATGGGACGAAGTCATCGGGCGGCCCCAGACGATCGTCCAGAACGGGCTGCGCGTCACGCCGGCCATTCTCTGCGATTTTCTCGGAACCAGGCTACTCACCGCGGTGTCCTACGAGCCCTTCGTGTTCCCGTATGAGAAGAGCGCGATCTCGTGCGACGCGGTTGCCTCAGCCGCTCGCGAATTCTCGCACGATCGCACTAGGCTGGTCGTGACGCCTGGCGTCGGGGACGTCGGGGCGGGGCAGTTGGCTTTTTCACCGGAACTCGGCAACGGTTGGGGCGTGCAATTCCCGGTGACTCCGGGTGAACAGCCGCGGATTGGAGACATCACGGTCTCGCAGCTCTTTGTGGGCGGGCTGATCATCGGCATTCGACCCAACCGCATTCTCAGCGCGAACGAGCTGAATGGCTACATCCAGTGCGGCAACTGCCGAGCGTTCGGGCCCGATGGTCGTTTGCATTTCACTTCCTCGCCCCAGTTCGGCAAGAAGGTGACGTGGCAGTACTCGGACGCTTCGTCATCAGAAGGAGTGGGACTGAAGGTGGTCCAGAAGTCCTACGACGGCGTGCCGCCGGCGGATTACGTACTGTTCCGGTTCACCATTACGAACGGTGGCGCGGCGCCCGTGACGATCTATCCCGGTTTCTTCGCTGATTGGGACATCGACGATGACTTCCAAGGCGATATCGGCGCGACCGAGGGTCGCCTCATGTACATGAAAAACTTCGGGGACTTCGAAAGCAACGTCGCCGCCGGCTCATTGATCATCAGCGACGCCCCGGTGGCGGGAACGGCGTTCTTTACTGATTTCGGGCAGACAAAGGATGAAATAGTCGCGGCCCTGGCGGGCGACTTCACCAATCCGTCAGCCGACGAACCCGGCGATCACCGCTACGTCCAATCGATCGGCCCGATCACGTTGGCGCGAGGGGCAGCGACGCAGTTCTGGCTCGCGATCGTTGCGGGCGAAAGCCTCGATCAACTCCGCAGCAACGCCGCCGCCGCTGCGGCGGACGTAGCGGCGCGGCGCGCTCAGCCGGACGCGGCGGACGCTGTCTCGTCGGCCGGTAGAGTTTGGAGCGGTGGAAACAGCAACGCGCGCAGCGTCAGCTCTCCCGCCTGCAAGAAGGGATGTGCCACCGTCACGCAGTGATGGCGTATGGAGCACCTGCTGAACGTCCCGCCCGATGCGCGAGCACTGCTCGTGCTTGCGCACGGTGCGGGAGCTGGAATGCGGCATCCCTTCCTTGAGCGCGCGGCAGCCGCCCTCGCGGCCTCTCGGATTGCGACCTACCGGTATGAGTTCCCCTACATGGAGCGTCACGCGCAACGACCCGATCCTCCAGCCGTTGCCGAGGCGCGCGTGCGTGAGGCCGTAGCGGAGGCGGCGCGCGCCGCCCCGGGCCTGCCCCTGCTGGCCGGTGGCAAATCGTTTGGCGGGCGGATGACGTCTCAGGCGCAGGCCAACGCGGCGCTCGCCGGCGTACGGGGCCTCGTCTTCTTCGGTTTCCCGCTCCATCCGCCGGGACGCCCCAGCACTGCTCGGGCCGAGCACTTGTCGCAGGTGCAGGTGCCGATGTTGTTTCTTCAGGGGACGCGCGACGAATTTGCGACGCGCGAGCTGTTGCGGGGCGTCATCGACAACCTGGGGAGGCGGGCTACCGTGCATCTGGTCGACGACGGCGACCATTCGTTCAAGGTGCCGAAGCGCACGGGCAAGACGGAGGCAGACGTGATCCGGGAGCTCGCACACGCAGTCGAAACGTGGTTCGTCAGCGTCAGCGCGAGGAGCGAGAGTGCCTAACTTCTGGTTGCTCAAGACCGAGCCGAGCACGTACAGCTACGATGACCTGGAACGCGAGCAGACGGCGGTCTGGGACGGTGTGAAGAATCCCGTGGCACTGCGAAACATGCGGGCGATGCACGCCGGCGATCAGGTACTCGTCTATCACACGGGAGACGAAAAAGCCGTCGTCGGGTGGGCGACCGTCGTGTCGGCACCGTATGCAGATCCCAAAAAGCAGGATCCGAAGTTGGTCGTGATCGATCTCAAGGCCCATCGCCGCCTGCCGCAAGCGGTGACGCTGGCGCAGATCAAGTCGGACAGGACGTTTGCCGACCTGCCCATTGTAAGACAGGGGCGCCTGTCAGTGAGTCCAGTAACGGCGCCCCAGTGGAAACGAGTACTGCAGCTCGGCGGTGCGGACGACTAGCCCCTCTTCTTTCTCAGTTTGCGGTTCTCCGCCCGCGCCGAGGCAATGCCGGCCGCGACGCCGGCGACGATCGCCGCGCGGCCCGCGGCTTTCAGCACCTTCCCGGTGCGGCGCAACGCCGCCTTGATGCGCCGCTGCCGCTCGTCCGTCTTGGCGCGTTTCTGCGCTTCCTGCAGCAACCGGTCGGCCTCTCGTGCAGCAGTCTGCGCCCACTTCCTGGCCGTCCTGGCTGCCTTGACCGCTGCTGTTTTGAAGCGCTCGGTTCGTGAAGCCATGTGGATCCTCCAGAGCTGAGGGTCGCCCCTTGATACGCCACTGCGGTCGGTTGGAGCCGTCACGCGCCGAGCACTTCGGCGGCCTTCTTGACGTCGCGGGGCTTAACCCATAACAGGGCGCCGTAGCGGCCCATCCCCGTGCGGGTGGCACTCGTCGCGGTCACGTTGATTCCCGCGGCGCCGAGCCGGGCCAGCAGCTGCGCCATCGCGCCGACGCGATCGTCACCTTCGATGAGGAACACCGTCTTCGGTTTCGAGACTTTGAGCTTCGCGGCTTTGGCCGCCGCGAGAAATGCCGCGGCGTCCGAGGGCACGAGGTCGATCTGGGAGCGGCGCGCACTCGGGAAGGCGTGGACCGCCAGCAGGTTTACGCCCGCGTCGCGCAGCGCGCCGAACAGGCGTTCTCCCTCTCCAGGCTTATCGGGGATCGTGACGTAGTAGTACTCGGCTTTGCGGATGGTGTCCATGGGTGCTCCTCGAGCAGGGTCCCTCAAGCCTCGCTCGAATGTCGGCCTCTGGCAACCAGCGTTCGTTCACCATCCCCGGCGGCTCCTGATTGACTCAGGTCATGCAGCCCGCTGCTTCATTACACGGCGTCGACCGACCCACACCACGACCGCGACCGCTCCCAGCGGAATCACCACGCCAAGCGACTGCACGGCGAGCGAAACAAGCACCACGAAATTGCGCCATGCCGCCCGGAAGGCCTCGCCCATGATGCTCCGCCCAGCGCTGCCAACAACGGGCAGGGGCTCATGCACGGTGATGCTGAGTGTACTCATCGCTGTGTGGGCGCGGAGATAGCGCATCCGTCCTTCGTAGCGTTCGATTTCCTCCCGCACGCGCGCGAGCGCTTGTTCGACGTCGAGAACGTCCTTGAGTCTCCCCGCCCGCGTCGCGAGCAGCTCGATGAAGCGGCGCTCGAGACGTCGCGCATTCTCCATGCGAGCCGTGACGTCTACGTATTCCTCGCCCACGTCCTGCGCACTGACATTGATGGTTTCAAGTCTGCCGATTGGCGTGAGTCCGGCGACAACGTCGTCGAACCGCCCGGCAGGGATCTTCACTTCCATCGAGGCCTGGCGTAGCCGTTTCCTGCCCGCCTCAATGCCGGAATTGGCGACGTACCCTCCCAGCCGGATCGCGAGGTCCTTCACCTGGACGATTGCCGCCTCCAGAGAGTCCACCTCGACCGACGCCGTGGCGGTTCGAATGACCATGTTGGAGATCGCATCAGGTGGTATGAGCGGCCGGAACTCCTCGGCGCTGGTGACTACGACTCCGTTTACCGCCGGCGCAGCGTGCTGTGCGAGCGTTGCTACTCGTCCACTGTAGCCTTCCTGTTGATTCCGCTGGAGATACTCGATACCCGACGAATCAGCGGCCACAGGTGCTTGATCAGTTCCACATCCGAGGAGGCTTGCTACGCAGAGGAGGGTAATCGAACGCGGTCTCATGAGAATGCTCCAGGTGGAGGATTATCCGAAAGAGACGGCGTTTGTATGGCCGGATGCACATCTCCACATGATCAGTCGCACACGGAAACATGGCGGTTGGATGAACGTAGATTGCCCATATGGATGGCATTGCTGTAAAGCTCGAGCGCCTGAAACGCGAAGCCGCCCGGGAATGGAAGCGCAAATGGCGCCAGAAATTGCGCCAGGCGGCGCCGGCAACCTCCGCTGAATGGCGGGCCCTGGCCGGAGCGGTCGCTGCCGGCCTCTTGAGAATCTTCCTGATCATTGCATTGCCATTTGCCGTCTTGGTGCGCGGCTCGGTGTTCATCTACCAGCACGGCCAGACCTCCGTTTGGCCGGCGGTGCTGACCGCCGCGTTCCTGAGCGGTGGTGTGGTTACCGCGTACGCCGTGTGGCTCGCCCGCAAATTCACGAGCCGAGGGGGCCGGGGAGGCAGGGCCCTGATCATGCCGCTCGCGAAGTGGGTGGCGTTGCCGCTGGTCGTTTTCTACTGCGGCTATTCCCTAGTCTATCTGGCAAGCGTGAACGCAAAGTCCGAGCCGGTCCGCGCGTACTACCGGTCGGTGCATCCGCTGCTCCGCCTGGCGCTGTCCACGCTGATCCTGGTGGACCGCGACATGCTGATCACCGACTCCGGGCGGCTGCCTGAGGACTACGGCCGGATGGGACTGCCGACGAACAGCCGCACGCGCCACTACAAGCAGGCGGACGGGTGGATTCACGCCGTCGATCTGCGCACGACGGGACGCGGCGTCATCAAGAACCGCGGCGTGCAGTTTTACTTCTGGCTGATGGGGTTCGAAACCCGGCGGCACGTCGGCACTGCGGACCATCTCCACGTCGAGCTGAACTAGGCGAACAGCTTCTGCAAATCAGCGAACGGGATCCCGTACGCCTCGAGCGTCCCGTACGTGCCTCTCTCCTTCCATTCTTTCGCCATCCGCCGCACCAGACCCAAGGTCGCCCGCATTGGGGCTGAGCCAAACGTCACCCTGCGCACGCCGAGCGCGGCGAGCTCCTTCAGGGTAGGCGCGTTGGGTGTGCCGAGGATGTTCAGCGGCGCGCGGATCTGCTGGGCCAACTGCTCGATCGTATCGCGGTCGCCGACGAACGGCACGAACACCGAATCGGCGCCGGCATCGCGGAACGCGTTGCCGCGGCGCACCGCCTCGGCGACGCGCTCGTGCCGTGGGATTTCGGGTGCCTCGAAGACGTCGGTCCGGGCATTGATCACGATCGAGACGCCCGCCGCGTCGGCGGCGGAGCGCGCCGCCCGTACGCGTTCCACGGCGAGTGCGAAGTCGATCAAATGCTGCTCGGCAACTCGATCCTCGAGATTCATCCCGACCGCGCCCGCGTCGATGACGCGGCGCGCAGTCTCGGCGACCGCGTCCGGTGTCATTCCGTAGCCCGCTTCCATGTCGGCGGTGATCGGAACGGAAATGCGACGCGTGATCCGCGCAACGGCGGCGAGCATTTCGTCCCGGCTGATGCGCTCGCCGTCGGGCAGGCCGAGGCTGAACGCAATGCCCGCGCTGGTCGTCGCGAGCGCCGTGAAGCCCGCTTCGACAAAGATCCGGGCACTGCCGGCGTCCCAGGCATTGGGTAACACCAGCATCGGTCCCTGGACATGGAGCTGACGAAGACGCTCGGCCTTTTCCTTCATGCGCGGGGTATCTTACCAACTCCTCGAGCGGAGTCAAAGCGTGCGTCTTGCTTTGTTCATCCTTCAGACGTCCTGCATTTCCCAGCCCGCGACGCTCCCGTCCGTCGCGCCACGCTGGTCAGCCGCCCGCACCCGCGCGCACGCCATCGCCTGCGAAAAGCTGGCGCCCAACATTCCCGGCTTCGCCCTCGCCGTCGCGGTTGACGGCAAGCTGGTCTGGTCGGAGGCGTTCGGATACGCGGACCTCGATGCCAAACGCCCGGCGACCACGGCGACGCAGTTCCGCATCGGCAGCGTGTCGAAGCCATTGACGGCCGACGCGGTGGCGCAGCTCTACGAGGCCGGTAAGCTCGATCTCGACGCGCCGGTGCAGCGTTACGTGGCGACATTCCCCGACAAGGGCGCGCCCATCACCACGCGTCTGCTCGGCGGTCACCTCGCGGGGATCCGGCACTACCAGGGGAATGAGTTCCTGCTCAACCAGCGATTCCCGACCGTTACGGCAGGATTAGCCATCTTTCAGAACGACCCGCTGGTGGCGCCCCCTGGGACGCGCTACTCGTACTCGACTTACGGATTCGATCTGATCAGCGCGGTGGTGGAGGGCGCGTCCGGAGAGCAGTTCCTGGCGTACATGAGCCGCCACGTCTTCAGACCGCTGGGAATGACCAGCACCGCCCCGGACAAGAACGACAGCCTGATTCCCAACCGCACGCGATTCTACCAACGGACTGGCAGCGGTCAATTCGTCCCGGCACCGGCCGTGGACAACAGCTACAAGTGGGCCGGTGGGGGATTTCTCTCGACCGCTGAAGACCTCGTGCGCTTCGGCTCCGCACATCTCTCGCCTGGTTACCTCAAGGCGGCGACGCTGGAGCTGCTGTTTACGCCGCAGCACACGACCTCAGGCGAGGCGACGCCCTATGGGATTGGCTGGTTCGTGGCGACCGACACCCTTGCTCACCGCACGGCGTACCACGGCGGTAGCTCGGTGGGCGGCACGACGATGTTCGGAATCGATCGCGACTCCCGCGTCGTGATCGCGCTGGTGACCAACCTCAGCGACGCGCGGATCGATGCGGCGGCGGAGATCCGGCTGGTGTTCGATTCAGCGGCGACCCGGGCAACGGGACCTTAGCGCGCCGTCTTCCATATCACCTCGCCAGGCGGTAACCGGTTTTACGAACGGTGAGGATGTGCTGGGGGTTGGCGGGATCGCGCTCCAGCTTGCGGCGTAGCTCCGCCACGTGGGTGTCGACCGTGCGACTCATCACTTCCGCGCTGTAACCCCACACCTCGGTCAGGAGCTCGGAGCGCGTGATGCAGGCGCCGTCGCGCCGGAGCAGCGCCAGCAGCAGGTCGTATTCCTTGGGCGTGAGAGCGACCGGCGCGCCGTCGCGGAGCACCGTGCGGGACGGCGTGAGGATTTCGATGTCGCCGAACTTCTCGAATGCGGGTGTGGGCGGCCCGCCGTTTTTGCGCGGCGCCATGACGCGACGCAGCAGCGCCTCGATGCGCGCCAGCAGCTCGAGCACGCCGAACGGCTTCGTGACGTAGTCGTCGGCGCCGAGCCGCAGGCCGCGGACCTTGTCGGCTTCCTCGCCTCGGGCGGTGAGGATCAGCACCGGCATGCCGTGGCCGTCCTCGCGCAGGGCGCGCAGCACGCGGAAGCCATCCATCCCCGGCAGCATCAGGTCGAGCACGATGAGGTCGGGTGGGGGCTTCGCCGTGCGCGCGCGCGACAGGCCCTTCGTGCCGTCCCTGGCGACTTCCACCTCGTAGCCCTCGATCTCGAGGTTGTTGCGGAGGCCGTAGGCCAGGTCGGGGTTATCCTCGATCACCAGAATCCGCTTGGGGCCGGTCGTCGGTTCGATCATGCGGGCAACTCGATTACGACGCGGGTCCCCCCGGCGACGCCGGACTCGTCGATCCAGGCGCGGCCGTGATGCAGGCTCGCCAGCTCGCGGACGACCGCGAGGCCGATCCCGCTGCCGGCGACGGATGATTCGCGGTCCCGCTCCAACCGCCAGAACCGCTCCCACACGCGCTCGCGGTCGGCTCGCGGGATGCCCGGTCCGCCGTCGTCGACCCACAGCCGGGCGACGCCGTTCTCGCGCGTCGCGCCGATCCGTACTTCCTGACCGGCCGGGCCGTACTTCACCGCGTTGTCGAGCAGGTTGAGGAGCATCTGGCGCACCGCCCCGGGGTCGGCGGGAACGACGAGATCCTCCGGGACGGAGGCGGATACTGTCGCACCGCGCGCCGCGGCGAGCGGCGCAAAGCCGTCGATCACTTCCTGAACGAGCGGGGCCAGGGCGGTCGGCTCGGGCGTGATGTGCGCCGTCCGCCGCTCCGAGCGGGAGAAGTGCAGCAGATTCTCGACCAGATGGGTGAGGCGCCGGGCTTCCTGATCGATGATGGCGAGCGAGCGGCGGCGTTCTTCATCGGACCGCACACGCCCGAGTGTCAGCGTCTCGGAGAACATGCGGATCTGCGCGAGCGGCGTCCGCAGCTCGTGCGACACGCCGGAGATGAAATCGGTGCGCAGTCGCGTGAGCTGCGATTCGCGCCGCAGCTGCACCAGCGCCGTCCCGATCAGGGCCGCCGTCAACGCCAGCAGGCCGAGAATGAGAGGCAACCGCGACCGTGGCACCCCTCCGATGATCAACTGGTCGGCGACCTCGGCCCGCAAGGTTGCCTGCGCATACAGGTCGCCCATGTCGGTGCCGATCGTGTCCCGCGCCGTGAACGGTGACGTGTACTGCACGCCGGAGCGGTAGATCTCGATGCCCCAGCGGTCGGTGATGATGACCGAGCCCATCGAGTCGTACTGCACGCCTCCGGTGAGCGGACGCGGCAGCAGCGGAAACTTCTCGGTCGCCTGAATGACGAGCGGCCGCAGCGCGGCAGGCTTCGCCTCGAATCCCAGCGCCGTGCGCAGCGTCCCCTGGGAGTCCCGCAACAGGGTGTACGCGACGTAGCGGCGATCGCCGCCGGGCTGGCCGAGCACCGTGCCCATGTGCCACGACGTGTCGTAGATCGTGCGCGCGTGCACCGGCAGCGTGTCGACTAACCAGGCGCGCACCGAAGACGGGATTGTTGGACCCGATGGCTCCAGCCGCCCCGACTTGAGATCCATGCGAAACGTGAATCGGATGTAGGGCGCGAGAGAGAACTCACGCTCCATGGCGTCGAAATGCAGCGCACCTGGCGTCGGCAACGGCTTGTGTGGCGCCACCTCATGCGCGTGCTGGATCGCCTTCAGCGGGGGCATGACCGCCCAGTAGATTTCGTAGGCACTGCGTTGCGCCACCCGCGCTGCCGCCAGTGCCGCGTAATCGCTCAGTACGCGGTCCGCTTGTGCGCGGTGGTAGCGGGCGGTCCGGTACGCCTGGATACCCAGCGCGGCGGCGACGCCGAACGCCAGCACGAGCAGCACCGCGACGACGGCGCCGCGTCTCACCCGCAAACGTCCTGACGTGGGAAGCCACTTCATGAACTGAAGAATCCCTCCAGACCGCTCACCCGGCAACAGTTGGCGAACTCGGCTGGACCGATCTCTGACAAAACGCACACGCCGCGGCAATCTCTGCCGCGGCGTGTGATCCTACATTCGGAGTGTAGGTCGCGGCTCAAGTGTCGACGGCCACTTGGCCCGGCCTCGCCAACCCGGAGTGCAGCGCGTGGCTCCGGGTTTGGTTTTTCTAGCCCCTCGACATCGACGGCACGACCCGCATCTTACCAAGCATCTCGCCGACGCGCTCGGCCACGATCCCCAGTGCACAGCCGATCGCCAGCGCGATCGCGATTCGGATACCGCCGTTGATGGCGACGGCGCGCGCACCCATGGCGGTGGCGGCGCCGACGAGTGCACCCGTGGTATACGACAACAGCGGGATGCGCGCCTGGTACACCATGCCGAACACGGCAGCCCCGAGTAGCAGGGCGTCCAGCAGGTCGTTCCGGCTGAGCGCAGTCGACACGGCGGCATAGAGCAACGCCCAGACGACTCCGGACGCCGAACCGAGAATCGACTTCTGCAGCCCCATCATGCCGCCGCCCGCCCCTACGAAGCAGGCGAGTCCGATGAGTACAGGCCACAGCTGCAACGGCAGTTTGCCGAAGTGCGAAATGACGGCCCATAGGGCCGCTACGATCGCCAGGCTGAGTGCTTTGGTAGTTGACGAGCTCATCTGTCGGGCCTCCTCCTAGAAGGGGGAATCCGGCGCCAACATAATGAACGGACACTGCAGGGTGCAACGCCGTGCGGCTAAACGCGTTGAATTACATAGGCTTCCATGGCGTAATACTCGGGCAGCCCGAGGCGGTCGGCGCGCGCCGCGGTCTCCAGATTCCGGGCCTCCACCCGCTGCCAGAACTCTCGCTCGTCGTATCCGCCGGGGAAGGGCGCCGTATCCTTCTGGGATTGATGCCGGAAGATTGCGAGGATCTTGGCCCGCAGCTCGTCCTGCGACAGCGGTACCAGCACGTCGGCCTCGGTGAGCGACCACTCCTGCCAGGCGCCGCGATACAGCCAGATCTCCGGCCGCTGCCCTTGATACCGCTCGAGCGCCCGCTCGACGGCCGCCTTGCAGGTGCGGTGCGTGCCGTGCGGATCGGAGAGATCGCCCGCGACAAAGACGAGATCGGGCTTTGTCTCTTCGATCAGGCGTTGCACGATCGCGATGTCCTCGTCGCCCAGCGGCCGCTTCCGCACCTCGCCGGTCCGATAGAAGGGCAGGTCCAGGAACCGCGCGGCGCTCGGCGGAATCCCGACCGCCGCGAGCGCGGCAATCGCTTCCGATTCGCGGATGAACTTCTTGAGATTCTGCACGACCGGGATGTCGATGTCCCCCGGCGCCTTTTGCTCCATGCCCTCATTGACACTGCTGCGGGCGCGTTGCAGCGTCGACGCGTCGAGCCCCAGCGCTGCGGCGGCCCGCTCCACGAAGTCGAGATGACGCGTCACGTCGTGATCGAACACGGCGATGTTGCCGCTCGTCATGTACGCGACGACGATCTGGTTTTCGTTTTCCCACAGCTTGCGGAGAATGCCGCCCATCGAGATGACGTCGTCATCGGGATGGGGCGAGAAGACGAGCACCCGCTCGTGCGCCGGGAGCTTGGCCCGGCCACGAATCTTGTCGCGCAGCCGGTTGAAGACCTGGCCGTTGATGGGGCCGGCCGAGCCGGCGCGCGCGAGCAGCGGGCTGAGCTGATTCTCGGCGTAATCGCGCGCCGACAGCTTGAGGACCGCCTTACCGCTCCGTTCCGCGAGCCACACGACCGACCGCTCGACCATCGCGGGCGTCCAGTCGATGCCCTCGAGGATCCACGGCGTCTTGATCCGCGTAAGCTCCGCGGCGGCGGGGAGGTCGAGATAGACCGTGACGCTCTGGTGGCGCTGCAGGAAGGTCGCGGCCACGTCGGTCGAGATGTCGCCCTCGACGGCGCGCGCCACGATCGCCGCCTTGTGCTCGCCGGTCGCGAGCAGGGCGATCTCCTTGCCATCGAGAATCGTGGCGACGCCCATAGTGAGCGCTTCCCGCGGGACGTTCTCCACGCCGAAGAAGTCGGCGGCGGCGTCCTTTCGCGTCAGCGTGTCGAGCGTGACGATGCGGGTCCGCGAGGTCGCGTCGGACCCGGGCTCGTTGAATCCGACGTGCCCCGTCTTGCCGATGCCGAGCAGCTGGAAGTCGATGCCGCCGGCCGTCCGAATCGCTTCTTCATATGCGGTGCACGCTTCCGCCACGCGCTCGCGCGGAATCGTGCCGTCGGGGATGTGGACGTTCTGCTTCGCGATGTTCACGTGCGCGAAGAAGTTCTCCCACATGTAGCGCTGGTAGCTGTGGGGACTGTCGGGCGTCATCGGGTAGTACTCGTCGAGATTGAACGTGATGACGTGCGAGAAATCGACGTCGCCCGCCTGGTGGCGGCGAATCAATTCTTCATAGACGCCCAGGGGCGTGCTGCCGGTGGCGAGACCGAGCACCGCCCGGCCTTTGGCGCGTGTCTCGCGATGAATGACCTCGACGATCCGCTCGGCGACCGAGACGGCAAGGTCGGAGTGCTCGGGGAATACGACGGTGCGCAGCCGCTCGCGGTCGCGCGAGCTCTCGATGGTCGTCGGGGGCGACCGGCGCGCGGCGGTCTTGGCCATCTACACCTTCACTTCGATCGTTGCCCCGCGCTTGTAGCGCACGTACAGCCAGGCCATCGGGACGATCAGCATGCCGGCGGCGATGATCGTGAGCGCCAGCAGAACGGCGGAGAGCAGCACCGCCTGTTGCGACGCCTGGGCGGCATGAAACATCGCCGAATCCTGCCTGGCGAGCAGCACGATCATCGCCTGCCGTGCCTCGGTCCCGACGTTCGTGCTGCTACTGGTCAGCCCACCGAGCACGGTCTGCACGAGATCCTTCTCGCGGTCGTCGGCCATGGAGTTCGACAGCTCGGAGAGTTGAACCCGCAACATGCGCCCCAGGCTGTCCCGCTGCGCGACCGCCTCGACCCGCTGGAGCCTGGGGTCGGTGCCGGTCGCCATTTCACGCCACACCTCGAGCCCCGCGTTGTAACGATGCAGGGTCTCGGAAGTGGTCGCCCCGCGGGCCACCGTCGCTGCGGCCTGTTGCAGCGAAAAGATCAGCCACAACCCGATCACCAGGGCGCCCGCCAGCGTGACCGCACTGATTGTTACCGCGATGCCGGGCCGGACGAACGTGTAATCCTTCATCGCGACCGCAAACGACGAGCGGCCGACCGAGGGACGGGAGGGGGAAGCAGGGGGCGGTGTAGCCATGGGCCCACGCTAGTGTCGGTCTTTAGAGGTGTCAATGCGCTTGACGGCGCGCGCGCGGCACGCAATTTCTATCCTGCGCCCCCACCAGACACCCCCGAGTAGCATAGGGATGCCGATGGAGGACTCGTTGAACGCAGGTGAAGTGCTTCGCCAGGCAAGCGCTGTCGTGGGCCGGCCGGTCATCCTCTGGGAAGTGACCGGTGCTCACGATGTCGTTGCGCGTGCCAGTAGCGATCCCGACGCCACCGCGTCGCTCCCCAAATTCGATCTCGAAAAGACCTTGCGTCGGTGGAACGTCGCCATCCCGGTGGGATCTCGCTGGGTGGCCTCGCCCGGCGCCACGCCCGACGCCTGGGTCATCGCCCCGGTGCGGTCGCGGCCTCCCGCTCCGCCGCCCGGCGGCCGCGAGCGGCGGAGCAGGGAACGACTCGCGCTCGAGCTCGCGGGCCTCGCCCTTGGGCTGATCGGCAGCCCGGCACAAGATGCGACCGGCGTGCCGTCCGGGATGCTGGCCCATCAGGCGAGCAATCCCCTCACGGCCGCGCGCGCCGGTCTGCAGCTCGCGATGGAGTCGATCGGGCGCTGGGTCGATCTCGCGGCGGACCGGCGGCTGGCGCTGCTCGACGATCTGGGTCAGGTGCTCGAGGACATCGATCGCACGTCCGAGCTGTTGCGCGCCGTGCGCGACTACGGCACGACGCGCGGGGCCGGTCCCTCGACACGCCCCGAGCGCTTCGATGCCGTCCGCGTCATTCGCTCCTGCCTCACGCTCGAGCGGCGGCTGTTGCGGGACCGCGGCATCGAGCTCGACTTCACGACGGCACTCGAATCCACCTACATCAAGGGTGATCCGAACGCGCTGTTCGATCTGCTCGTGAACCTCGTGCGCAACGCCGCGGATGCAGGCGGTGAGATGCCGGCACCGGTCTCGGTGCAGCTCGGACAAAAGGGGAAGGACCTCGAGATCATCGTGCACGGCCGCGGCACCGCGGCGAACCTGGCGAAAGTACGCAGCGTAGCCGAGACGACGTTTGGAGGCAGCGTCGCCGTGGAATCGGCGTTGGCGACGGGGACGACGTTTACGATCGCGCTGCCCCTGCCGCCGCAGCGACAGCCTTAAGAAACGAGCGCCTCGAGATCGAGTGGCCGCGTGTGCATCCGGATGGCGCCGTCCGGGCCGCGCGGCCATTCGTTTTCCGGCCGATCGCGGTAGAGCTCGATGCCGTTGCCGTCGGGATCGCGGAGATAGACCGCCTCACTCACGCCATGATCCGAAGCGCCTTCCAGAGGCACGCCATGTTCGATCACCCGGCGCACCATGGCGCCAAGGGCGGCACGGTCGGCAAACAGGATCGCGAAATGATAGAGGCCCGTGGTTCCCGCGGGCGGGCGCGGCGCGCCTCGCCCCGCCCACGTATTGAGGGCGATGTGATGGTGGTAGCCGCCGGCAGACAGAAAGACGGCGTCCGGACCGTAGCGAGCCGTGACCTCGAAGCCGAGCACGTCGCGGTAAAACGCCAGCGACCGGTCCAGGTCGCTTACGGTGAGATGGACGTGGCCGATTCTGGTGCGCGGATCGATGGTCATCACATCCCCGAAACACTCTCAGGTTCCCCGGTTACATTTCCCCGCATGAACGCAGCCAGAATTCCTACCCCCGGCAACGAGCCGGTGCTCGCCTACGCTCCCGGCTCGCGCGAGCGCGGCGACCTAAAGGCGGCAATCAAGGACCTCGGCGGTCGGCAAATCGAAATCCCGGTCGTCATCGGCGGCAAAGAGATCCGAACGGGCAAGACCGCCGATACGGTCATGCCGCATTGCCACCGTCACGTGCTTGCCAAGGTGCATCAGGCGGGTCCCGAAGATGTCCCCGCCGCGATCCAGGCCGCGCGCGACGCGTGGCGCGAATGGTCCACGTGGAGTCTCCCCGACCGTGCCGCCGTCTTCCTCAAGGCCGCCGACCTCCTCGCCACGCGCTGGCGCGCGATGGTCAACGCGGCCACGATGCTGGGCCAAAGCAAGACGGCATTTCAGGCCGAGATCGACGCCGCCTGCGAGCTGATCGACTTCTGGCGCTTCAATGTCCACTACGCCGAGCAGATTCACGCGGTGCAACCGCTGTCGCCCCCCGGAGGGGGGACATGGAACGCGCTCGATTACCGCGGCCTCGAAGGCTTCGTCTACGCCATCACGCCGTTCAACTTCACGTCGATCGGCGGCAACCTGCCGACGGCCCCGGCGATCATGGGGTGTACGGTGGTCTGGAAACCGGCGGCCACCGCCGCCTACTCGAACTACCTGCTGTTCCGGCTGCTGCAGGAGGCGGGGCTGCCGCCGGGCGTGATCAACTTCGTCCCCGGTCCGGCCACCGTCATCAGCGAGCGTCTGCTGGCCGACCGCCACCTCGGCGGCATCCACTTCACCGGTTCCACCGAAGTCTTTCAGACGCTGTGGAAGCAGGTGGCGACCAATCTGACGGGCTACGCCGATTACCCGCGGCTCGTCGGCGAAACGGGCGGCAAGGATTTCATCCTCGCGCACGCGAGCGCCGACGTCGACGCGCTCGCCACCGCAATCGTGCGCGGCGCGTTCGAATATCAGGGCCAGAAGTGCAGCGCCGCCTCCCGCGCCTACGTGCCCGAGTCACTCTGGCCCAAGGTGCGCGAGCGGGTGCTGGGGATGCTGGCGGACGTGCGCGTCGGCGATCCGGCGGACTTCCGCAACTTCATGGGCGCGGTGATCGACCGAAAATCATTCGACAAGATCAAGCAGTACATCGAGCAAGCGAAGCGCGATCCGAAAGCCACGCTGCTGTTCGGCGGCGAGTGTGACGACGCCGACGGTTATTTCGTGCAGCCGACCGTGATTCAGGTCGAAGACCCGACGTACCGCACGATGTGCGAGGAGATCTTCGGCCCGGTCCTGTCGCTCTACGTGTATCCCGACAAACAGTGGAAGGAGACGCTCGCGCTGGTCGATCGCACGTCGCCCTACGCGCTGACCGGGGGAGTGTTTGCGCAGGATCGCGCCGCGCTCGCGGAAGCGGATGCCGCGCTGCGCTACGCCGCCGGCAACTTCTATCGCAACGACAAGCCGACGGGAGCCGTGGTCGGCCAGCAGCCCTTCGGGGGCGCGCGAGCCAGCGGCACGAACGACAAGGCCGGGAGCCTGCTCAATCTGATCCGCTGGACCAGCGCCCGGGCGATCAAGGAAAACTTCGTCCCGCCGCGCGATCCCTGGTATCCGTTCATGGCGGAGGCTTGAAGGCCCCGATCCTGGTGTGGGCGTTGGCGGCCGCGTTCCTGCTGCTCGTTGCGTCGTTGCTGATCGGGTCGTTCTCAAAACCGGAATTCCCGCCGTACGCGCTTGGCCCCCATCCCGACAGCACCTACACGCTCGATGCTTCACGTGGTGACGAGTGGCGTTGGTGGAGGGACGTCGGCTTCAGACGCAATCACGTAATCACGGCGCCTGGAGCTGGAGCTGTCGATCTGGGTGCGGTGACATTCGATTCGGTAGCGGAAGTTCCGGCGGAAGGCTACGTCGCGACGAGCTTCACGGCCGACACGGTCAACGCGGCGATCGGTAAATGGTACGACTACAGCATGTGGTCCCACCTGCTGACATCCAGGCACCACGTCTACGCCGTGCGTACCGCCGCGGGCGAATTCGCGAAACTCGAGATCCTCGCGTACTACTGCCGCCAGGTCGGTCCGGCCTGCTACACGATCCGCTACAAAACAACGCGCCCCCGACCAGCATCGTCGGGGGCACGTAAATGAGAGACCGGGCGGTTACTTGTTGGGCGGCAGGATCTTGAACATTCCCGTTCCGCACACAGGACAGACACCTTTGAGCGCGGGGCGGCCGTTGGCCATCTTCACCTGCTGGGCGTTCGAGATCTTGCGCTTTGCCTTACACTTCACACAGTAACCTTCATCCGCGGCCATTGGGCTCTTTCCCTTTGCCATTGTCGGTCGCTCCTCCAGTTCAGGGGCACGGCTGGGAACGGGAAGCTGCAAGCGCCAGACAACATAATAGGGTCCCGCTAGCCGGTGGTAACCGGACCGTCGTGAAACCCATTGCGTTTGTGCGTTCCGTCACAGAAGGGTTTCGTCGCCGAACCCCCACATCTGCACAGCACAACGACTTCCGCCGGTTTGCCGTCTTTGCGGGGTGGGGGCGTCAATTCGGTCCCGTCAGGCGTCACGATCCGCACCGGACCCTCGATAATGAGGGGGCCGTTCGACTTGGGAGTTATGGTCACCTGGGTCATCCCGCGAATATAGCGGCACGGTTCTCCCGCCGGCGGGGTATCTCTCGCGTGCGTGGCCTCGTTGTTCTCTGCGCCGTCCTCACGGCGTGCCTCGCCGAGCGTGGTCCGTTCACCAACCGCATGGCCCATTCGGGGACGAGGTACCTAGCGCGCGCTGCGCGCCAGCCGGTCAGCTGGCAGCCCTGGGGGCGCGACGCCTTCGCCCTCGCCGCCAAGCTCGACCGTCCCGTCCTGCTCTACATCGGGAGTGACGCCTGCCGCTGGTGCGCGGAAACCGACCGCGCGATCTACACCGACCCCGAGATCGGTTCGCTCATCAACGCCCTCTTCGTCCCGATCCGCGTCGATCGCGACGAACGCCCCGAGGTCGCCCAGCGCTATCAGGCCGCGGTGGAGCGTTTGGCAGGTCTGCACGGCTGGCCGCTCACGGTGTTCCTCACCGCGGACGGTTCTCCATTTTTCGGCGGCACGTATTTCCCCGGCGACGATCCGATCACGGGGCGTGGACTGAAGCAGCTGCTGCCCGAGATCGCCAAACGGTATCGAGACCAGCGCCCATTCATCCTCCAGCAGGCGGCGTTGCTGCGCCAGCTGGTCCTGACGACCGGCGAGTCGCGCGGCGTGCTGCGTGCGATGCTGATCCGGCAAGGAATCGACACGCTCACGCGCGATCTCAAGGACGCGGTCGCCGCCCGCACGACCGCTGGAAGCGTCATGCATGTCGCGGCCGCGTCGCTGCTCCTCACCGAGTACGCGCGTTATCGCGACAGCGCAGCCCTGGCGGTCGCCGGGCGGGCGTTGGACCTGATGCTGGATACCACCGCGATCGCCACCGCCGAGGATCCGCCGCGGCTGGTCCGAGCGGCGCTGGTCGGGAGCCTGGCCAAGGCGTGGGTCGTGACCGGTGAGTCACGGTATCGCGATGCCGGGCGCGCCCTGGTTCGTGACTTGTCGCACGAGCTGCACGATCTGGCGGCCCTCACCGGCGACGGGGCGGTGTTCGCGGATCAGGAGGCGTTCATCATCGAGAACCTGATCCTGGCGGCGGCCACGTTGGGTGAGCCGTCGGTTGAAAAGCGCGCGCGCGCCGCGCTCGACGTGCTGCTGCAACGGACCTACGCCCGCGGTTGGGGCGTGCGACATGCGATTGCCGGCGGGTCCGCGACCTCGACGCCGCAAGGGCTGCTGCAGGATCAGGTACAGGTCGCAGCGGCCTGTCTCGCGGCGCACCAGATCAGCAACGAGCCGCGCTACCTCGCGGTCGCGATCGACCTCGCCGCCATCGTCGAACGCGGCTACGCCGACTCCATCGGCGGCTACTTCGACAGCGCGGAGCCGCCGCCCGGCCTTGGCGACCGGACGAAGCACGTCTTCGACGACATGTTGCCCGGTCCCAATGCCGAGGCTGCGCGCCTGCTCGCGCGGCTGGCGGAGGTGACGGGCGATGTCTCGTACCGGCGCCGGGCGCAGGCGACGCTGGAGGCATTCGCCGGCACGGTGGGTGGCACGGGCCTGCGCGCGACCACGTTCCTAGCGGCGGCCCGGGAAACGCTGGGAACACCGTGACCAACCCCCCCCCTTGTGGGTCACTCTCATGGTGACCGACAGCGCCCCGAGTGATGTCGAGGTAGTCGCCCGCGTCCTGGGCGGCGATGGGGAGGCGTTCGGGATTCTCATCCGGCGATATGAGCCGGGCTTACTTCGCTTCGCGACGCGTATGCTCGGAAATCCCGACGCCGCGGCCGATGCGGTGGCCGAGAGTCTCGTGCGCGCGTACCGGCATTTGGCACAGTGCCGCGACCCGGTGCGGCTGCGTAGCTGGTTGTACCGGATCACCGGCAACCGCTGCCGCAGTCATCTCGCGCGGCGGCACACGAACGACATCTCGCTCAGCGAGGTGCCCGCGCCGGCATTAGCGGATGGGTCGGACACCTGGGCGGTGCTGGAACGGAGTGAGCAGGTGGCGCTCGTGGAGCGGGCGCTGGCGGCGTTGCCGGAAGAAAAACGCGAGGCGTTTGTCCTGAAACACGTGGAAGGGATGAGTTACGACGAGATGGCGGTGGTGACGGGCGCCAGGATTCCCACGCTGAAGATGCGCGTGCATCGCGCGCGGGAAGCACTGTTGGCGGCACTGGAGGCTTTCGTATGATCGACCCGCGGTTGCACGAAGCGCTCGATGGGGAGCGAGATCCGGCGGAGCTGCCGGCGGATCTGCGGGAGTCGTACGCACGGCTGCACGCCGCGGCGCAGCTACTCGAGGCAGTAGCGCCGCTGAGTGTGGCGACCCGCGTCATGGCCGAGATCCGGGAGATCGCGCTCGAGGCCCGCGCTGACGGTCCCGCGCTTCGGCTGGGCCGCTGGCTCAGCCGCCCGCGGGCGGTGACGGTGCGCCTGCGGCCGGTCTGGACGCTGGCGCTGGCCGCCGGGCTGGCCGCCATTCTGCTGCTGCCCTCCGGTCCCGGGGGCGCGCCCACTCCCGGGGACCGCGAAGGCGTCGCCCGCTTCGTCGGGCATTTCCCCGGGGCGCGATCGGTCGAGGTGGTCGGCTCGTTCAACGACTGGAGCCGCGGCGCCCTGCATCTGCAGGATGACGATCACGACGGCATTTGGCATGGCGATGCCATCCTGCCGGCCGGCCAGCACGAGTACATGTTCATCGTGGACGGGGAACGCTGGGTCGCCGACCCGCTTGCGGGCCGGTATGTCGATGACGGCTTCGGCGCCGGCCAGGAGAACTCACTGTTGATCGTGCGTCCGGCGGCCGCCGCCGCGCAGCCATGAGCGGTCGGCTTCGCCTGACCCTGGCGCTCGCCGCACTCGCGGGGGGGGCTCCGCTCGCCGCGCAGAGCAGCGGCAGCGCCAGCCGGCTCGCCGGCCGCGTACCTGCTGCCGCTCTGCCGGCGATCGATTCGATCATTGCTACCGCCGTCGCTGAGAGTCTGCCGAGCGAGCCGCTCGTGCAAAAGGCGCTGGAAGGCAGCGCCAAAGGCATTCCCGCCGACCGTCTCGTGAACGGCGTGCGGCGCGGCCTGCTGCAGCTGCGTGACGCGCGCATACTCGTCACGCGCGCCGTACCGGGGCAACCGGTGCCGGAAGGTCACGTCGCCGCGGTGGCCGCCGCGCTCGCGCGTGGACTGCCCCCCCCGATCGTGGCGCGGTTGCTGACGGTTGCGCCCAACGAGCCCCCGGGACCTGCCTTGCACGCGGCGGCCGATCTGGTCGCCCACCGCTTCAACCCCGATTCGGCCGCGGACCTGCTGGTGGATGCCCACAACAAAGGGCTGCGGGGCGTGCGGTTGCTCGACGTGGCGGTTGCCGCCGACCACGAGCTGCAGCGGGGAGGGGGGCGGACCCCCTCGGATGCGCTGGCCCGCGTCCGCGCGATGTTGCCGAATGTACCGGCGCCTGAGGCTGGCGTGACGCGGCGTGGAACGAAGGGGTCGTAAAAGCGACCCTAACCCGAGGCTCGTTGATGTTTCGTACCGCAATGCTGATCGTTACCCTCGCCGCACCTGCAGCCGTGATGGCGCAGCAGCCGGCGGCAGCTCCCGCCAAACCCAACGCGTCGCAGCAAGCCGATACGTCGAAGGCGAAGGCACATCGGCGTCGCGCACACAAGGCGAAGGCGGCTACCACGACGGCGCCGCGCGACACGACCAAGGCGAAGCCGTAATCAGGACGTGTAGTCGGAGTTGATCCGGACGTAATCCGGGGAGAGATCGCAGGTCCACACCACCGCCTCCGCTCGACCGAGTCCCAGGTCGAGACGGAGGCGGATGGTTTTTTGCCGGAAGATGGCGCGCGCCTGTGCCAGATCGGCGAGCGCGGTAGCACCGCCGCTCGCCAGCGTGAGCCAGCCGCTCTCGGCCGCCGCCTCCAGCGTGATCTTGTCCGCCACGAGCGCCACGCCGGCGACGCCGGCGGCCGCGAGCACGCGGCCCCAGTTGGGATCGCCGCCATAAATCGCCGTCTTCACGAGGGTCGAGCGCGCGATCGCCATCCCGACTTCACGCGCGTGCGTCTCGGTCTGTGCCCCGGTGATGTGAATCTCGAGCTGTTTGGTCGCTCCTTCACCATCTTCCACAACGGCCAGCGCCAGCTTGCGCGCAACCTCGGTGACCGCCTCCTCAAACAGCTTCCAGGTCGCGCCGTCGCGCGATGGATCGATCCCCGCATGCCCATTGGCCAGGAGCAGCACTGTGTCATTGGTGCTGGTGTCGCCGTCCACGGAGATCGAGTTGAACGTGCGGTCGGCCACCCGCTTCCAGAACGGTTGCAGCACGCCCGGCTCCGAAACGGCGTCGGTGGTGAGCACGCCAAGCAGCGTGGCCATGTCGGGATGGATCATGCCGGCCCCCTTCGCCATGCCGCCGATCGTGATGGGGCCCCCCGGCGTTTCGAGACGAACCGCGCAGTGCTTGGGGCGCGTGTCGGTGGTCATGATCGCGCGAGCAGCATCCGCGCCGCCCGCCGGCGAGAGCTTGGTCGCCGCCTGCCGCAACCCGCGCTCGACTTTATCCACAGGGAGCGGCACGCCGATCACGCCGGTCGAAAGCACCAGAGCCGTCCGCGGTGGCAGGCCGGCTGCCTCTTCGGCGCAACGGGCCATGGCGCGCGCGGCTTCGAGGCCGGCGGCGCCTGTACACGCGTTCGCGACGCGAGCGTTCATCGCCACGGCGCGCATGCGTCCGGGACGCTCGCTGAGGAGGTCGGCATCGTAAATCACCGGCGCGGCGCGCAGCGCGTTGCGAGTGAACACGCCGGCGGTCGCGCAGCTCGTGGCGCTGACCAGCAGCGCGACGTCGAGCGCACCGTCCGCTTTCAGACCGGCGTGCGCCGCGGCGGCGGTAAAGCCGCCCGGTGAAGTTGCGGAACCGTCAGGAATGACGGTGAACGTGCCAGGCATCGCGGGTCAACATAGCGGGCGCGGGTCGCTTGTGTAACCGCACTCCGTTTCTTATCATAGCGCAACCATCCCGGAGGGTCTCGTTCGATGTCGGATCCGTTTCTCAGTTCCGACGAATACGACGAACGTGCACATCAGCTCTACAACGAAGGACAATACGACGAGGCCATAGATACCCTGCGGGAAGGCCTGGGGTTGTACCCCCACGCCGTCGAGCTGCATGTCGGAATGGGCTACGCCCGGCTCGCGCGTGAAGAGTTTGCGTGGGCGCGGCGCGCGTTCGAAGAGGCGCGCGGCCTCGATCCGGATCACGAGGACACACTCGCCGGACTGGGCGAAGTCCTGCTCAAGTTCGGCGAGCGCGCCGCCGCGCTGGCGTGCTTCGAGCACGTGTTGGCGCTGGGATTCCAGGACGACCACGACCTGATGTTGCAAATCGGGCGCGCGCTGTTCCGCGAAGGCGTCCTCGATCAGGCGCGCCGGTTCTTCGAGGGTGCGTTACGCGCGCACCCCGACTCCGCCGACGCCGCCGCCTGCGTCGGCTATGCCGCGCATCGACTGGCCGACGAGGGCGGCAGCCTGCACTGGCTGCGCCGCGCGCTCGAGCTGGACCCGAGCCTGGGCGAGGCACGCATCTACCTCGCGAACCTGCTGTACGACCGCGGCGAATACGAAGCCGCCCTGTTTCATCTCGAGCGCACCGGGCCCGAGGAGCACTACGACGCGCTCGCGATCTGGCGGCTGGTCGAGCTGAAGAAGAGCGTGTACCGCCTTCCCGACGAGGATCCCGAGCTGGTGCCCTGGAACGAGCGCCTCACTGAGCTCGCGGGCGACGCGGCTCCGGAGGACCTCTTGCTCGCGGAAATCGAAGCGATGCGGCCGGACGGCCAGATGCGCGATCCGCGCCAGCTGGAGCTGTTCGGCACGCTGCTCACCGAGCTGCAGGGAATGAAAAACAACGGCGGCATTGACGGCACGGGCGGCACGGAGGTGCACCGCGTGAGCACGGTATCCGGCTCCACGTATGTCGGTACCTGGGAAGACATCGTCCGGCAGATGAAGGACGATGCCGCCGAGTGGATCGCGGGTTCGCTCGAGGAGTACATGGAAGCCAGCGCGAAACGCTGGCGTAAGCAGACCGGAGTGGCGATTCCGGCGACCGATCCAGAGAGTTTTCTCCGGGCGGGCGCCGACGCGGGCGTTCTAAGAATCCTGCACTAGACCGTCTTCTTGAAGCGGATGCCGATCGAGAGGGGCCCGTCGCCCAGCGCCATGAGGGTGACCGAGCCGGCGAGCAGCAGCGCCTCGAGCTCGATATTGGCGTGATGAGGCAGTTTGGTGGCGATGATCGTCACCGCCATGAACACGGCCATCGCCGTGGCCCACATGCGGGTCCACATGCCGAGCAGCACACACACCGCCCCGACCGTCTCGATCGCGATCACCACCAGCACCACGATGGCGCCCAACGACAGGTGCGGGATGCCGCCCTGGATCCGGTCGATGCCGCGGCTCAGGAACACGCCCCCCACAGCCAGCCGCATGAAAAACGCGGCGTACGGCGCCAGTGAGTTCACGCAGTCTCCCTAAAACATGGACATCGCGAGGAACGACCGCAGATTGTCGTTCGTCACGCGCAGCCGGGCGGAGAGGAGCCGCACGACCGACCACAGAATCTTGTACGCCACGTCGCGGTTGAAGTCGAGGAGCAGCTCGAAGTCGGAGCGGGAGATCGTGATCAGCGTGCAGGCGGTATTGGCGATGGCGTCGGTGGAGCGCTCGGACCGATCGAAGATCGACATTTCCCCGAAACACGATCCCGGCTTGAGCACGGCCAGGGCTTCTTCGCCGGAGCCGGGAATCGTCCGGGAAATCCGGACCTCCCCTTCGGCGATGAGAAAGAGACGGTTCCCCGGCTCGCCTTCCTTGAAGACGTATTGGCCGATGGTGAACTTCTGCTCGCGGCAGACTTCCGTCACGCGGGCCAACTCGCCGTCATCCAGATCCTGGAAGATGGCCGCCTGTTTGAGCAGCTTGACGTCCACGGAGGCTAAGGTACGGTGAAACCGCGTTTCGCGGTAGCTGATGCCCTCACGGCGCTGCGTTTTCCGCTCGCGGCGCTGTTTCCGTTTGTCCACTCGCCGGCGTGGCAGCTCGCGATCGTCGCGGCGGCGGCGGCGAGCGACGTGGCCGACGGCCTGCTGGCGCGGCGCTTCGGGGCCTCTCGCGCGGGCACCGTGCTCGATCCCATCGCGGACAAGGCCTTCATGGCGGTCGCGTTCATCACCGTGGCGCGCCGCGGGCTGCTCGCGTGGTACGAATTGGCAGGCGTGTTGCTGCGCGATATCCTGGCGGTCCTGGGATTCGTGGCCACGTGGCGGCTGCGGCGGCCGGTCGCGCTGCCGGCGCGCGCCGGCGGCAAGGCCGTGACGGTCGCCCAGTTGCTCACGCTGGTCGCGGCGATCGCCGAATCCGCCTACGTTCGGCATCTCGCGTGGGCCACCGCGGCCATTGCAGTGTACGCAATCTGGGATTATGGACGCACGGCGGCGCGTAAGACAGCCTCGGGGGCCTCACACTGAATCGGGGAGCGGGGACAGGCATGCGAATCGTGGTGCTCGCGCTCATCGGTGTACTTGCCACGCATGCGGCAGCGGCGCAGCAGTTTCAGCCGCCGAAGAACGGCGGGCATGGCGGCACGCGCATCGGACTGTTCGGCTTCGGCGTGCGCGGGGGCGTGGACTTCCGCCGCTCCGGCCAGCTGGTGCTGGGCTCGACACTGGACATCGGCGATCTGTTCTCGAATCGCCTCCGGCTCCGCCCCTCGGCGGAAATCGGCGTGTTCAATGGGCCCAATACCTACGTCGGGAATTTCGAATTGTTGTGGCGGTTCACCAACGATGAAGAGGTCGCGACGCCGTACATCGGGGCGGGCGTCGGCCTGGCAGGTCGCGACGGATGCGGGGCCGATCCGGGCTGCCCGGGGCTCTGGCTCAACACGGCATTCGGTTTCGAGCTGCGCTACCGCTCGACGTTCAACTGGATCCTCGAGTACCACGGCATGGACCGGTTGCGCCGGCGCCGCTTCTTGATCGGACTCACGACGCGGCGGGGCAACTAGCATGGCGCGGACGGCCGAGGTAACGATGCGCTGGCTGCGCAACCTGCAGTTTGAAGGCAGTGGCGTCGGCCGTCCGGCGATTCTAGTGGACGGCGATGCAACGGCCGCCACGTCGCCCGTCGAGCTGCTGCTCCTCGCCGCCGCCACGTGCACCGCATCGGACGTCGTGATCATTCTCCAGAAACAACGGGTCAAGCTCGAGGCCCTGGACGTGTCGGTGCACGGCACGCGCCGCGAGACGGAGCCGCGGCGGTTCACGGCCATGGCGTTGCATTTCGCCGTGCGCGGCGAGGGTGCCGACGACGTGAAGGTGCGGCGTGCCGTCGATCTCTCGCTCGCGAAATACTGCTCCGTCGTTGCGTCGCTCGCGCCCGACATCGCGATCAGTTACGACGTCGCCATTGCGTAGCGTCGCGCTCGCCGGCCTGGCGACGTGCCTCCCCCTCATCGCACATGCACAAGAGTTGACGGCGACCGAGCTGAGCCTGGGCGGCGCGGCCGCGATGGCGCGGCAGACATTCGCCGGCGCGGAGCTCGGCGTGGCGCATCGGCCCAGCGCCGAAAGCCGCATCAGTCTCGATCTCGCGGGCGGCACGATCGCGAGCCGAGCGGCCGCACGGGCGCAGCTGACGCTGCAGTTGCTCGTCAATCCCGCCGCGCGCTCGGGACTGGGGATGTATGCCGGCGTGGGAGCGGCATTCACCGCGCGACGCGGCTCACCGGGACAGGGGTTTTTGGCGGTGCTGTTGGGAGTTGAACAGATGCCGGGACGACGGCAGGGGTGGTATGCGGAGCTGGGGCTCGCGGGCGGCGTGCGCGCCGCGCTGGGCTGGCGGATGCGCCGCTTCCCGCCGTGGTGGCGCGGAGACTAGGCCAGGCTAGGCGTCCGCGCCCACGGGGGCGGTGCGCGCCAGGACGGGGCGGCAATAGCGCTCGCCCAGCACGCGCAACTCGTTCAGCTCGGTCTCGGTCAGGTCGGTGAAGCGATCCGCGAGATACAGCAACGTGTCGTCGAACCATTCCTTTTGATGCTCGGGTGTGGCTTCCAACACGCCACAGCGGAGAATGTGGGAGAACAACTCGTCGCGTGCCTGTTCGAAGCTCGTCGGGATCGCGTACTTCCGGGGCTCACCACGCTTTTTGGCCATGCAGGGGACTTCCTTTCGGATGAAGACGTCTGAACGTCTGGGAAACGGCGCCGCAAGATAATGGGTTGTGTGGTATAATGCCACCGCAGGAGCGCGGGTTCCCGTGTTCCGGGAGGAAGCAATGAGCGAAGAAGTTTACGGGCCCGAACGCGCGCAGCGGCTCGTCGCGCTGCTTCGGTCTTTAGCCGAGCGCATACAAGAGCTGGACCAGACGGGCCGGCTGCTCGAGGCGGCGCCGGAGCTGCAGAAGCTGCTGGGGAATGCGCGCAGCGAGTTGTTTCACTACGAAGTGCGCAGCACGTACGACACGCCGGACGTCGCGGAGCGCCGCCGCATCGTCGAGGACGCGATGGGCGAGCTGTCGCTGGACGAGCCGGACGACGATGAGCCGTGGCGAAGGGATCCGCAGGCATGAATCGATTCTATGTCGTGGTGGGAGTGCTGGCCGTCGTGCTGGCGGCCGCGGTGTTCGCGTTGCTGAAGACGGGCGGCGGCGCGTCGGCGGCCGCAGCCGGTCCGCCGCCGACCGTCGTCGATGACGGCTTCCGCGGCTACACGCTGGGGTCGAACACGGCACCGGTCGAAATCACGGAGTACCTGGATTACGAGTGTCCCGTGTGCGCCACGTTCGCCACTATCCAGATACCGACGATCAAGGAGCAGCTGATCAATACGGGGCGCGTGCGCTGGCGCTTCCGCGACTACCCATTGCCGATTCACAAGTATTCACGCTTTGCCGCCCATGCGGCGCAATGCGCGGGCGCGCAGGGAAAGTTCTTCGAGATGCAGGATCAGCTCTTCTACCACCATCAATGGGCGCAGACCGGCAAGGATCCCGCGGCGCTGTTTCGCGGTTTCGCGCGGGCCTCGGCCGTCGATCTCACTGCCTACGACTCGTGCATGGAGAAGGGCCAGTTTGCGGCCCGCGTCGAGTTCAGCCGCCAGGAAGGTGAGCAGCGGTTGGTGGATGGTACGCCGACGTTCTACGCGAACGGGACGAAGTTGTTCACGAATTTCCGGCGCCTGCCGAACTCCGACGACTTCAAAGCTGTCGTGGACAGCATCGCCGCCGTTCGGCACTGATGCGCCACCGCCAGGCGATCGCGCTGCTCGCGCTCGTCGGCCTGTTCGTCGCCCTCTATCTCTGGCTCCACGCGCTCGGCTTCGGTGGCGCGATCAAGTGCGGCGCAGCGGGCGGGTGCGAGACCGTGCAGACCAGCCAATGGGCCGTGTTCCTCGGCCGGCCAGTCGCGCTGTACGGCGTCGCCGGTTACCTGGCGATCCTGATTGTCGCGCTGGCGGCGCTGCGACCGGCAGCGCTCACGCAGAGCAACTGGAACGTGATGTTGGTGAGTCTCGCGACGGTGGGCGTGCTCTTTACCGCATATCTCACCTATCTCGAGCTTTTCGTGATCCACGCGATCTGCCGCTGGTGTGTCGGCAGCGCGGTGATCATTGCGGCGATCTGGATCGTCTCGCTGCTGTCGCTCAGGACTCCTGCGCCTCGTACTGATCCCGCAGCTTCGCAACCACAGCCGGATCCGCGAGTGTAGTCGTATCACCGAGGGCTCGGCCTTCGGCAATGTCCTTCAGCAGGCGCCGCATGATTTTGCCGCTGCGGGTCTTCGGCAGGTCCGCCGAAAACAGAATGTCATCGGGCTTGGCGAGCGCGCCGATTTTCTTGGAGACGTGCTGTTTCAGCTCTTCGCGCAACGCATCGCTGGCTTGACGTCCTTCTTTTAGCGTGACGAACGCCGCGAGCGCCTGGCCCTTCAGATCGTGCGCGCGTCCCACCACGGCCGCTTCGGCGACCGCGGAGTGGTCCACCAGCGCGCTCTCGACTTCCATCGTGCCGATGCGGTGTCCTGCAACGTTCAGCACGTCGTCCACTCGACCCAGAATCCAGAAGTAGCCGTCCTCGTCCCGCTTTGCGCCGTCGCCGGGAAAGTACCTGTTCTTCCATTTGCTCCAGTAGACCTGGCGGTAGCGTTCGTCGTCGCCCCAGATCGTCCGCAACATGCCGGGCCAGGGTTTGGGAATCGCGAGATAGCCGCCGCCGACCATTACCTCTGTGCCCTCGCCGTCGAGCAGCACCGCTTCGATGCCGGGGAAGGGGACCGTCGTCGAGCCCGGTTTTGTCGCGGTGACACCCGGCAACGGCGTGATCATGATGCCGCCGGTCTCCGTCTGCCACCACGTGTCGACGATCGGACAGCGCTTGCCGCCGATGTGTTCCTGATACCACATCCACGCTTCCGGATTGATCGGCTCACCAACCGTGCCGAGCAGCCGTAGCTTCGAAAGGTCGTGACGCGCGGGGAGCTCCGACCCCCATTTCATGAATGCGCGGATCGCGGTCGGCGCCGTGTAGAAAACGGTGACGCCGTGCTGCGCGCAGATCGCCCAGAAGCGGTCCTTGCCGGGATGGTCCGGTGCGCCTTCATACATGACCTCCGTAACGCCGAGCGCGAGCGGCCCGTAGACGACGTACGAGTGCCCAGTGACCCAACCGACGTCCGCGGTGCACCAGAACACGTCCGAATCCTTGAGGTCGAACACCCATTTGGTCGTTGCGTAGACGTGCGTCAGATAGCCGCCGGTCGTATGCAGAATCCCTTTCGGCTTCCCCGTCGTGCCCGACGTGTAGAGGATGTACAACGGATCTTCCGCATCCATCGCTTCGGGCGGGCAATCGAGCGCCGCCTTTGCCATCAGCTCCGACCACCAGAGATCGCGTGCCGTCTTGAACGAAACGGTCTGGCCGGTGCGGCGCAGCACGATTACGTGCTCGATGCTCGGCGTCCCGGCGACGGCGTCATCGGCGTTCTGTTTCAGCGGCACGATCGCGCCGCGGCGGTAGCCTCCGTCCGCGGTGATCAGCAGCTTCGCGCCGGCGTCGTTGATCCGGTCGCGCAATGACTCGGCGGAGAAGCCACCGAATACCACCGTGTGGACGGCGCCGATGCGCGCGCAGGCGAGCATCGCGACCGCGACTTCGGGGACCATCGGCAGATAGATCGCGACGCGATCGCCGCGCGCCACGCCCAGCCCCTTCAGGACGTTCGCGAACTTGTTGACGTCGGCGTGCAGCTCGCCGTAGGTGATGCGCCGTACCTCACCGGGCGGCTCGCCCTCCCAGATGAGGGCGACCCGCCCGCCTCGGCCGGCGCGCACGTGCCGGTCGAGACAATTCACCGAGGCGTTGAGTTTGCCGCCGAGGAACCATTTCGCGTGGGGCGGCTTCCAGTCGAGGACTTGGGTCCACGGACGGCTCCACTCGAGTTGCTTCGCCCAGTCCGCCCAATATCCTTCCGGGTCCCGCCGGGCGCGCTCGTAGGGTGTGAGGTCGCGCACATGCGCTTGGGTCTTGAAGCTGTCGGGGGGCGGAAAGCGTCGCTGCTCGTCGAGCAGGGTTTCAATCCGGTCAGTAGCCATGATTCGGGATATTAATGAAGAGGAGGACTCTAGCAAGTTGCACCGCGCCGCTCGCATTGCGGCAAGAAGTAAGGGTGAGCGCGCTCACCAGTTTGTGCCAAGCAATTGATGCAGCGCGTCTTAGCAGACATGGCATTGGAGTGGCATAAGCAGGCAGCGGAGGAGCTATGTCACCAATGCCCATGGAGAACACACTGATGTCGACGCGCCCGATGGAGAAGACTATGGCGGCCCCGGAGCGGCTCGATCTCGAGTCCCGCACCGCGTTTCGCCGCGCCGCCGGGGAGGTGCTGGACCTGCTTGCTGAGGGGGCCGGCCGCCTGGTGATCGATCTGTCGGGGACGCGCTCGGTCGACAGCGCCGGTCTCGGTGCGCTGATGCTGATCCAGCGCAAGGCCGCCGAGCGCCGCCAGACGGTGTGCCTGCGGGGCGCCAACGAAGAGCTGCGTTTCCTTCTTGTGCTCACCAAGCTGGACGACCTGTTTGAATTGGAGACTGGCGTTTCCTGACGTAGATTGGCGCGATGCCGCCGCGGAAGGTCCTTTTCGTCGAAGATGAAGCCGCTCTGCAATACTCCTATGAGCGGTTCTTCCAGGGCAAGTACGCCATGGCCTATGCGCCCAACGGCGCCGAGGCGATGCGCCAGCTCAACAATTTCGCGCCGGACGTCCTGGTCCTCGACATGCGGCTCCCGGACACCGACGGGATCGCGCTGCTGCAACGCATTCGCGAGACGTGGCCAACGCTCCCGGTCGTCGTGACGACTGCCTACGTGAGCATGGAGCCGCTGATGAACGTGCTCGACCTGGGGCACAGCCGCTACCTCGTCAAACCCTACGAACTGAGCGAGCTCGCGGCCGCCATCGATGCTGCTGGCTGAGCGGCTGCGGCATCGCTTCGGTGCCGTGACGGCTCTCGACGACGTCTCCTTCAGCGTACAGCCCGGCCACACGCTCGCGGTCTTCGGTCCCAACGGGGCCGGGAAGACCACGCTCCTCAAAGTACTCGCAGGCCTCATCCAGCCGCAGGGCGGGCGCGCACAAGTGGACGGCGGCCGGCGCGCCATCGGCTGGATCGGCCATCAACCCCAACTCTACGCCCAGCTTACCGTTCGCGAAAATCTCCGGTTCTGGGCTTCGCTCTACGACGTGCAACCGCCCCACGATCTACTCCCCCGGCTGGGTCTCGCCGAGCATGCCGATCGGCCGGTGCGTGCCCTGTCGCGCGGTCTCACCCAGCGCGTCGCGATCGCGCGCGCCCTGGTGCATGACCCGGCCGTCCTCCTGTTGGACGAGCCGTTCACCGGACTCGATCGCACCGCGGCGGAAGCGTTCAGCCGCCTGCTCGCCCAGCATGCCGCCGCGGGCCGCGCGTCAGTGCTGGTCACCCACAACGTGGAAGAAGGAACAGGACTCGCGACCGAGGTCGCATTCATGCGCGCCGGCCGCTTCGTGCATTTCGCGCCACGCGGCGCGCGCGGGCCGGCGCAGGTGGCCGAGGATTATCGCAATGCGATCGCCTGACCTGCTCCGCCACGCCTGGGCCGTCGCTTCGAAGGACCTGCGTGTGGAGTTCCGCTCGCGCACGGCGATTGTCTCGGTCGCCGTCTTCGTCGTGCTCGTGTTCGTGGTGTTCCAATTCGGCCACGACCCGACTGCGGTTTCCAACTTCGACCTGGCGCCAAGCATCTTATGGGTGACCTTCACCTTTGCGGCGATTCTGGCTTTGAACCGGGCCTTTCAACTCGAGCTCGAGAACCAGGCGCTCGAAGGGCTGCTGCTGGCGCCAATCGGCCGCGGCAGCATCTATCTCGGTAAGCTGATCGCGAATCTGGCCTTCGTGGCGACGATCGAGCTGATTGGGCTGCCGTTGCTGGCGCTCTTCTTCAATGTGCCGGTGCTGCCATTTCTCGGGCCGCTCGCCGCGACCATCGCGCTCGCAACGGTGGGATTCGTCGCGGTCGGTACGTTGTTCAGCGCGATGACCGTGCGCACGCGCTTTGCCGAGCTGCTGCTGCCCGTGTTGTTGTTGCCGTTCATGATTCTACCACTGTGGTGGGCGGTGCTCGCGACCGGACGCCTGCTCGCGAGCCGTCCCTTGAGCGAGGTGGCGGGCTGGCTTAACATGCTGGCGGTCTATGACGTCGTGTTCGTTACGATCGCGCTGCTGCTGTTTCCCGCCACGGTGAACGAATGAGAATGCTGCGGGTCGGGCGATGGATTACGGGCATCGCCTTGCTGTTACTGGTTGGGGTCTACATACGCGCGCTGGTGTTCACACCCGTCGAGCGGCTGCAGGGACTCGCGCAGAAGATCTATTACCTTCACGTCCCTGCAGCGATCTGGACGGAAACGGCGATAGTGCTCGTCGGCCTCGCCAGTGCGTTCTATCTCTTCCTGAAGGATCCTCGGCTGGACCGCTTCGCTGCGGCGTCGGCCGAAGTCGGAATCGTGTTTGCGGGTGTCGTACTCACGACGGGCCCGATCTGGGGGAAGCCGATTTGGGGAACCTGGTGGACGTGGGATGCGCGGCTGACGTCCATGCTGTTCCTCTTCCTTCTTTATGTCGGGTACTTGCTGCTGCGCAGCGCGGTGGGGGATCCGGCTACCAGAGCTCGCTATGCGGCGGTGCTCGGCATCTGCGGCATGTGCTTGGTGCCCTTCATTCACTTCAGCGTCTACCTGTTTCCTACGCTGCACCCGATGCCAATCATGATGAAGCCGAGTCCTCCATCGATGCCCGGGAGCATGGTCGTCACGTCGCTGTTTTCGGTCGGCGTGTTCACGCTGCTCTATGTGGGTTTTGTGGTCCAGCGGTACGCGCTGAGTTATTTGGGTGAGCAGTTGGAAGCGGCGGGCGAGGGGGCACAAGGACATGCCTGAGAACGGCGGCTACATGATCGCGGCGTACGTGGTGGCCGCCGTGATCATCGTGGGTTACGCGCTGTCACTGTACCTGCGCGCGCGCCGCAGCCTTCGCCCGTAACTCGGCGCGCGCCTGGGGCAGGCGCTCGTGCCCATCCGGCACTTGTGTCGCCCACAGATTGAGCGCCTCGTCGGCCGCGCCGTGATCTCCCGCATCGTAGAGCGCCTGCGCGTTGTTCCACAGCGCCGTGGCTCCGCCACCTGCGGCGTACGCGCGCGCGAAGCGGGCCGCCGCCTCGGGAAACTGCCCCACGCGCTGGTAGAGCGTGCCGGCAGCCATGGCGGCATCGGCGCGTTCCTCCAGCGCCAGCGCCTGCTCGAACGCGCCGAGCGCCTCATCCTGCCGGAACACCATCTGCAGCGCCTCGCCCAGCAACATCCAGGCATCGGCATGGTCGGGGAAGCGAATGCTGGCGGCGCGTGCGGCCTCGACCGCGCCCCATCGGTCATCGAGCGCCCGCGACAGGTGCACGAGCGCGGGAAAGGTGTCGGCGAAGCCGGGTGCGAGCTTGCAGCCGAGCCGGAGCCAGGCAAGGGCGCGGTGCGGGGCATCGCGCTGGCAGGCGGCGGCGCGGCGCGCGCAAAAGCGGGCCAGCGCAGCGCGAAGTGACCGGAGCATTGCTTGATAATGGGGAGAGCCACGGTGAGATTGCAACGGCGCATGGCATCGTTGAAAGGGCGCCGCATCGTGGTCACGCGCGCGCGCGAGCAAGCCGGTGAGCTGGCGCGGGCGCTGGAAGCGCGTGGCGCCGAGCCGGTGCTGGCGCCCGTGATCCGCATTCAGCCGCTCGAGAATCTCGGCGCGCTGCGCGCCGCGCTCACCGGCCTTTCGGCGTATCGCTGGGTCGTGTTCACTAGCCAGAACGCCGTGCAAGTGGTCCTCGATCGTCTCGTCGCCTGGGGACTCACCCCCCGCGTCTTCTCATCCACCAGCGTAGCCGCCATTGGCTCCGTCACGGCGGACGCACTCGCGGTGCGGGGTCTCGCGCCGGCCCTCGTGCCCGATGAATTCGTCGCGGAAGCGTTGGCAGACGCGCTGATTCAGCGCAGCGGCGGCTCGCTCGTCGGCGCCCGCGTGCTGATTCCCGCTGCCGAGGATGCGCGCGAGGCGCTCGCGGCCGGCTTGCGGGCGCACGGCGCGGAGGTCGAGACCATCGCCGTGTATCGCACCGTACCGCTGCAGACCGACCTCAGCGCGCTGGCGGCCGAGATCACGCGCGGCCGCATCGATGCCGTCACGTTCACCTCGTCTTCCACGGTCCGCTGCTTCGTCGACCTCGTGGGGCGCGCCGCCGCAACCTCGGGACGATTCGTCGCCGCGACGATCGGTCCCATCACGGCGGGTACCGCCCGAGAGCTGGGTCTGCGGGAAATCATCGAAGCCGAGCCGCATACTGTTCCCGGCCTCGTGGAGTCGCTCGCTCGGCGGTTCCCGTGAGGATCGGCACGCGCGGCAGCCAGCTGGCGCGCTGGCAGGCTGACTGGGTGCGGGACCGCCTGGCGGCGAACGGTGTCCGCGCGGAGATCGTCGTGATCAGGACTCAAGGCGATGCCGAGGTGGACCGGCCGCTGCACGAGCTCGAGGGCACGGGCTTCTTCACCAAGGAAATCGAACAGGCCCTGCTGGACGGAGGTATCGACGTCGCCGTCCACTCTCTGAAGGACCTGCCAACGAGACTCCCGGACGGTCTGGTCCTCGCCGCGGTTCCGCCGCGCCACGATCCCCGTGAAGCGCTGGTCAACGGCACCTCACTCACCGATCTGCCGGCGGGCACGCGGGTCGGGACGTCGAGCCTGCGCCGCATCGCCCAAGTTCGTTTTCTGCGCCCCGATCTCGAGGTCGTGCCATTGCGTGGCAACGTCCCGACGCGTGTTCGTAAAGTCGAATCGCGCGATGGTCTGGACGTGGCGCTGCTCGCGATCGCGGGGCTCGAGCGACTGGGTCTCGGCGGCAAGGGCGCGGCGATCGACCCGCTCGACGTGATGCCGGCACCGGGGCAGGGCGCCCTCGGCATAGAAATTCGGGACGATGACAAGACGACGCGAAAAGCTTTGCAAGCGCTGCATGATCCGGTCAGCGCCGCTGCGGTCGGGGCGGAGCGCACGCTGCTCGCTGAGCTCGGCGGAGGCTGCCAGGCGCCGGTAGCTGCGTGGGTGGACGGCAATCGTCTCTACGGACGCGTCACAGAGCGGGACGGTGCGTCCCAGCTTACAGCGTCTGCGGATCTCGTTCCGAAACGCCCCGGTGCTGCCGGTGAAGTCGTCGCGCGCTTGCTCCTGGCTGAGGGCGCGGCCACCTTACTCGCCCGATGAGCTCAGCCCAATTCCCGATCCGTCGCATGCGCCGGCTGCGCCGCACGCCGGCGCTGCGCCGTCTGGTGCAGGAAACGCACGTCGTTCCGTCGCAGCTGATCTGGCCCCTGTTTGTCGCGCACGGTGAAGGCCTGCGGCGCCCGGTCGAGGCGATGCCCGGTGTCGCCCAGCTCTCCGTCGATGTCCTGGTGCAGGAGGCCGAGCGCGCGGCGTCGCTGGGGCTCGGCGGCATCATCCTGTTCGGCATTCCGGCCGCGAAAGACGCCACCGGCTCGGAAGCGCACGACGAGCAGGGGATCGTGCAGCAGGCGATCCGCGCGGTGAAGCGCGCCGTTCCGCAGCTGCTCGTCGCCGGCGACGTCT
>QHUQ01000219.1:19890-27911 GCA_003221985.1 Gemmatimonadota bacterium | reverse complement strand
GCCGGAAGCCCACCACCTGGGGGATCAGCATCGACACCGGCTGGCCGAGCATGGCGGCTTCGGCTTCGATCCCGCCGACGCCCCAGCCGAGCACGCCCAGGCCGTTGATCATCGTCGTGTGAGAGTCGGTGCCGACGAGCGTGTCGGGGTACGCCTGTGGCGCGTCGCCCTCAGTAGTAAACACAACCCGCGCCAGGTACTCGAGGTTCACCTGGTGGACGATGCCGGTGTCGGGCGGGACGACGCGGAAGCCGCGGAACGTCTTCTGGGCCCAGCGCAGCAGCGCGTAGCGCTCGCGGTTGCGCTGGAACTCGAGGTCGGCGTTGATCTGGAACGCCGTGGGCGTGCCGAACTCGTCCACGATCACCGAGTGGTCGATCACCAGCTCGGCGGGGAGCAGCGGGTTCACCCGCTTGGGATCGCCGCCCATGGTGACCATGGCGTCGCGCATCGCCGCGAGATCGACGACCGCGGGCACGCCGGTGAAGTCCTGGAGCAGCACGCGCGCCGGCATGAACGCGATTTCCTCGTCCGGCAGTTTGCGCGGGTCCCAGCGCGCCAGCTTCTCGATGTCCGCCGGCGGGACCACGCGGCCATCTTCGCGCCGCAACAGGTTTTCGAGCAGGATCTTGAGCGAGTAGGGGAGGCGCGCGACCGGAAGACCGCGCCGCTCGAGCGCATCGAGCCGGAAGATTTCGTAACTGCGCTTTCCGGCTTTCAGCGTGGCGCGGCTGCCGAAGCTGTTCGCGCTCATTGCGGCAGCACCTTCACGGCGACCACGAAATACTCCGTCTCGCCGAAGCACGTCGTCGGGATGCCCTTGTGCTGCTGATACGTAATAGCCACGCGTCTGCCGAGCGACTGATTGATGTGCTCCGCCACGGCCTCATCACGCACCGTAAAATAAAACTTCTCGGGATTGGTGCCCGGCATTGAAACCATCGCGAGCTCGCCCTCCCACGTCTTGCACAGCCACCCGCGATTCGAGAATTTCTGCACGAAACCGGCGCGCTCTCCCTCCGAGTAGCTCCAGCTGAGGGCGGACCAGGTGTACAGCGCGAAGATCAGGATGGGGGTGAGGATAATCCCCGCGATGATGACCTTGCGTTTGCGCGTGAGCTGGAACGTCCAGTTGAAAGTCACGGGCGGGAATCTACCTCGTACGTTTCGGTGCGATAAGGCGTGAAACCGCGCGCGACGTAATTCGGCAGCGCATTGGGGTGATCCAGGGTGCAGGTATGCAGCCACACGCGCCGTGGCTCGACCGCCCAGGCGTCACGTACCGCGCTGGATAGGAGATGTTTCCCAAAACCGTGCCCGAACTCGGCAGCGACGATGCCGAAGTAGGCGATCTCCACCGAATCGTCCTCGGCGACCCGCCGCAGCTCGTACCAGCCGGCGAGCTTCACCTTCTTCTTCGCGGCCCCGCGCGTCGCGACGAATAACTGAATCGCGGGATCGCCAAGGTGAGCGGCGATCTCCTTGTCGCTCCAGTCCCAGCGGTCCCGCCAGTGGAACGCCTCGCCCACGGTGCGATAGCACATCCGGTAGAGCTCGGGAAGCGGCTTGGAGGCGCGGGCGATCGCGATGGCCGAAAATGATCCAAACGCGTCCTTGAACTGGCCGCGGGTATGCAGCTCGAGATACGTGCGCGTCACCTGCATGGCTGGTATTATTATCGCATGACCTTCAACAAAATGGGCACGCTGCCCCTGCCGCTGGCGCTCCACCTCGCAACGCATACGGTCATCGGTTTGTTCTGCGCCTTTGCGGGCGGCCTCAATCTCATCGATCCCACGAAAATCTTTCCCAATGCCGTCATCTTCCTCGGCCTCGCGGGCTTCAGCTGGGGATATGTGTTCGGCATCCTGATGGCGCGAAAAGAAGTGCTGGGACTGGGTCTCCTGGCGAGCATCGGGTACGTGGCCGCGGGCATCTGGCAACTCGGTCCGCACTGGCCGCTCGGCGCGCTGCTGCTGGCGATCGGCGTGTATGGGCTGGCCGCCATTGCGCTGTACCGCCGCCAGATACTGGAAGCCTGACGCTCAGCCGATGGCGTCGCCTCGAATCGGGGCGGCGGGCAGCTCGACGACGAATCTCGCGCCGCCCAGCGCCTCCGAATCCTCCAGCCAGATGCGGCCGCCCACTTCCGCCACGACCCGCTGACAGATTGAGAGCCCGAGCCCCGATCCTTCATCGGGACTCTTGGTCGTGAAAAAGGGATCGAAGATCCGGCTACGCACGTCGGGCGGGACGCCGGGCCCCGAATCTTCGACGGTCAAACGCACCCAGTCCTGGCGTGCCTCCGTAGCCAGCTCGATCACCGCGTGGGGACGCCCGCGCACGGCGTGCTCGGCGTTGGTCACGAGGTTGATGACGACCTGCTGCAGCTCCTGGCCGAGCCCCAGCACCGCCTCCGCGCCCTGATCCATCCGCGTGCGCACCTCGATGTTGTCGGCGCGCAGCACCCGCTGGCGAATTTCCGCTACGTCCCGGACCAGCTCGTTGAGCTGGATGCGAACCGGGGTGATGTCGGCGCGGCGCGCGAGCCGGAGCAGGCTGCGGACGATGCGCGCCGCGCGGTCCACCTCCCGCACGATCGTCGCGGCGGCCGTGCTCGCCTCGCTGTCCTGCGTGGAGCGGCCCAGCATTTCCGCCTCCATGCGGATCGCCGCGAGCGGGTTGTTCACCTCGTGGGCTACGCCGCTGGCGATTTCGCCGACCGTGGCGAGCTTTTCGCGCGCGATCAGCTCGCGCTGCGCGCGCAGCTCGTCGGTGCGATCGTACAGCGCGACGAGCAGATCCTGCGACCCGAGGCCGCGCAGGTCGGTGACTGTGCAATCGCAGATGCGGCGTTCGCCGCCTTCTTGGGTGACGAGCACGCGACCATGCCACGGCTCGCCCTGCTGCCGGCCTTGCAGCATGAGCCGCACGGTGAGGCCGCTGGGCGAGAGGCCGAGCTTCTCCAGATGGCGGCCGACCGCCGCGTCGGTCGTTTTGACGCCGAACACCTGGAGCGCCGCGTCGTTGACCTGCCGCACCGTCCCGGCGGTGTCGACGAGGGCCATGGGCAACGGGCTCGCATCCACCATCGCGCGCGCGCGGTCGGCGGCGGCGCGCGTCGCGGCGACCGCTTCCGAAAGCTCGATGCCGCCGGCAATGTGAGCGGCGACCGCCGAGACATAGTGGAGATCGTGAAGACTAAAAGGCGGGGGCGGTGTGCTTGCGCCGGCCGCCTGAAACCGCACCAATCCCACAGCGCCGACCGTCCCCTGCGATGTGCGGAGCGGCGCGATGAGCGCGGCGCGCACGCCCTCGGCGAGCTTGGTGGCGATCGGGCTGGCATCGGCTTCGGCGCGCACGTCCGGCGTGATCAGCGCCTCGCCGGTCCGCACCACGCGGCCGGTGGCGCTGCTCCCGAGTCCCATGACCAGCCCTTCGACCGGCGCCGCTTCGCCGAGGGCGGGGGACAGACGCAGGGTCTCGCCGTCGGGTTGCTTCAGGGCGACGAACGCGCCCTGCGCTTCGACCAATTCCATCAGACTCTGCAGTGTGTAGCGCAGCAACAGCTGGGTCTCGGGCGCCGCGAGCAGCCAGCGCGCCAGCTCGACCACAAACGTGCCGAGCTGCCGCTCGCGCTCCAGCGCGGCACGCCGTCCGACCATCACCGCCAGGCGCGAGGCGAATTCGATCGCCGCCTCGAGCTCCGACTCCGGCAGCGACGGCGGTGCGCCCGCCAGATTCGCCTCCACGTGCCGCCCGTCGGGGTCGCGCCACTCGGCCGCGAGATTCTTCCCCGAGCGGTCGTCGGTTCCAGCGCTGACTGCCCCGCTCTCGTTGATTCCCTGATAGCGGATGGCCAGGCGCGCGCCGCCCGCCCACTCGCTCAGAATGGCGGCGGCCGCACGCCAGAAGTCGGCGGAGCGCTTGGCGTCGCTGGCTTGACGCAGCAGCGCCTGCAAGGCGTCTCGCATGGAGCACGAATATATCGGTTCGGGAACCGCACGGCGTTCCTGAGGCATGACCACGTTTCCAATCCTGGCCGCCAGCGATCTGCACGGCGATCAGCCCACGGCCGCGCTCCCGAGCGCTCCGGCCGATGACGAGTTGTTGGATGCCTATTCTCGTGCAGTCAGTGGAGTCGTCGAGCGACTGGCACCGGCGGTCGTCAGTGTAGAAGTGCAACACCGGCGTCGCGGCGGATCAGCACGAGAAGATCGGGGGGGGGGCCACGGCTCGGGGTTTGTCTTCACGCCGGACGGCTTCATTCTCACCAACAGTCACGTCGCGCACGGTGCGACGAAGACGGACGTCGCGTTTGCCGATGGCCGGCGTTTGCGCGCCGAGCTGGTTGGGGATGATCCCGACACCGACCTCGCCGTGCTGCGCGTCGACGTGTCGTCGCAAGCCGCCGCGCCGTTGGGCGACTCGGCCGCGCTGCGGGTCGGGCAGGTCGTCATCGCGATCGGCAATCCCCTGGGATTTCAGAGCACCGTCACCGCGGGCGTCGTGAGTGCGCTGGGGCGGTCGTTTCGGTCCGTCTCGGGCCGCTTGATCGACAACGTCATCCAGACGGACGCCGCGCTCAATCCCGGCAACTCGGGTGGCCCGCTGCTCGATTCGCGGGGGCAGGTCGTCGGCGTCAACACGGCGGTGATTCTCCCCGCGCAGGGGATCTGCTTCGCCGTCGCCGTCAACACGGTGAAGCTCGTCGTGGGACAGCTGATCGCGTTCGGGCACGTGCGCCGCGCGCGCATCGGTGTCGGCGGGCAGAACGTTTCGCTGCCGCGGCTCGCGGTGCGCGCGCACAGACTCATCCAGCCCGGCGGCGTCCTGATCACGACGGTCGAAGGCGGGAGTCCGGCGGCGCGCGCGGGCCTCCAGGTTGGGGACATCATCGTCGCGTTCGATGAGCAACCGGTCCATGGGATCGACGATCTGCATCGACTGCTGACTGGAGAGCGCATCGGCGCCGCCACGACCGTCACCGCCGTCCGGAAAGCCGAGCGGCTGGTGCTTGCGATCACAGCAGCCGAGGTCGCACAACCATAGGTGTGACGCACCTGTGACAGCCGCGGAGTTGACCGCGACGGCCTCGCGTTTGTACCTTGTGCCCATGACGTTCTGCGCCTGCAATCCAAAGATGCTCCACACCGGGAACCCAACCGGGGAGGCGGGCGTTAGCTGACGCGATGCAGATGGTCGCAACTCAGACGACGGCCCGCGCGCAGATGGAGCGGGCCTTTTTCGTGTGAGGGATTCAACAAAGGGAGATGTGGATGAAGAGGCATTACCTGCTGGCAAGTGACTTCGATCAGACGTTGAGCTTCAACGATTCCGGCATCGTGCTGAGCGAGATGCTGGGCATCACGAGCTTTCGCGAGCGCGTGGCGGCATTGTCGCAGCTCAATCTCGTGCAACAGGGCGCCGAGCTGGCGTACCTGCTGGCGCACGATCCGGAGTACGCCCGCGTCACACGCAACGATCTCCTGGAAGTCGGCCGCCGGGTCCGCCTCAAGCGGAACGTCGAGCTGCTCGCGCAGATGCTCGCGCAGGGTATCGACGGGCACCGCTTCGATTTCTACGTGATCTCGGCGGCGCCCGAGGAGGTCGTGCTTGCGGCGCTCGAAGGTATCGTCCCGGCCGATCACGTCGTCGGCACGCGCTTCCAGTTCTCGGCGGACGGCGGCAAGATCGGTCCTCTCACCCGCGTCGCGGCCGGCTACGGGAAAGTCGCGGCGGTGGAAGAGATCCGCGCACGCCACGTGGTGCCGCGCGACCAGGTCGTCTACGTCGGCGACGGGCAGTCCGACATTCCGGTGATGCTGCACGTGAACCGCGGGGATGGCTTCACGATCGCCGCGTCCGAGGCGCGCGAAATCGCCCAGATCGCCAAGCGTACCGTGATCAGCGACGACGCGCTGTCGGTACTGGTGCCGATTCTCGAGGAGATCGCGGGCTTCGGCCCGAGCCAGATCCGGGCGCTGTTCGAAGACCAGGGACTCGTGATCCAGGAATGGGATCGCGTGCGCACCGACTGGTTGACGATCCGCGACGGCGGATCCGACGGTGTCATCGCCGCCTAGCGGCGAATGGCCCCCAGGAATCGGAGATGGCGGCATGCGTCTGGTCTGACGTCTCGGTCTGAGCGAAGTTAACGCGATGGGCAAACGGCGGCTGTATCGCGCGGCCCGTGCCGCTCAGGGCGCCAGCCCCGACGCGCCGCCCACCTGGGGTGAGCGCCTCGCCGCCCTGAAGCACGTGCCCCCGCTCGTGCGCCTCGTGTTCCAAACGCACCGCGGCTACACGGTCTCCATCCTGGTGCTGCGGGCGATCCGGTCCCTCATTCCCGTCGCCGTCCTCTGGATCGGCAAGCTCATCATCGATGGTGTCATCGCCGGCGTCGCCGCCGTGCACGGCGGCGGCACGCCGAATTGGTGGCATCTCGCCGGCCTCGTCGCACTAGAACTGGGCATCGCCGTGGTGGGCGAGGGATTGGCGCGGCTCTCGTCCCTGCTCGAGAGCCTGCTCGGCGATTTGTTCGCCAACCGGCTGAGCGTGCGCCTCATGCGGCACGCCGCCACGCTCGATATCGCCCAGTTCGAGGACGCCGAGATCTACGATCATCTCGAGCGCGCCCGCCGCCAGACCGTCGGCCGCATCGGCCTGTTCACGCTGCTGCTGGGGACGGCACAAGACCTCATCACGCTGATCTCGTTGGCGAGCGTGCTGCTCGTCCAATTGCCCTGGTTACTGCTGCTCCTGACCGTCGCGGTGCTGCCCGCTTTCCTCGGCGAAGCGCATTTTGCTTCGCTCGGCTACTCGCTGCTCTTCAAGTGGACGCCGGAGCGTCGGCTGCTCGACTATCTGCGCTACATGGGTGCCTCCGACGAGTCCGCCAAGGAAGTCAAGCTGTTCGGCCTGTCGGATTTTTTGGTGGGTCGCTACGCCGATCTGTCCGAGAAGTTTTACCAGGAGAACAAGCAGCTTGCGATTCGCCGGAACATCGTCTCGACGCTGCTGGTGACGCTCGGGACGCTGGGGTACTACGGCGCGTACGCCGTCATCATCTATCGCGCGGTGATGGGCGACTTCACGATCGGCACGCTGACGTTCCTGGCCGGCTCGTTCCGCTCGAGTCGAGGGCTGATCCAGAGCGTGCTGATCGCGCTCTCGTCGATTTACGAACAGAGCCTCTATCTGAGCGATTTGTTCACCTTCTTCGACGTGCAGCCGACGGTAACGTCGAAACCGGGCGCCCGCGCCGTGCCGCGCCCGCTCGTCTCGGGATTCCGCTTCGAGAAGGTGGGCTTCCGCTACCCGGGCTCGCAGCGCTGGGCGGTGCGCGGCCTGACGTTTGCATTCGAGCCGCACGAGCGGATCGCGTTGGTCGGAGAAAATGGGGCGGGGAAGACGACATTGGTGAAGCTGCTCGCCCGCCTGTACGATCCCGACGAGGGCCGCGTCTTACTCGATGGCGTCGACCTGCGTGACTACGACCTGGAGAGCCTCCGCCAGAACATCGGCGTCAGTCAGATCGACGCACTGGGTGACGATGCCCGTATCCGCGAAGCCGCGCAGCGCAGCCGGGCGGACTCCGTCGTGCAGCGCGTACCGCAGGGCTATGACCAGATGCTGGGGAAGCGATTCGACAACGGCGTCGAGCTGTCGGGCGGAGAGTGGCAGAAGGTGGCGCTGGCGCGCGCGTACATGCGCGACGCACAGGTGCTGATTCTGGATGAGCCCACGGCCGCGCTCGATGCGCGCGCGGAGTACGAGGTCTTTTTGCGGTTCGCCGAGCTGACGAAAGGACGGATGGCGGTGCTGATCTCACACCGGTTTTCGACGGTGCGCATGGCGGACCGCATCCTCGTGTTGAAGAGCGGCGAGCTGGTGGACGACGGCACGCACGACGAGCTGGTCGCGCGCGGCGGGCTCTACGCCGAGCTGTTCAGCCTGCAAGCCGCCGGGTACCGCTGACTAGGGGGCCGGTCGCTGATTTCCCCCGTCGGCGACAAACT